>NZ_JAOWFX010000030.1:0-450960 GCF_030333435.1 Citrobacter sp. CK191 | reverse complement strand
ACGCGGGGTGGAGCAGCCTGGTAGCTCGTCGGGCTCATAACCCGAAGGTCGTCGGTTCAAATCCGGCCCCCGCAACCAATATTAAACACCTTAACGGGTGTTTTTTCGTTTCTGCGGCCCGTAAAAAAAGCGCCTTTCAGCGCTTTTTTATTATCCCCTTCTCGCCAGCGTCGCCCCATCGGCAAAGTAGGCTTTAATACCCGCCAGAATCGACTCCGCCACTTCCTGCTGGAACTTCGCCGTTTTGAGCTTACGCTCCTCTTCAATATTACTGATAAAGGCGGTTTCCACGAGAATAGAGGGAATATCCGGCGCTTTCAGCACCGCAAAGCCGGCCTGCTCAACCTGATTTTTGTGCAGATTATTAACCCTTCCCAGCCTGTTGAGCACCGCTTTACCGAACTTCAGACTATCGGCGATGGTCAACGATTGCACCATGTCGAACATTGTGTGATCGACATAGCGATCGCCGCTTTTACTCACGCCGCCGATCAAATCCGAGGCATTCTGAGTTTGCGCGAGGTATTTTGCCGCCGTACTGGTCGCACCCTTCGTCGAGAGCGCAAAAACGGATGAACCGCTGGGCTGTCGGCTGGTAAACGCGTCCGCATGGATAGAGACAAACAGGTCGGCGCGCTGCTTCTGGGCTTTCGCCACGCGCACTTTCAGCGGAATGAAGATATCCTCATTACGCGTCATGTAGACCTTCATATTGCCTTCTCTCTCAATTAACGCGCGCAAGCGGCGGGCAATCTGCAACACCACGTCTTTTTCGCGCGTCTTGTATTTCCCCACGGCGCCGGGATCTTCCCCTCCATGACCGGGATCGAGCATGATCACGATCGGGCGATCGCGCCCCGCCTTGCCCGGCTGCGGCCCGCTCTGCGCAGGCGGCACCTGCTTATCCAGATCGCCTTTGTTGTAATCTTCCAGCAGCGCCAGCAACGGGTCCTGCATATCCTGCGCATTGGCAGGGTAGAGATCCATCACCAGGCGTTCTTTAAAGCCCGCCACCGGCGCAAGGGCAAACAGCTGCGGTTTCACGTTTTGCTTCAGCTCAAACACCATCCGCACCGTCTGTGGATCAAACTGCCCCACTCGCGCTGACTTGATATACGGATCGTCCGCGCGGATCTGCGCGCCAATGCCTTTAAGCACCGAGTTCAGATTCACGCCTTCAATATCCACCACCACGCGCTCAGGGTTACTCAGGGCAAACTGTTTGTATTTCAGCAGACGGTTCGATTCCACCGTGACGCGGGTATAGCTGGACGCAGGCCAGATGCGTACCGCGACGACCTGGCTGACGGCAGCCAAACCGACCTGACTTACGCTCAATAGCCACATGGCGCCCGTCCCTTGTAGTAAACGACGGCGACTGATTGCTGAGTTGGATCCCGACATGCTTCTCCCGAGCAAAACAAACTTAACGGTGCTGATGTACAAAACGTCTAAATTGACCGGAAACTTTAGCGAATGACGCATAATCTGTCATCTATAAAAGGGTAAACTTTCTTTTTGTATTCACGGTATTACTGAGAGAAAACTTCAGCGGGATTAAAATTTGCGCTTGCGCACGACGGAAAAACAGAATAAAAATACATTAATTTCGAATAATCATGCAATGAGGGTGTGCCGTGGTGAAGGAACGTAGAACCGAACTGGTACAGGGATTCCGCCATTCTGTTCCCTATATCAATACCCATCGGGGAAAAACGTTTGTCATTATGCTTGGCGGTGAGGCCATTGAGCATGAAAATTTCTCCAGTATCGTCAATGACATCGGGCTTCTGCACAGTCTGGGCATTCGCCTGGTGGTGGTGTATGGCGCGCGTCCGCAAATCGACGCGAACCTTGCCGCACATCATCATGAGCCGCTGTACCACAAAAATACCCGCGTGACGGACGCCAAAACGCTGGAACTGGTTAAGCAAGCGGCAGGCACGTTGCAGCTGGATATCACCGCCCGTCTGTCGATGAGCCTGAACAACACCCCCTTACAGGGCGCGCACATCAACGTCGTCAGCGGCAATTTTATTATTGCACAGCCGCTGGGCGTGGATGACGGCGTGGATTACTGCCACAGCGGACGCATTCGCCGTATTGATGAAGAGGCGATTCATCGCCAGTTAGACAGCGGCGCAATTGTGCTGATGGGGCCGGTCGCGGTTTCCGTCACAGGCGAAAGTTTTAACCTGACCTCAGAAGAGATCGCCACGCAGCTCGCCATCAAACTGAAGGCGGAGAAGATGATCGGCTTCTGTTCGTCGCAAGGGGTAACTAACGACGAAGGCGACATCGTTTCCGAACTTTTCCCGAACGAAGCGCAGGCACGCGTTGAAGCGCAGGAAGAAAAAGGCGATTACAATTCAGGCACCGTGCGGTTCCTGCGCGGCGCGGTGAAAGCCTGTCGCAGCGGCGTGCGTCGCTGCCATCTGATTAGCTACCAGGAAGACGGCGCGCTATTGCAGGAGCTGTTCTCACGCGACGGGATCGGGACGCAAATCGTGATGGAGAGCGCCGAGCAGATTCGCCGCGCCACCATTAACGATATCGGCGGGATCCTGGAGCTGATTCGCCCGCTGGAACAACAGGGGATTCTGGTGCGCCGCTCCCGTGAACAACTGGAGATGGAGATCGACAAATTCACGATTATCCAGCGAGATAATCTGACCATCGCCTGCGCCGCACTGTACCCTTTCCCCGAAGAAAAAATCGGCGAAATGGCCTGCGTGGCGGTACATCCAGATTATCGCAGTTCATCGCGTGGCGAAGTTTTGCTGGAGCGGATAGCCGTGCAGGCAAGACAGATGGGCCTCAGCAAGCTGTTTGTGCTGACAACGCGCAGTATTCACTGGTTCCAGGAACGTGGGTTTACGCCGGTGGATATCGAACTGCTGCCCGAGAGCAAAAAAGAGATGTACAACTATCAGCGTCGTTCAAAGGTGTTGATGGCAGATTTGGGATAACCCATTTTGCCTGACGGCGACGCTAAAGCGTCTTATCGGGTCTACGGGGATGCTGTAGGCCGGATAAGCGCAGGCGCCATCCGGCAACTTGCCTCACAGCCCGTTATTAAAAAACGCGGACAGTCCGCTACGTCGCTCCGTGCGCGTCGCAATTGCCCCGCTCAAAACCCGTTCATCGGCATAGAGAGACAGGCGACGACGTGCGCGCGTCACGGCGGTATACACCAGCTCACGGGTCACAACCGGCGAGCGCTGGCTGGGTAAAATCAGCGCCGCATGATCGAACTCCGATCCCTGCGATTTATGCACCGTCATCGCCCAGGTTGTTTCATGCTCCGGCAAACGGCTGGGCTGCACCGACTTAATGCTGCTATCCGGCATGGCGAACCACACCCTCAACCCCTGGCCGCGATCGAGCGCAATGCCGATATCGCCATTGAACAACCCCAACGCGCTGTCATTGCGCGCAATCATTACCGGACGCCCTTCATACCAGCGGCTGTGCGGGTGACGCTGAATTTTGCGTTTTTGCAGCATAACCTGTTCGATGCGTTCATTCAGACCGCCAACGCCAAACGGCCCTTCACGCAGCGCGCACAACAACTGGTACTCATTGAAAGCCTGAATAATCGCCCCCGGCTCCGCGCCCTCGCGAACAAGCGCCAGATAACGCCCATAACCGGCCAGCGCCTCATCGAGCATGGCGGCGTAATCCTCGCTGCTCTGTAGCGTTCGTTTTTCAATATCGCTGAATCCCTGCTGAAAGACCGTTTTCATCGCCGCTTTATCGCCGCGATTAATGGCTGCCGCCAGTTGACCAATGCCGGAATCATGCCCGAAGCGATAGCTTTTTTGCAGCAAACACAGGCTATCGCGCAAAGAGGCCGCCTCCGTGCCTGCGCCCGCAGGAATGGGGCTTCCCGTCAATCGGCTCAGCTGCTGTGCGCGCCCGGCGGTAAATCCGGCATTTACCCAGGCGCAGATATCGCCCAGCACCGCCCCCGCCTCAACGGAAGCCAGCTGATCGCGATCGCCGAGAAAAATCACGCGTCCGTGCGGCGGCAGCGCCTCAATTAGCCGCGACATCATCGGCAAATCGATCATTGATGCCTCATCCACCACCAGCACGTCCAGATGCAGCGGATTTCCCGCGTGATGGCGCAGCCTCTGGCTACCGGGCTGTGCGCCCAACAGCCGGTGCAACGTACTGGCGTCATCCGGGATGCGTTTTTTTTGCTCATCCGTGAGCGGAAGCTGGCGCAATGCCGCGCCAAGCGACTCGGTAAGACGCGCCGCCGCTTTCCCCGTCGGCGCCGCCAGTCGTATACGGCATCGCTCGCCGTCCGCCATCTGAATCAACGCGGCCAGCAGCTTCGCCACGGTAGTGGTTTTACCGGTGCCAGGCCCGCCGGAAATGACGGAAATACGGCGCGTCAACGCCACGGCCGCCGCCACCTTTTGCCAGTTGACGTCATCCGTCGGCGGGAAAAGCGCATCCAGCGTGCGGGCCAGTTGCTGTTCATCTACCGCGATCGCCTGGTTAACCTCGCTAAAAAAGCGGGCTACCGTGCGCTCGTTACTCCACATCCGGTTCAGGTAAAGGCGATCTTCATGCAGAATCAACGGCGTTGGCCGCTCTCCCCGACTGACCGCCCCGGAAGCCAGCAGACACGATGCCCAGTCTTCAGGCGCGTCCCTCTCGCTAAACCAGGAGACCAGTAGCGGATGCGACTCTTCCGTTATCGCCAGGCGCGAAAGCGGCATACAGACATGCCCTTCCCCCGCATCGCGGCTGAGCAATGCAACGGCCAGCGTCACGCACGGAGCGTCCTGCCCGGCAACCGCCAGCGCAAACTGAGCGTCTAATGGCCGCAACAACTTTTGTTCTACGGCCTCCAGTAATCGCTTCTGAATTGTCATTGCGCCTCCTCCGCTACAACGCCTGCAAACATCTCATCCATTAACGCAATCAGTTCGCTGTCCGGCCGGGTCGAGAAAATGCCCTGCCGTGGATATTCACGGTCAACGCCGCGCAGGAAAAGGTAGATCACGCCGCCGAAATGGCGTTCATAGTCATAATCGGCGATGCGATGGCGCAGATAGCGGTGCAACGCCAGCGTATACAGCTGATATTGCAGGTCATAGCGATGCGCCTGCATCGCTGAGGCCATCGCCTCCTGAGTGTAGGCCGTGCTGTCTTCGCCCAGCCAGTTTGATTTGTAATCGAGCAGGTAATACCGCCCTTCATGGCGAAACACCAGGTCGATAAACCCTTTCAGCATGCCGCGAACCTGCATGAAGTCGAGCGGCGGGCAGCCCGCCGAGAGCGGATCAAACCGGCGAATCAGCGCATCCAGTTGACTGGCGATAAGCGGCTGTGCGATCGGCAGATAAAACGCCATCTCCACCTGTTTTTCACGGGCAGAAAGATGACGCAGACTCACGCCGCGTTCGGTCAGGGGAGCCTGCAAAACAGCGTCCAGCCACTGCGTTAAAACCGGCTCCCAGTGCGTGTCATAACCGCCAAGCTCCAGTTTTTCCCGCACCCAGGCCGGGTCAACGGGCTGCGTAAAGTCGAGGTCTTCAAACAGGCTATGCAGGAATGTACCCGGCGATGCCCCTCGCGGGAACTGGTGCGGCGTCAGCTCCGGCTCTTCCGCCACGTCCCCCACCCCGGCGGCATCCACATCCAGACGCGGAATTAAATCCTGGGCGACGCTATGGCCTTGCTGCTGTAAGCCGGAATAACTGGTTACTCGCCAGTTGTCGGCAGGCGTTCGGCGTAACGCTCTGGCGCTTAGCGCCGCACGCGACGCCTCCGTTACCTGCCAGCGTTCGCTGTCCGGTTCGGCTGGCGTCCGACAGGCGATATCCTCCCCGCAAAGCGCGTCAATGCAGGCGCGAAGCCCAGCGGCATCTTTCGGCTCACCTTTTTGCAGCAGGCGCCCGAGCGCGCTTTGGTGTACATCGGTATCGCCTTTCTTATCTCCGCGACGACGCACCAACGGCGAAACGCCGAGGCTGCAATGCCACACCGAACGGGTCAGCGCCACATAAAGCAAACGCAGATCTTCCGCCAGACGCTCTGCTTCCGCCAGTTCAACACTCTCCTCGGCGTGGCTGAGATCCAGCACCGCGTCAAACGAATTGCGATCGTGATAAAACGCCTGATCCTGCACGCGGAAATGGGTAATAAAAGGCAGCCAGACGAGCGGATATTCCAGCCCTTTTGATTTATGGATGGTGACGATTTGCACCAGATGTTTATCGCTTTCCAGCCGCAGTTGCTGGCTGGCGGCATTGCTGTCCGGCTCAAGAATATGCTGCGACAGCCAGCGCACCAGCGCATGCTCGCTTTCCAGCTGCGAACCGGCTTCCTGCAACAATTCGCTGATGTGCAGAATATCGGTCAGGCGGCGCTCGCCTCCCGCCGTCGCCAGCAGGTTTTCGGCAATATTCCGCGCTGACATCAGCGCGCGCAGCATGGGCATGACGCCGCGCTTATGCCAGATTTGACGATAGCCGTCGAACTCTTCGACCACCGTATCCCAGGCATTTTCGTCGTTATTCAGCGTTTCGATGTCCTGCGCGGTCAGCCCCATCATTGAGGCCGCCATCGCGCTACGCAGCGTATTTTCACGCTCAGGCGTCATGACGGCCTGTAAGATCCACAGCATCTCCTGCGCTTCCAGCGTCTCAAATACGCTGTCGCGGTTGGAGAGATAAACGGACGGAATCGCCAGCAGCGTCAGCGCATCACGAATTTGCGCCGCTTCCTGGCGGCTTCGCACCAGCACGCTGATATCCGAGGCTCGAACCGGGCGTGAGGTTTTCTCGCTAACAAGCAGCGCATCGCCAGTTTGCCCGGCTTTCAGCCAGTCACGAATTTGCGTCGCGCACACCTGCGCCATGTAACTCTGATAGTCGCCAATGCCGCAGCTTTCCCCTTCCATCAACCACATATTCATGGCGGGCTGCGTCTCGCCGTTCAGCACAAAGCGCAGCAACTGGTTCTTCTGGGCCGATTTAACCGGCGCAAATGGAATTTCGCGGAACATAAAGGCGTCGTTCATCTGACTGAACAACGTATTCACGCTGTTGACCATGCCCGGTGCGGAACGCCAGTTAGTATCCAGCGTATAATGGGCACTGACCTCGCTGCGGGCTTTCATGTAGGTGAAGATATCCGCGCCGCGAAACGCATAAATCGCCTGTTTCGGATCGCCAATCAACAACAGCGCGGTGTCCGGCTGATGCCGCCAGATGCGGCGGAAAATGCGGTACTGCTGCGGGTCGGTATCCTGAAACTCATCAATCATCGCCACCGGGAAACGGCCACGAATTGCGCTTGCCAGCGCATCGCCGCTATTACTACGCAGCGCAACATCCAGACGACTCAGCATGTCGTCGAAACCTAATTCACCCCGGCGTTGTTTTTCCTGCGCAACCGTCTCGCGGATTTCCGCCAGCGCACGGGTGATCAGCAGATCTTTTATCGTCAACGGTTCAGCCAGCAGTTCCTCAATGGCGACAAACAGCGGATGCTGCGGGGTTATGCCGCCCGCTTTGGTTCTCTCTTCCAGGAATCGCCGGGAGAATTTCTCCAGCGCATCGGGTAATTGATAGGTTTGCGTTTCCGCCTGCGCCCACGCCGTGATCTTCTCGATCCATTTCGTCTGGTTGCCGCGATTGAATTTTCTGCGATCGATTCCCGACGACTCTATCACCCCATCCAGTTCATCAACGGACGCGCACCATTGCTGCTTCAGGGCGTTAATACTCGACAAAATGTGTTCGTGGCGAGACGCCAGCGTCTCGTCTGACGGCGGCGGGGCTTTGATAACCGGCGCTTCGCCCTGCAAATAACGATCGATATCTTTCAGTAGCGCCCGGGGGCCTTTCCACGCTTCAAAGACAACCTGGGCAATTTCGCGCGGCAGCGGATAACAGTGACGCCGCCAGAAGTCGGCGCAGGCCTGATAGCGCAGAAGAGATTCATCTTCGATTAGTTGCTGCTCGAACAGCATGCCGGACTCAAACGCATTCAGGCTGAGCATGCGCTGGCAAAAACCGTGGATGGTGAATACCGCCGCCTCATCCATCTGTCTTTCCGCCAACAGTAACCACTGCGCCGCCTGCTTTTTATCCTCGATCTCTTCCAGCAGGCGGGCATATAACGGGTTATCGGTAGTTTCACGCAGACAGGCGATGCGCAGTTCATGGATGTTGCTGCGGATGCGGCCGCGTAACTCTTCGGTGGCCGCCTCGGTAAACGTCACGACCAACAGTTCTTCCACGGTCAGCGGTCGGGGAAAGGCGGCAGAGCCGCCCAATCCGAGCAGCAGGCGCAGATACAACGCGGCGATAGTAAACGTTTTGCCAGTGCCCGCAGAGGCTTCAATCAGACGCTCGCCCGTAAGGGGCAAGCGTAAAGGATCAAGGGACTCAGCGGCATCATTCATTCTTTTCACTCATCAGGGGTAAGGTTTGCTGCAACGCGCTGACGTTCTCCCACACTTTCCAGCCTTCCGGGCGCACGTACTCTGCTTTCCCGTTCTGACTGCCGGAAACCTGTGACAGTATCGCCATGCCTTGCGGCTCAACCACCGCCTGATGGAAGAAATCGGCAAGTTTTTGCGGCGTCAGCAGTTTAATCTGAGCCACGATTTTATCACGTGAATCAAAGCGCATATTGCCGCGATCGAAATCTTTGCTTAATTTCGACGCTTCTTCGCCCAGCGTTTGCGGCGCTTGCAACATCTGCGCGATGATCGCCTGCTGAATTTGCGCAAACTCTTCCGGCGTCATCGCCCGTAGCTTCGCTTCCGCCGTTGGGAAGAATGCTTTGTAACGCTCCCAGAGATAAGACGGTTGCTTGTCGCTGCTTTGCAGCAGGAAACCCATCCCCCACTGACGCCCGACGCTCATCGGGAAAGCGAACACCGCATAACCTAACTGTTCTTCAGTACGCAACTGATTATAGAACCACGGCTGAACGATTTGCCCTAACATCGCGCTGTAGGCTGAACTGGCATATTCATCGTAACCGGTTGGAACGAATACCGCCGCCAGCGCGGAATCAGTGCTGCTTCCCGCCTTCTCAAAGATGACCGACTGCTTTTTATCCACCAGTACGTCTTTATTGCGACACCACTCTGAACCGTTGGCGCCAAGCTGCTGTTGGATATCCCGCGCCATGGTTTTCACCTGCGCTTCGCGCATATTGCCAATCACCAGAAACTCCGGTCGCGCGCCTGCTTTTAACGTATCGCGGTAAGCCATGACCTCTTTCAGCGTGATCGAAGGCAACAGCTTACGGCGTTCATCACGCTGGAAGTAAGGCACCTGAGAAAGCATCTGTGCCGGCATAATCGCCTGATCGTAGGCCTTCCCTTTTTCTGCGGAATCCATCATCTGCGCATACCAGGATTTCGCCTGTTCCAGCTGTTCTTCCGTCGCGGTGTAGCTGAAATACCCTTCCAGCAATGCCTGGAAAAGCTGCGGCAAGCGCTGCGTGTAACCGTTCGCGTTAAGCATCAGACCATTGTTGGCGTTGGTGGAAAAGCCAATCCCGCCGACCGATGCCTGGTTGCTTAACTGGTCGAGCGCGATCCCCGCGAGATAATCGTTTAACGCAAACATCACCTGGTTTCTGGCGCTGTCCATTGCTTTCGGGTTACGCAGAATAACGCTGACATCCGCCTTAGGCTCGCTGGCAAAATAACGGCTCGGCGCATAAACCACGCGCAAATCCGGTTCATCGACAATCAGCTCCGGGTGAGGATATTCCTTCTCTGGTTTGATCAGCGTGAAATCGTCTGGAATATAGGGGTTAAGCTCCGGTAATGACAGCGCAATGCCCTGCGCTTTTTGCTGCCAGTCGGCGAGCGTTTTGTCGTCGATTTTATTCACCTGATAAGGCGCGTCGACAAAATAGGCCGTTTTGTTATGCGGTTCCTTCGGGCTGATGTACCAGATACGCGCATTCTGCGGCGTCATCATCGCCAGGCGTGATTTCACCGCCGCCGCATCGTATTGATCGGCGATATTCACCGCATCCAGCGTATGCTCCACCGGAACGCGAATCATCGTATCCGCCAGCCATTCGACGTAATCCATATCACGGGTGATAGAGGGGTAACGGAAGTCGAGATCCAGCACATGCGCCAGCTCATCGAAGTAGCGTTTATCCACGCCTTTTTCACGTAACAGGTTGAGATAGCTGAAGATGGCGGCGACAACGTCGTCCCGGTTCGCCAGCCCTTTGTCCGTCAGGGTAGCAGAAATGGCCAGTACGCCGCTGTTACCGTTAACCACCGGGTCGGAGTCCGCACGAATGCCTTCCACTAATCCTTGTTTTTGCAGCCAGTCGGAGAGCGTTCCCGGGCTACGGTTGCCAATCAGGTAGGTCACCAGTTCGTCGGTTTTGCTGCGAAACTGCGCGCTGTTGTTATCAATACGAAACTCTACGCGCAGCACTTTACGCGGCAGAGCAGGCACATAATGAATGATGATGCCCTTTTGCGCGTCCGTTACTACCGGCACGGTAATTTCCGGCTTTTTGATATTTTTATTCGGCACCCGGCCATAGGTTTCAGCCGCAATACGCGCCAGTTCCGGCAGCGGTTTGTTACTGTAAATCACCGCCTTCATCAGGTTCGCTGAATAATATTTTTCGTGAAACGCCTGCAACGCCTGCTGAACCGGATTGCCAGGTTTGTCGCTTAAGGTTTCCAGATTGCCGCCAGAGAAACGCGAACCCGGGTGCGCCGGGTTGATGGTTTCTGCGCTGACCTGCGCCATACGCATACCGTCTCGCGTACGCGCCATCGTCAGTTCGGCATTGACCGCATTGCGCTCACGCTCGGCATATTTTTTATCCAGCAACGGGGCGGCAATGGCATCGGCAAGGCGATCGACCGCACCTGACAGGGCGTCGTTTTCCACCTCCAGATAGAAGGCGGTACGATACGGCGCGGTGCTGGCATTATGGCTGCCGCCGTGCATTTTAAGGTATTCGGCAAGGCTGTCAGGCTGGGGATATTTTTTAGATCCCATCAGACTCATATGTTCGAGATAGTGCGCCAGCCCCTGATGTTCATCGGGGTCCTCCAGCGATCCAACAGGCACCACCAGCGCGGAAAGCGATTTTACCGCTTGCGGGTCGGATACCAGCAAAACCACCATGTCATTGTCCAGACGAATCGCCTGATACTGACGCGTATCTTTCTCGCTTTTACGGATGGTTTCCACCAAAGGCTGCCAACCGGTATCTGCCTGACTTAAGGGTGCCCAAAGGGCGACAAACAACAGTAACGCTTTGAACCAGGTGCTGCGGGGCATTCACGAACCTCATCATTAACTTTCTTTCCCGCTCAGGTGAAGCGCGAGCGCGACGCTGGCGCTTATTGAGCAGGACAAAACTGTGTGCTAAACGAGTCAGCATCTCTTATTGTAAAATCAGTCCGTGACAGAAAACGCATCATAAATGAAGCCATTTAATTGCGCAATTTTTATACAACCCTCACGACTGATTAAAACGAAATAGCGGTAACAGATAACGTTGAGACTGAGAAATAATGCTCTCTATCGTCTTCGGCTCCAGCTGACGCCACAACCGTTGATACCAGATATCATCCCCTTCTCCGCGTATCACCATGTTACCTTCATAAGCCTGCAAGAACTTCGTCCGGGCTTTTTGCAGCGTGTCAGCATCATCTAACATGGCATCATTCGCCGCGTCATAACAAGCTTTTATCCATGCGCCGCCGCTTTCAGGAAGAACCATCAGTGGGGACGACATCCCTTCCCGATAACCGTCAATCAGCTGTGCGAGGTAAGTTAACGCCTGTTCAGCCTCTAACGGCGGGAAGCGCCACTCTCCCTCTTTACGCAGGAACAAACGACTTTCGCCTTTTCCGCCACAGGCACAATAGACAAGGTGTTCCAGCCAAAGTTGCATTCCCTGCGCAACGCTTATTAAAGATGGGCGCCAGCGCAACAAACCGTCTTCCTGCACCTGCGGCAACCACCCCGTGATCTGCACGCCATTGCAGAGCAGATCAACTTCCATACTTTTCCCCGGCTGACGACACGCGATAATCCTGTCCGCCAGCGACTGCATCTCCTGACGCTGCGTATCCCAGAGGATCTCGCCAAAAGCGCCATACGGGAGATCGCCCGCCGCCCGGAAGCGACGGAATAAAAGCCCGGCATCCTCTTCTTCGACCAGCGTATTAAGCAACTGCTGATTAAGCTGATAGCGGGTTAGCCCTTCCAGAATGAACGGCTCCGTATCGGGAATTTCACTCTCTTCCGCGCGGAAATTCACCTGTAGCCGCATCTGGAAAAACGCCCGCACCGGATGCGCCCAGAAGCGCTGAAGTTTTTCCAGCGTCAACGTCTCAGGGAGTTCATAGGGCAACGGCTGTACAAAATCAGAGTGGGCCTCGCCTGACTGACTTGCAGCAGGCAGCCATTCGCGCGCGTAGCTTTGCTGTTCTCCGGGAAGATAGTTTTGCGCATCAAACGGCATCCTCGTGTGCAGGCGAGCGATATGCGCTTTCACGCGGGCCTCGCTCTCATCGCTGGTCAGTTCTTCATCTCCCGGCAAATAGTGACTTTGCCCGATATAATCCATCAGTTCCTGCACCAGGACTGACGGGAAACGTTCGCTGTTATCCTGAATAGAGCGCCCGATGTAGCTAATATAGAGCGTCTGCTGCGCAGAGATTAAGGCCTCAAGGAACAGGTAGCGGTCATCATCGCGACGGCTACGATCCCCGCGCATCGGTTTCTGGCTCATCAGGTCAAAACCGAGCGGCGCCAGCTGACGCGGATAGACGCCGTCATTCATACCAAGGAGACACACAACCTTAAAGGGGATAGAACGCATAGGCATGAGCGTACAGATGTTTACCGGCCCCGCCAGAAAACGCTGGCTGATGCGTTCCTGATCCAGCCTTTGCGCCAGCTCGTCCCGTAACAGAGACAGCGGCACCGCATCGCCATACTCCGCCTCAAGCCCTTCGGTGATAATCGCCTGCCATTGCTGCTCGATAAGGGTCATTGCGGCTTCCGTTTCCGCATCGGGCAAGAAAAAGTCATTGAGCATGTCGCGGCAAACCGGGAGCCACTCTTCCAGCGGACGCGCCTGCGCCAGCCCGCGACGCCAGAGGTTCAACTGCATAAGCAGGGACGCCAGATGCCCGACCAGCTCCGCAATCAGCCCGCTGGACTCGTCATAAGGCAGCACGGACTGCCATTCGCCCTGCGCGCTTTCCATCGCGTAACCCAACAGCATACGCGTCAGGCCAAATTGCCAGGTATGCTGCCCCGTTGCAGGAAGCGCCAGCTCGCGCACGTTGTCGTCATCAATCCCCCAGCGGATACCCGACTCATTGACCCATAAGCGAAGATAGCGCAGCCCTTCTTCGTTGATGTTAAACCGAGCCGCCAGAACCGGCACGTCCAGCAGCGCCAGCACATCTTCAGAGACAAAACGGCTGTCCGGCAACGACAGCAGGCTGATAAACGCCTGCAAAACAGGATGCGACTGACGCGCCCGGCGATCGGAGATGGCATAAGGCAGGTAGCGTTCGGCAGGCGCACTGCCAAATACGGCCTGAATAAAGGGGCTATAGCTGTCGATATCCGCCACCATGACGATAATATCGCGCGGCATCAGCGTCGGGTCGGCCTCCAGCATCGCCAGCAGACGATCGTGCAGGATCTCCACTTCACGCTGCGGGCTATGGCATACGTGAAAGGTCACGCTGGCGTCATTCGGGTCAAGCGGACGCTTGTTGTCGCTTCGGGCGTACTCTTCGAGGTTCACCCCAGCCACGGCGCGACTTTCCAGCTCAAGGATGTCCGCCTGAATGTTATGAAGCAGGTTGTCCGGGGGAATATCGACAAACGCATCCAGTTCCTGCGTGTTTTCCAGTTCGGAAAGCAAGTAGATGTAGTCCCGCCCCAGTTTCCCCCAGGACGCCAGCATCGGGTTCCCGACATCCTGCTCGCCGTCGCTATTAAATAACTCCCCGGCGCGTTGGTTATCGCGAAACAGCGGTAAGTCGCGCTCCTCAAAGCTGTGACGACGCTGACGAGCCACCAGTTTTGCCAGCCAGGCAGGATCTCTGATATCCCCCCAGTAATAACGGCAGGGGTTAGTGAACAGCAGATGGATTTCGATGTGCTTTCCCAGCGCCTGCAAGGCCCGGAGATACACCGGCGGCAGCGCGGAAATACCACAAATAAAGACGCGCGAAGGCAGCCCCGTCGGGCTGGTTGTCGCATTTTCCAGCGTCTGGATAAAACGCTGATACACATTCGCACGGTGCCAACGCGGCTGCCCCAGTTCAGCCGTGTATTCCACCAGCGCCTTCCACAGCGGCGCCTGCCAGATCTGAGCCTCCCCTAACCCGTCAACCATCTGCCCCGCCTCCCACTGGGTAAGCCAGTCGGGGCGATAGACCAGATACTGATCGAAAAGATCGGCGGCACGCGAGGAAAGCTGGAATAGCTTGCGCTTATCAGCGTCGTCCGTCAGATAGTGGCGCAGTAGCGTAAAATCCTCACGCTCCAGCAGTTGCGGCAGCAGCGTCATCAGCTTCCAGCTCATGTTTTGCTTGCTGAACGCGCTCTCTTTCGGGATATCAGGCAGCACGCGTACAAACATATCCCAGATAAAACTCGCGGGTAGCGGAAAATCGATATTCGCGGCGATACCAAATTTCTGCGAAAGGGTCATTTGCAGCCACTGCGCCATACCGGTACTTTGAACCAACACAATTTCGGGTTCAAAGGGATCGTCAAGCCGATCGCGCTCAACGATGAATTCCATTAACGCTTCCAGCACGTCCAGACGGTTGGAGTGGTAGACCCTTAACATAGCAACTCCTGACTACTGACTTTTCGGGCAGTGTAAGCGCGACATCTGGCCTTGCCTGCCCAAAGGGGAAATGAGTTTAACGCTGATGCTGACACATCCCGCTTGTGTTGTCTGCATTCGGTTGGCCTGCCAGCTTTCGGGAGGTGAAAATGAATACAGCGCCGTTTGCTGCCAGCCGTACCGCCAGAGCTGTTGATATTGCGCCCTGACGACAAGACTCGTCATCAACGCCCGCTGATAACCCGATAACGCAGTGACGGTTATCACCAGCAGCGCCATCGCCAGTATCACTTCCGGCAGACTAAAACCACGCTGCCTGTTCAGGGTATCTGGCATAACGCCACCTCACTCAACGGGCAAAAATCGCTCCATCCATGCGGAGAAAATACAACGCCGCTTTCCTCCAGAGCACCCAGGCGCCAGACCGATGCGCCATCATACTGCGCAATCAATAAAGCGGTGTTGTTCCCGAGCAGGCGCAGGCAAACGCGGGCATTCGGCGTGGCGTATTGCCGACACTCAACCGCAGCCTGCGCCGACCATGACTGCATCCTTCCCCATTCCAGCGCCGACTGCGCCACCGCCTGACGCTGCAAGGCCCGGCTTTCTGTCGCCACCAGAGTGGAAAAACTCGCCTGCTGCTGGTTTGCCCCCTGAAGCAGCAGGCTGCCCAATACCAGCAGCAAAAGCACCATCGCCAGAGAAGACACACCCCGTTCACGTTTCACAGATTAAACCCGGTGACGCTGTATTGCGCCTCAACAGCGGTTTTAGAAGCCGCTTTACTGCGCCCCTGAAGAGACAGCGTCAGTACCGGCGCAAAACCGGGCATCTCCTGACGCTCAACGTTAAATGCCTCAATCTGTACCGTATCGGGATCGGTCATTTTATCCCACCCTTTATCTGCGCATGATGTTGCCCCACGCAATGTTTCCAGCGTTTTATTGTTTAAACGAAACCCGGTCTGTTCGGCCTCTTTTCCCGGCGCAGTCTCCCAGCGCCCGTTATTATTGGCGTCCCACTGTACGATAACGCACTCCCCCTGCCCGGCAATCACCAGTCCTTTCCCTGTGCAGTTTCCCCGACAATATCCCGCGCGTTGCAGGTGTTTTGCCACGGTATAAGCACGCTGCCAGATCTCATCTTCCAGCAACAACTGCCGCGTGGTCTGTAGAATCTCACGCTGTAGCGCGGGTAAAAATCGTGCCGCGCCGAGCAGTAGCATGCTGCTTATCGCCATCGCGATAAGTACCTCCAGCAGAGAAAAACCGCGCTCGTTCACCGACATGCTTCGGCCTCGCGTCCCTCACAGAGTCGGATTCGCCCCCAGGACGAAACCACCAGACGCCATTCGCCCGCGGCGTTTTTCAGGCGGATATGCCCGGCCCAGGCGGTATTGCGCAGACCAAAAAACGCCAGCGAGGGGGTGATCTCCACCATGTCGATATCGCGCCATGCTGGAATAAAGACAAACGGCGCGTCTGGCGTACAGGCACCTTGCGCCGAAGCAGCGCTGACAAAGCACCAGCCGCCGCGTTCTCTGATGACCTGAACAATGTGATCCCGGTTGTGCCAGTTCGCATCCTCACGCAGTTGCAGCAAGTAATCCCGCAGCTGGCTGGCGGTTTGCCATAACCGTTGCTGCTGTTGCCAACGCTGCCAGCCATAGAGCCCTGTGGCGCTAAGGCTAACCATAAGAAGCATTGCGACCATTGTTTCAATGAGCGTATAGCCCTGTTGTTTTTTCATAGCGGCAGTATGCCGGGGGCGGAGAAAATGACGAGGCAAGAATGCAGATTATTCGGCGCGTTACGAGAAATAGTTATCGTATTACAGCGCGTTGCAAAAATTCGGGAAGCAGCGCCGAAGAATGGCGTACGGAGTAAAAAAAACCGACGCGCAAAGGCGTCGGTTATGACAGGATGAGCTCAGGTCAGATAGCGACCGGCGCTTTAATGCCAGGATGCGGGTCGTAGCCTTCAATCTCAAAATCTTCAAAACGGTAGTCGAAGATAGAGTCAGGCTTACGTTTGATCACCAGTTTCGGCAGCGCGCGCGGTTCGCGGCTTAACTGTAGGTGCGTCTGTTCCATATGGTTGCTGTACAGGTGCGTGTCGCCGCCGGTCCAGACGAAGTCGCCCACTTCCAGGTCGCACTGTTGCGCCATCATATGCACCAGTAACGCATAGCTGGCGATATTAAACGGCAGCCCCAGGAAGACGTCGCAGGAGCGCTGATACAGCTGGCAGGAGAGCTTGCCGTCCGCAACATAGAACTGGAAGAACGCATGACACGGCGCCAGCGCCATTTTATCCAGCTCGCCGACGTTCCAGGCGGAAACAATAATACGGCGGGAGTCCGGGTCATTTTTCAACTGGTTCATGACCGTGGTGATCTGGTCAATATGGCGACCGTCCGGCGCAGGCCATGCGCGCCACTGTTTGCCATATACCGGGCCTAAATTACCGTTTTCATCGGCCCATTCGTCCCAGATCGTCACATTGTTTTCATGCAGGTAAGCGACGTTGGTATCGCCTTGCAGGAACCACAACAGCTCGTGAATGATGGAGCGTAAATGGCAGCGCTTCGTCGTCACCAGCGGAAATCCTTCCCGCAGGTTAAAACGCATCTGATGACCAAAAATGGAAAGCGTTCCGGTTCCGGTACGGTCGTTTTTCTGTGTGCCTTCATCCAGCACTTTTTGCATCAGTTCTAAATACTGTTTCATGGTTCCTCAGGAAACGTGTTGCTGTGGGCTGCGGCGGTAAGCCCAAACCATCATGATCACACCAGCGACAATCATCGGGATAGAGAGAATCTGCCCCATGCTGATGTACTGTACCCATGCGCCGGTAAACTGCGCATCCGGTTGGCGGAAGAATTCAACAATGATACGAAAGGCGCCATAGCCAATCAGGAACAGGCCAGAGACAGCCCCCATCGGGCGCGACTTGCGGATAAACAGGTTAAGAATAATGAACAGCACGATACCTTCCAGCACCAGCTCATACAGCTGGGACGGATGGCGAGGCAGAACGCCATAGGTATCAAAGATCGACTGCCACTGCGGGTTTGACGGCAACAGCGCGATATCTTCCGCGCGAGAGCCCGGGAACAGCATGGCAAACGGGAAGCTCGGATCGACGCGCCCCCACAGCTCGCCGTTGATAAAGTTCCCCAGACGCCCTGCGCCTAAACCAAAAGGAATCAGCGGCGCGATGAAATCGGATACCTGGAAGAAAGAACGTTTAGTGCGTCTGGCGAAGATCACCATCACCAGAATGACGCCGATCAGGCCGCCGTGGAAGGACATGCCGCCATCCCAGACGCGGAACAGATAGAGCGGATTTTCCAGGAACAGCGGGAAGTTGTAGAACAGGACGTAACCAATACGGCCACCGAGGAAAACGCCGAGAAAACCGGCATAGAGTAAGTTTTCAACTTCGTTTTTGGTCCAGCCGCTGCCCGGACGGTTTGCCCGGCGAATCGCCAGCCACATTGCAAAGACAAAACCGACCAGGTACATCATGCCGTACCAGTGCAGCGCAACGGGCCCAATTGAGAAAATGACCGGATCAAATTCCGGAAAATGCAGATAGCTACTGGTCATCTGTCACCACAAGTTCTTGTTATTTCGCTGAAAATAGACAGCAATTGATATGCGCGCCAGCCGTTCACAGGCGCTCCAAAGGAGCGAATGATAGCACAAGGGGTGCATCGGTGATGCCGGGAAGATGTAAAAGATCTGTATAGGCTATCAATGACAATCCCAGGAATGCCTGATGGCGCTTACGCTTATCAGGCCTACAAACGGCACAACACCTTTGCCTGATGGCGCTACGCCTGTCACAACCCCCCGCGTATCAGGCCTCCCATGCCACGGCGCTCCATAAACGCCGCCACCTGATGACGCACTTCCGTCGCCATTTGCGCTTCCAGACTGCGCTGCGCCAGCGTTTGCGCGTCTTCATAATCAATGTGCCGCAGCAGGTATTTCACGCGCGCGACGGAGCGACCGTTCATCGACAGATGGCGGAATCCCAGGCCTATCAGGATCGCCACACACATCGGATCGCCCGCCATTTCACCGCATAGCCGCAAATCAAGCCCCTGTTTTTCGGCTTCCTGAGCGATCATCGCCAGCGCACGTAACATCCCCGGGTGCAGGCTGTCGTAAATACTGGCCACACGCGTATTGTTGCGATCAACCGCCAGGATGTACTGCGTCAGATCGTTAGTGCCAACGGAGATAAAATCGACCCGGTTCGCCAGTTGCGGCAGCATAAATACCATCGACGGCACTTCCAGCATGATCCCAATGCGCGGTCTGGGGATCGCGTAACCGATCATCTCTTCGACTTCGCGCCCGGCACGCTCAATCAGGCGTCGCGCTTCATCCACTTCATCAATGCTGGTGACCATCGGCAGTAAAATGCTCAGGTTGCCGGTCGCGGCGTTGGCGCGCAGCATCGCGCGCACCTGGATCAGGAAGATCTCCGGCTGATCGAGCGTAATACGAATGCCGCGCCAGCCCAGGCACGGGTTTTCTTCGCTGATCGGCATATAGGGCAGTTGCTTGTCCGCGCCGACATCCAGCGTACGCAGAGTCACCGGTTTGTCGTTAAACATTTGCAGCATCCCCTGATACTGCGCCACCTGCTCTTCTTCCGAGGGGAAACCGCTTTGCAACATGAACGGAATTTCGGTGCGATAAAGCCCGATACCGTCGATACGGCTGCCCAGCTTCTCTTCATGTTCCGGGCTTAACCCTGCATTAAGCATCACCTTAACGCGTTCGCCGCTTTTCAGATGCGCTGGCAGATTGACATCATCTTCCGCCAGCCGGCTTAGTTCATTCTCTTCGCTGATAAGCCGCTGATATTCCTGCAACAATACCGGTTCAGGATCGACCAGCAGCTCCCCGCGATAGCCATCCACCACCAGCGTGCGGTGATGAAGAACCGAAGGCTGAATATCCGCGCCCATCACGGTCGGAATACCGAGCGCGCGCACCATAATCGCCGCATGCGAGTTAGCCGCGCCGTCGCGAACCACGACGCCGGCCAGTCTGTCCTGCGGCAGTTCCGCCAGCGTGGTGGCTGAGAGTTCGTCCGCCACCAGCACAAAACGCTCGGGCCATGTGTTCGGCCCCTGAATGGTGTCATCCAGGTGGAATAACAGACGCTGGCCCAGCGCGCGTAAATCTCCGGCACGCTCTTTGAGGTAGCCATCCGTCAGGGCGGCAAACTGCTCGGCAAACTTTTCGATGACTTTTTTGACGGCCCACTCCGCCACCGCGCCTTTATCGACTTCGGCAAACAGTTCACGACGCAGTCGGGCATCAGAAAGCAGGTGTGAATACAGATCGAAGATCGCCGCCGTCTCTTTCTGCGCGCCAGCGGCAAAGCGCTTACTGTAACGACGAAATTCGTTAGCGGCCTCTTCCAGCGCGCCGGTCAGCCGCTCGCGCTCAAGCGCCGGGTCAAGGGTGGAGGCTTCATAGACCTGCTCCATCAGCGGCAACGTTGCATCCTGCCAGCCTTCCGCTATCGCCACGCCGGGCGCGGCGGGCAGCGCACGGATGCGCGTATGGCGGTATTGACCAAATAACGCGGTTAGCTGCGTCTGCGAAAGGATAGCCGCCATCTGGGTCGCCAGCGTAACGAGGAAAGACTCTTCGCTTTCATCGTACTGGCGCAGTTCACGCTGCTGTACCACCAGCACCCCCAGTAGCTGGCGGCGCTGAATAATCGGCACGCCCAGAAAAGCGCGGAAACGCTCCTCTTTTACTGACGGGATGTATTTAAAGCTGGGGTGTTTCTGCGCATCGGCAAGGTTGATCGGTTCCGCCAGCCTGCCAACCAGGCCGACGATACCTTCATCAAATGCGAGTGTGACAGTACGGCCACGCGGTTTTTTTAGCCCTCGCGTCGCCATGAGGTAGTAACAACGTCGGTCGTGATCGGCCAGATAGACCGAACAGACCTCTGTATCCATCGCAAGACAGATATCAGTGACCAGAATATTCAACGCCTCGTTAAGGCGCGGCGCACTGGCCACCTTTTCCACTATTTCGCGCAGGCGGGTGAGCATAATTTGCGTAGCTTTAACCTCTTTTACGTCGCCAGGCAGGTGCGTTTTGTGGCTTCGGCGTACTCTCCTGAAGCGCCATCACGACACTTGCGAACTCTTTCATCACCCTGCGGTAGACATCGCGTTTAAATGACACCACCTGCCTGACCGGGTACCAGTAACTTACCCAGCGCCAGCCATCAAACTCAGGGGTGCTGCTGGTTTGCATATTGATTTCCGCATCAGCGCTCATCAATTGCAGAAGAAACCATTTTTGTTTCTGGCCGATACAAACCGGCTTCGTGTCCCAACGCACCAAACGTTTCGGTAACTTGTAACGCAACCAGTTGCGAGTAGAAGCAAGTATCCGCACGTCTTTACGGCTCAACCCGACTTCTTCAAACAGTTCCCGGTACATCGCTTGTTCTGCTGACTCCCCTGAATTTATCCCGCCTTGCGGGAATTGCCAGGAGTGCTGACCAAATCGCCGGGCCCACATAACCTGCCCCTGGCGATTACAAATTACGATACCTACATTTGGGCGGTAGCCATCGTCATCAATCACCGGACTACCTCAACATAAACCTTATATATGAATGATTGTTTCACACTCCAGAGAGACGGTAAACCACTCTGTTAGGCGTACGCGCTACTAATAACAATTGAATAACTCACAGCAAATAGCCGAGTTATAAACAGAGAGGTGTGTTCACAGACGATTTTATTCACCTTTTCTGTGGATATAGTTGTGAAGAAGTACGGAATTACTACGGGAAAACCCGGAACAGTCTGAATTGGGCGGCAAACACCATCAAAAAATAGCCTCGTAAATTCATTAAGTTAAATGCAAAGCCTGCGTCTATTCGTGCTAAATCGTGACAGCCATCACATTGAAGATCGTCAGGCTGATGAAAGATCAACCACCGTCGCTTTTATCCACAGATTGTGCCAATAAGTTAGGCACAATTTGTGTAAAAATTCGATTTTCGTCGCACGTCAAGGCTGTAAATTGAAACAGTAGTGGCGGTTTTTCACAGTTATCCCATCTTTCTGTGGATAACATGGTGTAAGATCCTGTTTATTTTCAGTGACCAGATTTGGAAAACCCATTGCTCTGTTGCGCAACTTGCAGAATCAGATCCTAAAAACCAATATAAATCATGCGATTGAACATCGCGTGTGGAAATCGTTAAACTCTGTTCATACGGTATAAAATCATTGTTCACTTTTTCGCCTAAGGTATAACGTCATGCCCGGACTCCGCCCGCTACTTTCTCCGCCAGCATCTGAAGCCCTTTTGCTTGCCCAGGCGCAGCAGCTTTCAGGTTACTCGCTGGGCGAACTGGCGGCGCTGGCCGGTTTAGTGGCCCCCAAAGATTTGAAACGGGATAAAGGCTGGATTGGCGTGCTGCTGGAGATCTGGCTCGGCGCCAGCGCCGGTAGCAAACCGGAACAAGATTTCGCCGCGCTTGGCGTGGAGCTGAAAACCATTCCCGTCGATAGCCTTGGCCGCCCGCTGGAAACCACGTTTGTCTGCGTCGCGCCGCTAACCGGCAACAGCGGCGTGACGTGGGAAACAAGTCACGTCCGCCACAAATTAAAACGTGTGTTATGGGTTCCCGTAGAGGGGGATCGCAGTATTCCGTTAGCCGATCGGCGCGTCGGTTCCCCACTGTTGTGGAGCCCAAATGAAGAAGAAGATCAGCAACTTCGCCTCGACTGGGAAGAGTTGATGGACATGATTGTGCTGGGTCAGGTTGAGCGGATCACCGCCCGGCATGGCGAATTTTTACAACTGCGGCCAAAAGCGGCGAATGCCAAAGCCCTTACCGAAGCAATTGGCGCGCAGGGAGAGACCATTCTGACGCTGCCGCGCGGCTTTTATCTGAAAAAGAACTTCACTCGCACGCTGCTGGCCCGCCATTTCCTGTTACAGGGCTAACAGGCACAGACTGGACTTTCACCTGCCGCATTGCGCGCCTATAATTAGCGCTTCTTTTTTTTGGCAGGACTTTGTTCGATGTTATTTGCATGGGTAACCGATCCTAACGCCTGGCTCGCGCTCGGTACGCTGACGCTGCTGGAGATCGTTCTTGGGATCGACAATATTATTTTCCTCTCTCTGGTGGTGGCGAAACTTCCTACAGCGCAACGGAATCACGCCCGACGCCTTGGGCTGGCGGCGGCGATGGTAATGCGCCTGGCTTTGCTGGCTTCTATCGCCTGGGTCACACGCCTGACAAACCCGCTGTTCGAGGTTTTCGGCGAAGCGATTTCCGCCCGCGATCTGATCCTGCTGCTGGGTGGGTTGTTCCTGATCTGGAAAGCCAGTAAAGAGATTCACGAATCGATTGAAGGCGAGGAAGAAGGGCTGAAAACGCGCGTCTCCTCCTTCCTGGGCGCGATTGTCCAGATCATGATGCTGGATATTATTTTCAGCCTTGATTCCGTCATCACGGCGGTGGGCCTCTCGGATCATCTGTTTATCATGATGGCGGCAGTTGTGATTGCCGTCGGCGTGATGATGTTCGCGGCGCGCCCTATCGGCGAGTTTGTTGACCGCCACCCTTCCGTAAAAATGCTGGCGCTCTCTTTCCTGATTCTGGTCGGCTTTACCCTGATTCTGGAAAGTTTCGATGTACACGTTCCGAAAGGGTACATCTACTTCGCCATGTTCTTCTCTATCGCGGTAGAGAGCCTGAACCTGATGCGCAATAAAAAGAACCCTCTCTGATTCACTCTGTCGCTCCCTGTAAGGGGAGCGAATACCCGCAATGCCTCTCCCGTTCCTCACAGTTTAAGATTTTACTGCTTTTATCAGACATAACTTCAGGTTATTACTAGACTATTATCAGACGCAGGCCACGTGAGGATAAATGGATGAAAAAATGGGCAGTTGTGATTTCCGCTGTAGGACTGGCTTTTGCTGTTTCTGGATGTAGCAGCGATTATGTAATGGCGACCAAAGATGGTCGGATGATTCTGACCGACGGTAAACCAGAAATTGACGATGATACGGGTCTGGTGAGCTACCACGATCAGCAAGGCAACGCGATGCAAATCAATCGTGACGAAGTCTCTCAGATCATTGAACGCTAATTGTTGAGGTCAGCAGCCCTGCTGGCCTTAGAATTTTCTCTTTCCCTTTTCTCTTCCCTCTGCCATTTTTATATTCCTTTGTCGGGATTTACTGACTTCATAATAAGAAGGAAACGGCTATGCACTATCACCGTATACCCCACAGCTCGCTTGAAATAAGTACACTGGGGCTGGGCACAATGACGTTTGGTGAACAAAACAGCGAAGCCGACGCACATGCACAGCTCGATTACGCCGTGGATCAGGGCATTAACCTGATCGACGTCGCCGAAATGTATCCGGTGCCTCCACGCCCGGAAACCCAGGGGCTAACAGAAACCTATGTCGGTAACTGGCTTGCTAAACACGGCAGCCGTGAGAAGCTGGTTATCGCTTCCAAGGTAAGCGGCCCATCGCGTAATAACGACAGCGGAATTCGCCCCAATCAGGCGCTGGATCGTAAAAATATCCGTGAGGCCTTACACGACAGCCTCAAACGCCTGCAAACCGACTATCTGGATCTGTATCAGGTTCACTGGCCGCAGCGCCCGACCAACTGCTTCGGCAAGCTGGGCTACAGCTGGACGGATTCGGCACCGGTTGTCACGCTGCTCGAAACGCTGGACGCGCTGACGGAGTTCCAGCGCGCGGGCAAAATTCGCTACATCGGCGTCTCTAACGAAACGGCCTTCGGCGTCATGCGCTATCTGCATCTGGCGGATAAACATGATCTGCCGCGCATTGTTACTATCCAGAACCCTTACAGCCTGCTGAACCGCAGTTATGAGGTGGGATTAGCGGAAGTCAGCCAGTATGAAGGCGTCGAGCTGCTGGCCTACTCTTGCCTGGCGTTCGGTACGTTGACCGGTAAATATCTGAATGGCGCCAAACCCGCCGGCGCGCGCAACACCCTGTTTAGCCGTTTTACGCGCTACAGCGGCGAGCAGGCGCAAAAGGCGGTTGCGGCCTACGTCGACATCGCCAGACGCCACAACCTCGATCCGGCCCAGATGGCGCTGGCGTTTGTGCGTCGTCAGCCGTTCGTCGCCAGCACCCTGTTGGGCGCAACGACGATGGCGCAGTTAAAAACCAACGTTGAGAGTTTGCATCTGGAGTTAAGCGAAGAGGTGCTGGCGGAGATCGAAGCGGTGCATCAGGTTTATACCTACCCGGCACCGTAATGCGCTCATCCGGCGCTTCTGCCTGATGGCGCTGCGTTTATCAGGCCTACCGACGGCGCAACAATCACATCTGGCGGCGCTGCCAAATCCACAGCGCCGCAATCGCCAGCGCAAACAGCCCGCCAAAACCAATGCCGATCGCCACGACCGGAATGCCCACCAGTACGGCCAGCGAATAGAGACCCAGCATCAACAGCATCGCGCTGTTCTCCCCCAGGTTCTGTACCGCAATCGCATTGCCCGCGCCAACGCTTTTCTTGCCGCGCTCCTGCAATAACGCATTGAGCGGCACCACGAAAAAGCCGCCCAGCACGCCAATAAGCGTCAACAGCGCATAGGCCGGAAGCAATGCGTGCTGCAAAGAGAAAATCAGCACCACCACGCCAATCAGAATACCCGCAGGCATACAACGCGCTACCGTCTCCAGCGTAACCAGCTTCGCCGCAGCGCCTGCGCCCACAACAATACCGATCGCCACCATTGCGTTCAGGTAAGTCGGCGTGGCGTTATCGGTAATTCCCAGCGCTACCGGCACCCACAGCACCAGCAGAAAACGCAGCGTGACGCCCGCGCCCCAAAAAAGGCTGGTGCCAACCAGCGAGAAACGCGTCTCCCCGTTACGCCAGAGCGACATGCAGGCACAGAAGAAGCTGCGCACCATCTTACGCAAATGCCAGGACTGGCCTGGCCGCGCCGCCGCGAGTTTCGGAATAAAAAGGTTAGCGACGACTGCGCCCGCATAGGCCAACGCACAGGCGACCAGCGCCGCAATCACATGCCAGTCTGCCAGTACGCCGCCCGCCACCGATCCCAGCAGAATCGCGGCAATAGTGGAGGCTTCCATCAGACCATTGGCTTTCACCAGTTTGTCGCCCGTGGTCAGCTCGCCAAGAATGCCATATTTCGCCGGAGAGTAAGCCGCCGCGCCAATCCCCACCAGCGTATAGCCGACAAAGGGATTAAAACCAAAACAGATGCTCGCAGCGCCCAACAGTTTCAGGCCGTTGGCGAACATCATCACCCGACCTTTAGCAAAGCTGTCCGCCACCTGCCCGACAAAGGGGGCAAAAAGAATGTAAGCGCCTACAAACACCATTTGCAGGATCGGCTGGCTCCAGTCCGGGTAGAACTGCGCCTTCAGCAGCGCCAGCGTCGCGAACAACAGAGCGTTATCGCCAAACGCAGAGAGAAACTGCGCGGCGATAACCGACATCATCCCTTTCGACCAGATCGAAGTGTTAGTATGTACTGACTCACGCATGTTGTTTTTCCGGTTCATCAACCCAGCTTTTCAGCGTCACAAAGTCCGGCTTGCCGCTGCCCAGTAACGGAAGTTGTTTCAGATAGCGGATATCACGCGGTACGGCAAGTTCAGGAATGCCGTGTGTGCGGGCATATTGCAGCAGGCTTTCACGCGTCAGCTCGCCGTCTGTCGTGAACAGCACCAGCGCTTCGCCCTTGCTGGCGTCGCTTTTAATCGCCGTAGCGTGCATTTTATCTGGCGAGACGCTCAGCGCCAGCTGTTCGACCATCTCCAGCGAAACCATCTCTCCGGCGATTTTCGCAAAGCGCTTCGCTCGCCCCTGGATCTGCACAAAACCGTTTTCATCGAAACGCACAATATCGCCCGTGTCGTACCAGCCCTGTTCAACGTCGCCCAGCGCATTTTCCGCCGCAGGCGCTTCCAGCACGCCCGGTTTTTCAACCCGCAGGTAGCCGTTCATGATATTAGGCCCTTTGAGTTGCAGACGTCCGCCGTCATCAATGCCCGGAACCGCCAGCAAGCGCGCATCCATGCCTGGCAAAATGCGCCCAACGGTGCCCGGCTTCGCCGCCATAGGTACGTTAATCGACACGACCGGCGCGCATTCGGTCACGCCGTAACCTTCCAGAACGCGCAGACCGAATTTGTCCTGCCAGAGCTGTCGGGTGCTGTCCTGCAATTTTTCCGCGCCGGCGACGACATAGCGCAGGCGATAGAAGTCATACGGGTTGGCAAAGCGCGCGTAGTTGCCCAGAAACGTCGACGTGCCAAACAGCACCGTGCAGTTCCGGTCATAGACCAGTTCCGGCACAATGCGATAGTGCAACGGGCTGGGATAGAGAAACACCTCAGCGCCGGTCAGCAGCGGCGTCAACAGGCCGACGGTCAGGCCGAAGGAGTGGAACAGCGGCAGCGCTGACATAAAGCGGTCGTTCGCCGTGAAATCGGCAATGGTTTTTATCTGCTCAACGTTCGCCAGAAGGCTTTTATGGCTGTGCACCACGCCTTTCGGGTGCCCTTCCGAACCGGATGTAAAGAGGATCATTGCCGCCTCTTCCGGCCGCTGTTTGACCTGCGCCAGGCGCGGCATCAGCAGATGCGCAAAAATCCAGAGCTTATCGGCGAGCGTCACATCAGCTTTTAAATCTTCGAGATAAATCCAGCGAACCTGCGTCAGTTGCTCCGGCAGATGCCAGAGTTTGCCTTTCTCAAGAAACTGACGGGAGGTGAATACGGTTTTGATCTCCGCAGCGGTAATGGCGCTGGTCAACCCTTTCACACCCGCCGTGTAGTTCATCATCGCCGGGATACGGCCACGAGAAACCGCGCCAAAAATGACGGCGGCGCTGATGGCCGCGTTTGGCAGCATCAGGCCGATGTTTTCGCCCTGCGCGCTGTATTTTTCCAGAATGCGGCCGACAAACAGCGTTTTTGTCAGCAATTTGCGATAAGTGTCCGGCGTGAAGTTAATATCTTCAACACAGTTTTTACCCGCCCCGTAGCGGTACTGCGCAGCTAACAGTGATTCATACAGCGTTTCACGCGGGCGCACCGCCATGCGCGCTTCCATCATAATTTGATGCAGCATTTCTCCGGCCAGTTTGCGGCGCTCGCGCGCTCGCGGCGCCTCCGGCATCGGCAGATGGGTGGGCGGCAGGATATGCAGGTGAATGCGCGGGAAAAAGCGCTGTTTTACCAGACCTTTCAGGCGGCTAAAGTACGTAAGCTCTGCGCCTTCAATACGAACCGGCACCACCGTTGCGCCAGACTTCGCCGCCACAAACCCGGCGCCGTCGTAGATTTTCATCAACGAACCGCTCACCGAAATTCGCCCTTCCGGGAAGATAACCACCGGGCGGCCCTGCTCTACCAGGCGTACCAGGTGCTTAATCGCCATCGGCTTCGTCGGGTCGAGCGGCACGAAATCAATCAGCGACTTTAACCAGCGCATATACCATTGCTGGCTGATAGAGGAATAGACCGCGAAAACAGGGCGAACCGGTAAAAACAGGGCGAGTAAAATACCGTCGATAAAAGAGACATGGTTTGGCGTGATCAGGATGCGCTCACCCTGTAGCGCCCTGGCATCCCCGGTGACGCGTACACGATAAAGCACGCGGAACAGGTTGCGAAAAAATCCAAAAAGCATGTCAACTCCCTTTGCTCACAGTTCGGTAAAGATGCATGGTTGCAGATTATACGAGATGGGGAACAGGCGCGACAGGTAAATGGAAGGACGAAAAAAAACCTGCGCATCCGCGCAGGTTGGTGCAAGAGACAGGTACGAAGAGCGTACCGAATAATCTCACCAATCAATACCTCTGGGATCTTGATTGTGGTCTCCGGCGACGCTGCGCGCCACCAGCAAAACGCAAAGGAATGAACACAAATGCAACGAGTTGTGTAAATTATCGGTTACTGTTACAGATTGGTGTAATCGCAAAAAAAAACCTGCACATGATGCGCAGGTTGGTGTAATTCTTGTGATCAACCCGAAAGCTGATTTCACCTATCAATACCTCTGGGATCTCAACTCTAGCAATCCGCCCGACGCCCTCACCAGCGAACAATCGCAACAGCGCTTCGCAAAGTGTAACCAAAGGTTTGCATTCTCCCTTTTCTGTCTTACTTCCCCGGCGTGCGCTCACATTTGCGCGTTCCCGTCAGGCAATCTGCTTGAACAGATAGCCATTTTCCGTAACACTGACGAAATGTAAGCGTTTACCCACTATAGGTACTGTCATGGCGACCATAAAGGATGTAGCCCGACTGGCTGGTGTTTCAGTCGCCACCGTTTCTCGCGTTATTAATGATTCCCCGAAAGCCAGCGAAGCATCCCGCCTCGCGGTCACCAGCGCGATGGAATCGCTCAGCTATCACCCCAACGCCAATGCGCGAGCGCTGGCGCAGCAATCCACGGAGACAATTGGTTTAGTCGTGGGGGATGTCTCCGACCCTTTCTTTGGCGCGATGGTTAAAGCGGTCGAGCAGGTGGCCTACCACACCGGTAATTTCTTACTGATTGGCAACGGCTACCATAATGAACAAAAAGAGCGTCAGGCGATTGAACAACTGATCCGCCATCGTTGCGCGGCGTTAGTCGTACACGCCAAGATGATCCCGGACGCGGACCTGGCGTCATTAATGAAACAGATGCCTGGCATGGTGCTGATTAACCGCATCCTGCCTGGGTTTGAGCAGCGCTGCGTGGCGTTAGATGACCGTTACGGCGCCTGGCTGGCAACGCGTCACTTAATTCAGCAGGGCCATACCCGCATCGGCTATATCTGTTCCAACCATTCGATTTCTGATGCGGAAGACCGGCTCAAGGGTTATTACGACGCGCTGGAAGAGAGCCATATTCCGGCTAACGACAGGCTGGTCACATTTGGTGAACCGGATGAGAGCGGCGGTGAACAGGCAATGACCGAACTGTTAGGTCGCGGAAGAAACTTCACGGCGATCGCTTGTTACAACGATTCGATGGCCGCAGGCGCAATGGGCGTATTAAACGACAACGGTATTGACGTGCCGGGCGAAATTTCACTGATTGGTTTCGATGATGTGCTGGTCTCGCGCTACGTGCGTCCACGTCTGACCACGGTACGCTACCCGATCGTGACCATGGCGACCCAGGCCGCCGAACTGGCGCTCGCACTGGCGGAAAAACGGCCTGTACCCGAAATCACCCATGTCTTTAGCCCTACTCTGGTACGTCGGCATTCCGTTTCGACGCCGTCGGAAACCGGGAATTCTTCGTCAAACGATTAATCAGGATAGCGTCATGACAACAATGCTGGATGTTTCACGTCGCGCGGGCGTATCAAAAGCGACGGTTTCTCGCGTGCTGAACGGAACGGGACAGGTGAAAGAGAGCACGCGCCAGAAAGTCTTCAAAGCGATGCAGGCGTTAGATTACCGACCCAATTTTTTGGCGCGATCGCTGGCGAACCGCACCAGTAACAGCATTGGGCTTGTTGTCTCGACCTTTGACGGATTTTACTTCGGGCGTTTGCTGCAACAGGCGTCACGCCAGACGGAGTCGCACGGTAAGCAGCTTATCGTGACCGATGGCCATGACACGCCGGAACGCGAGCAAGAGGCGGTGCAAATGCTGGCCGACAGGCAGTGCGACGCGATCATTCTCTATACCCGCTATATGAGCGAAAAAACGATCATCTCGTTGATTAATACCATAGAGACGCCGCTGGTCGTGATCAACCGCGATGTCAGTCTGGCCCGCGATCGCGCCATATTCTTTGAACAGGAAGATGCCGCGTTTCAGGCGGTGGATTACCTGATCTCACAGGGCCATCGGGATATCGCCTGCATTACCGTACCGAATCACACGCCAACGGGAAAATCCCGTCTGACGGGCTACCGCAAGGCGCTGGAGAAAAACGGGATCGCCTGGGACCCGGCGAAAGTGAAATACGGCGACTCCAGTATGACACGCGGGTACGAAGCGTGCCGTGAACTGCTGGAGGAAGGGATCGCCTTTACCGCGCTCTTTGCCTGTAACGACGATATGGCACTTGGCGCATCAAAGGCGCTGCATCAGGCCGGGCTGCGGATACCGCAGGATATTTCGCTGTTTGGCTTCGATGACGCGCCCAGCGCGAAGTGGCTGGAACCGGCGCTGTCCACTGTTTATCTGCCGATCGACAGTATGATCACCACCGCAATCGATCAGGCGATTCGGCTGGCGAGCGGCGAGGAGCTGGAGCCGATCCCGCCGTTTACAGGAACATTAGTGCTGCGTGATTCAGTGACCACCGGGCCATTTTTTCAGTCGGATTGCTGATGGTTTGCCGGATGGCGGCGCAAGCGCCTTATCCAGCCTACAGTATCGTAGGCCTGATAAGCGTAGCGCCATCAGGCAAAGGAACCTTATCCGGCCTGCCGGTTAAAAAACTTCCAGCGCCAGCAACTCTTCAATCGTCTGGCGGCGGCGAATCAATCGCGCTTTACCATTATCAAACAGCACTTCCGGCAGCAGCGGTCGGCTGTTGTAATTTGATGACATGGACGCGCCGTACGCGCCGGTATCGTGCAGAACCAGGTAATCCCCCGGCGCGACCGCAGGCAGCGCACGCGTTTCCACGTTACCGCCTTCCTGCTGCGTAAAGACATCGCCAGATTCACACAACGGCCCCGCCACCACGGTGTCCAGCAGCGGCGCATGTTCAAGCGAGCGACCGTCCGCCGCCAGCGCCGTAATATGGTGATAGCTGCCGTACATTGCCGGGCGCATCAGGTCGTTGAAACCGGCATCCACCAGCACAAAATGACGGCGCCCCATCTCTTTCACGCTGCGTACCTGCGTCACCAGCACGCCGGATTGCGCCACCAGAAAACGTCCCGGCTCAATTTCCAGCTTCACCCGATGCCCCAGATGGCGAGCGATTTGCTCGCGGGCAGCGTTCCACAGTCCGAAGTAATGCTGCGTATCGACCGCCTCTTCTCCCTCGTGATAAGGGATCGACAGCCCGCCTCCCGCCGAAATCGCCTCCAGATCCTGCCCAAAATCGATAACCTGGCGCACCATCGCGCCGCACACCTGCTCCAGATGACCGTAATCAACGCCGGAACCAATGTGCATGTGAACCCCGACAAGCTGAAGCCGATGGCGCTGCATCACCGCCAGCGCGGCAGGCAGATCGGTATGCCAGATGCCGTGTTTGCTGTTCTCGCCGCCGGTATTGGTTTTCTGGCTGTGCCCGTGACCAAAACCGGGATTGATACGCAGCCAGACGCGATGACCCGGCGAAACCTGCCCCAGTTGATCCAGCATATCCACCGACCCGGCATTCACCGGAATGCGCAGTTCGCTGACGCGGGCCAGCGTGGCGGCGTCAATGACATCAGCCGTGAAGACGATATCATCAGGATGGTTTTGCGGATCATATCCCGCCGCCAGCGCGCGCTCAATTTCACCCAGCGAAACGGAATCCACCTTTACGCCCTGCTCACGCATCAGGCGCAAAATATGAATATTCGAGCAGGCCTTTTGCGCAAAGCGCACCACATCAAACTGTTGCAGGGCCGCGATCTGACGGCGAATAATCTGCGCGTCATAGACCCATACCGGGCAGCCGAATTCCGCCGGTAGTCTGAGCAGATTTTCAGCGTTGAGGTCGGTATCAGTGCAATTCAGTGAATGTGGCATAGCAGGCTCCGGGCAAGACATTTTTTATGATTACGCCACAAACTGAAGGGAATAAAAAATATCGTTTTATGGCGAGTCTATGCAAAAATGATATGGATGATATCCACTGAGGGGAAAGCCAACGATGGCAGCCGTGAACCTGCGCCACATTGAAATCTTTCATGCCGTGATGACCGCCGGAAACCTGACCGAAGCGGCGCGCCTGCTGCATACCTCGCAGCCCACCGTTAGCCGGGAGCTGGCGCGGTTCGAAAAAGTATTGGGGCTTAAACTGTTTGAGCGCACGCGCGGACGCCTGCACCCGACGGTGCAAGGATTACGGCTATTCGAAGAGGTGCAGCGTTCCTGGTATGGGCTGGATCGCATTGTAAACGCGGCGGAGAGCCTGCGTGAATTTCGCCAGGGCGAGCTGTCGATTGTCTGCCTGCCCGTTTTCTCCCAGTCCTTTTTACCCACGCTGCTGCAACCGTTTCTCGCCCGCTATCCTGATGTCAGCCTGAACATCGTGCCGCAGGAGTCGCCGCTGCTGGAAGAGTGGCTTTCCGCTCAACGCCACGACCTCGGCCTGACGGAGACGTTGCATACCCCGGCAGGCACCGAACGCACCGCGTTGTTGACGCTAAATGAAGTGTGCGTGCTGCCGCCCGGCCACCCGCTGGCGACCAAATCCGTGCTGACGCCGGGCGACTTTCAGGGAGAGAACTACATCAGCCTGTCGCGCACCGACAGCTATCGTCAGTTGCTGGATGCGCTGTTTAACGAACACCAGGTTAAACGCCGGATGGTCGTGGAAACCCACAGCGCGGCGTCGGTTTGCGCGATGGTGCGCGCGGGCGCCGGGCTTTCGGTGGTTAACCCGCTCACCGCGCTGGATTATGCCGCCAGCGGAGTGACCGTGCGGCGGTTCAGTGTCGACGTTCCGTTTACCGTCAGTCTGATCCGCCCGCTGCACCGGCCATCATCCGCGCTGGTGGATGCGTTCAGCGAGCACCTGCAAACCAGCCTTCCGCGTCTTGTCGATCCGCTGGAGGCCATTCTGGAGCCGGTTACGAAAGCATAAATTCCACGGCGTCAGCCGCATGGATCGCCGCAGTATCAAACACCGGCAGCGCGCTCTGCGCTTCCGGCACCAGCAACCCGATCTCAGTACAGCCGAAAATCACGCCCTGAGCGCCCTGCGCCGCCAGACGTTCGATCACCTGCAAATAATACTGGCGGGAGCGTTCGCTAAACTCGCCGAGGCACAGTTCGTCAAAGATTATCTGGTTGATCTGCGCGCGGTCGTCAGTTTCCGGCACCAGGGTTTCAATCGCAAACCGCTGCTCCAGACGCCCGCGATAAAAATCCTGCTCCATCGTGTAGCGCGTCCCCAGTAGCGCCACGCGCGTCATGTTTTTGCGCGCAATCGCCCGCCCTGTCGCATCCGCAATATGTAAAAACGGCAGTGAACAGCGCGACTCAATCGTCTCCGCCACTTTATGCATGGTATTAGTACACAGCACTATCGCTTCTGCGCCCGCCTGCTGCAAACCCAGTGCGGCCTGCGCCAGAATATCTCCCGTTTTATCCCACTCGCCCTGGCGCTGACACTCTTCAATTTCATGGAAATCAACGCTATGCAGCAACAGGCTGGCGGAATGCAAACCGCCCAGGCGTGCTTTGATTCCTTCATTAATCAAACGGTAATAGGGGATCGTCGATTCCCAACTCATGCCGCCCAGCAGTCCAATCGTTTTCATTACCTTCTCCTTCTCACCTTGATGACAGCAGTGAAGCAAACTTGTGATCAAGTTTCCAGTTCATTTGGTCTGCCATTTTCTTTTCCCCCGGTATGAACTAATTTAGTTGAAACATTGTTTCAATAAATAACAGGATCACCGCATGTTTATTTTTCATAATGAGACGACGCTTGAGGATCTGGGAAATGGCGTTACCCGGCGTATTCTGGCTCACGACGGTAACATGATGGCGGTAGAGGTAAATTTCGAAAAAGGCGCAATCGGGCCGTTGCACAATCATCCTCATGAACAGCTGACTTACGTTTTGTCTGGTGAATTTGAGTTTACTATTGGTGAAGAAAAGCATGTGGTGCGCGCCGGCGATACGCTATATAAACAGCCCAATATCATGCATGGCTGCGTGTGTTTACAACCGGGAACACTGCTGGATACCTTCACGCCAGTACGCGAAGATTTCCTCAACGCGTAAGCCATACGCATCCGGCCTGTACAGGAACCCCTGCGCAGGCCGGATGTTATCGCCTCACCGGGGCGAGGCTTTTACGACATCAGAATTAACGCGCCAGCCAGCCGCCATCCACCGCAACGGTATAGCCGTTAATATAGTCAGATGCGCTGGATGCCAGGAACACCACCGGCCCCATCAGGTCGCTCGGCAGCCCCCAACGCCCCGCCGGAATACGGTCGAGGATTTCCGCGCTACGCTGCTCATCAGCACGCAGTTGCTGAGTATTGTTCGTCGCCATGTAACCCGGCGCGATAGCGTTCACGTTGATGTTATGTTTCGCCCATTCGTTCGCCATCAGGCGCGTTACGCCCATAACGCCGCTTTTAGACGCGGTGTAAGAAGGAACGCGAATCCCGCCCTGGAAGGAGAGCATAGAGGCGATATTAATAATTTTGCCGCCGTTACCCTGGGCGATGAAGTGCTTCGCCGCAGCCTGAGACATAAAGAACACGCTCTTAATGTTCAGGTTCATGACGTCATCCCAGTCTTTTTCACTGAAGTCGATCGCGTCTTCACGGCGGATCAGACCGGCGTTATTCACCAGAATATCGATGTGGCCGAACTCCGCCACCGCACGTTCAAGCAGGGCTGGAATACCGTCAATCTGACGCAAATCCGCCGTCAGACTTAAAAAACGGCGGCCCAGCGCGGTGACGCGTTCAATGGTTTCCGTCGGCTCAACAATGTTGATCCCGACAATATCACAGCCCGCTTCCGCCAGACCCAGCGCCATCCCCTGACCCAGACCGGTATCACAACCTGTGACTACCGCGACCTTACCTTCAAGAGAGAATGCATTCAAAATCATTGTTAATCCTTATTTTCTTAGTGCCTGTCACGGACAGACATGATTGCCGTCCGCGACTAGCGCAGATCTTTTACTGCAACGTGGTCCATATCATCAAAGACCTGGTTTTCACCCACCATCCCCCAGATGAACGTATAGGCCTGGGTGCCGACACCGGAGTGAATAGACCAGCTTGGGGAGATAACCGCCTGCTCGTTATGCATCACGATATGACGCGTTTCCTGAGGCTGCCCCATCATATGAAAGACGCAGGCGTTCTCTTCCATGTTGAAATAGAAGTACACTTCCATGCGGCGTTCATGGGTGTGACAAGGCATGGTGTTCCACAGGTTGCCGGGCGCCAGTTCGGTCAGGCCCATGCTCAGTTGGCAGGTCTCCAGTACGTCCGGCACGAAGTATTTGTTAATGGTGCGGCGGTTACTGGTGAGGTTGTCGCCCAGAGTGACCGGCGCGACATCGGCTGGCGTCACTTTTTTAGTCGGATAAGTGGTATGCGCCGGCGCGCAGTTGTAGTAGAACTTCGCCGGATTTGCTCCATCAACGCTGGCGAAAACAACTTCTTTCGCGCCTTTACCGACATATAAGGCATCGCGGTGGCCGATCTCATAGCACTGGCCATCAACAGCGATCGTGCCCGGCCCGCCGATGTTGATCACCCCCAGTTCACGACGCTCCAGGAAGTAGGTAACGCCCAGTTGTTTACCGACTTCACCGCCAACGGAAACCGTTTTCGCTACCGGCATGATGCCGCCGACAATAATGCGGTCGATGTGGCTGTAAACCATGGTGTATTCATCAGCAACAAACACTTTCTCGACCAAAAACTCGTTGCGCAGCCCCTGGGTGTCCAGCGTTTTAGCGTGCGCGCTGTGGATGCTCTGTCTTACGTCCACATCAACCTCCAATAATAAACCGACCGTGAATGTCAGAACGGAAGGCGAAACACCGTTCCGTTTTACTTTATGCGGTAATGATATCCCTCCAGAAACGGGTTTTCAATTACAAATAAAACGTTGTTTCAGTTTTTCTGCATCTTATTATCAAAAGTGTAATTGCGATCACGTCAGCGCGAGATTTCCCTTTAACAGGCACAGGCGGAGATACTTAAAATAAAATTAAAAACAATAAGATAGGTTTATCAGGTGGATATGGGAGCAGCGTGTGCTCCTGAAAAGAAACGCCGGATTGCTGCAACCCGCGGCGTCAGGGAGGGGAAATATCAGCACATATTGCGGCTGGCGCGGTTGGCAGCGCCTGTATGGGGGAAGCGGAAAATGAAAGCGGTTTTAATCTCGTTCGATAGCAAGCGCCACACCTTGCCCACCGCCAATGCAGAGCGTCGCCAGGCCCTTTCGCGCATTGCGTTTAACCATCTCATGCACCAGCGACACCAGAATCCGGCAGCCGGATGCGCCAATGGGATGACCGAGCGCAATCGCTCCGCCGTTAACGTTCACCCGGCGTTCGTCCCACTCCAGCATTTTGCCAACGGATAACGCCTGCGCAGCAAAAGCCTCGTTAGCCTCGATAAGATCCACATCCGCCAGTTGCCAGCCTACCCGTTCAAGACAACGTCGGGTGGCGTAAACGGGCGCAATGCCCATCAGTGCGGGATCGACGCCGACGCTGGCAAAAGCGCGAATACGCGCCAGTATGGGTAAATCCAGTTCCTGCGCTTTGGCTTCGCTCATCATCATGACGGCAGCCGCGCCATCGTTAATTGACGAGGCATTGCCCGCCGTGACCGAGCCGAGGAGATCAAATGCCGGGTTCAACTGGGCCAATCCTTCCGCGCTGGCATCGGTTCTTGGCTGCTCATCAGTATCGACAACGACAGGCTGGCCGTTACGCTGGGTGACAACCGGGACAATCTCAGCTTTAAAACGCCCGGCATCAATGGCCGCCCGCGCTTTTTGCTGGGAGCTGAGGGCATAGGCGTCCTGCAATTCGCGGCTGATGCCGTATTCCCGCGCCAGATTTTCAGCGGTAACGCCCATGTGGTAATCGTTAAACGCATCCCACAAGCCGTCGTGAACCAGGCTGTCCACCAGTTGGCTGTTACCGAGCTGCGCCCCTGTGCGGCTGTCGGTAAGAACGTGCGGCGCCCGGCTCATGTTCTCCTGCCCGCCGGCAATGACAATATCCGCCTCGCCGCACTGAATTGCCTGCGTAGCCAGGTGCAGCGCTTTCAGGCCGGAGCCGCAGACATCGTTGATGGTGATAGCGGAAACGGTGTTGGGCAGCCCACCTTTGATGGCTGACTGCCGCGCCGGGTTTTGTCCTGCGCCCGCCGTGAGCACCTGACCGAGGATAACTTCATCGATAGCATGTACATCAACGCCGGTACGCTCCATCAACGCTTTTACCACCATGCTGCCCAGTTCAACGGCAGAATGGCGGGACAGCGTTCCCTGGAAGCATCCGATCGGCGTACGTAAAGCCCCAACTATCACAACCTCTTTCATCACCACCTCAGCGCAAAATAACACCGCAATAGTAGAGGATTGTTAAAGATAATTATCCTGCTTGTTTAAAAATGGTGAGTTTTATCACAAAGGAAATTGCAGCTATTTTAATCAGCCGGTATACGCCCCTGCTGTAAATGATCGCGGAGCCAGCTTCCCGCCGCGCCCGGCGGCGACTTCTTGTTCCAGAGAAGATCAATCGAGATCGCCTTCGGCCAGCCGGGCACATCCAGTTGCACCAGCGGTTTTTCAGCCGCGAACTCTTCCACCAGCGCGCAAGGCAATGCGCACCAGCCAAATCCCTGTACCGCCATACTCAGTAATAACAAATAGTTAGGTGCAGACCAGGCCGGGCCGCGCGCCACGCTGGCGCCACTTTCCAGATAGGTATTCAGCCGCAGTTCACGCCAGGTATGCAGCTGATCCCATTGCAGGGTTTTCTGCGCGGCCAGAGGATGCGAGGCCGCCACGTAGAGTCCCATCCAGGTCTGCATGGGCAGACGCGTCACCCCCATCTCGGTAGGGTAATGATTGCGCGCTTCAATCAGCCCGACCTGCGCGCGTCCCTTTTGCAGGAGATCGATGACATCTTCATCTTCGCCGATCAGACATTCAAATTCTGTATGGGGAAACTGGCGGTCGAACTGCACCATTAATTCTTCCAGAACGTCTGGATGCAGGGTGTCGGATAGCACGAATGTCAGACGGGTTTCCGTTTCGCCAGACAGGGATAACGCCACCTCATCCAGACGATCGCTTGCTGACAGAATAGCCTGCACATAGCTGAGCACCCGCTTGCCCTCTTCCGTCAGCACTGGCTGTCGTGAAGAGCGATCAAACAGTGAAAACCCCAGATCGGCTTCCAGGTGGGCAATCGCCGTACTGACGGTGGACTGACTTTTCCGTAACCGGCGCGCCGCAGCGGAAAACGAGCCGCAGGAGACCGTCTCAACAAATGCGATCAATGCTTCGGGAGAGTAGCGCATGAACTATCTACTTTATCGATGGATTCTATCTTTTAGATATCATATTAAACGATAAAATGCCTGACATTCCGTTTTCCCGGAGATGAAAAAAAGGTTTGATCCTATGCAACATGATTTAGTCCAACGCCGTTCGCTACTCGAACGCATTTTCCATGCGGTCTGCTTCGAAGGCATTGCCACCGCCATTCTGGCCCCGACTACCGCCTGGCTGATGCAGCGCTCAGTGCTGGAAATGGGAGGCTTAACCATTCTGCTGGCAACCACGGCGATGATCTGGAATATCATCTATAACGCGCTGTTTGACCGCTTCTGGCCGTCACACGTAGTGACGCGCACCGCTAAAGTTCGCGCACTGCACGCGCTGGGATTTGAAAGCGGCTTTATCGTTATTGGTGTGAGTATTGTCGCCTGGGCGCTGAACGTCAGCCTGTTGCAGGCCTTCACGCTGGAAATCGGTTTCTTCCTTTTCTTCCTGCCATACACCATGTTCTACAACTGGGCCTATGACACGTTGCGTCTTCGCGTAGTAAGACGCCGCCAGCAGCGCGTTACTGCCTGATAATGCTCTGTTTAGCCGGAACATTCCCCGTTCCGGCGCTTCCTGCCTGCCTTCGCACACCGCTTTAGTTTCCCCAGCCTCATGCCATTTATGGTAAATTGCGCTTCTTTTTGTTTATTTTATAGTTGATACGTTCAAATAATGTCGAAAATTTGGTCAAAAGAAGAAACTCTCTGGAGTTTTGCACTATATGGGACTGCGGTCGGCGCAGGCACCCTTTTCCTCCCCATTCAGTTGGGCTCCGCGGGGGCCATCGTGCTGTTTATTACCGCACTGGTTGCCTGGCCTCTGACTTACTGGCCTCATAAAGCGCTGTGCCAGTTTATCCTCTCTTCGAAAACCTCCGCTGGCGAAGGGATCACCGGTGCGGTAACGCATTACTACGGCAAGAAGATCGGCAGTCTCATCACCTCGCTATACTTTATTGCGTTTTTCGTGGTGGTCCTGATTTACGCCGTGGCGATAACCAATTCCCTGACGGAACAGCTGGCAAAGCAGATGACGATAGACCTGCGGGTGCGTGTTCTGGTCAGTCTGGGCGTCGTATTGATTCTGAATCTGATTTTCCTGATGGGACGACATGCGACTATCCGCGTGATGGGCTTTTTAGTGTTTCCGCTTATCGCCTATTTCTTATTTCTGTCGCTTTATTTGACCGGAAGCTGGCAGCCCGCGTTATTGACCAGCCAGATGTCTTTCGATCGGCACACACTTCATCAGGTATGGATATCCATTCCGGTGATGGTTTTCGCTTTTAGCCATACGCCCATTATCTCCACGTTTGCTATCGACAGACGTGAAAGATACGGCGAGCAGGCCATGGGTAAATGCAAAAAAATCATGAAGGTGGCTTATCTGATCATTTGCCTGAGCGTGCTGTTTTTCGTTTTCAGCTGTCTGCTCTCCATTCCGCCATCCTATATTGAAGCCGCGAAACATGAAGGCGTGACCATCCTGTCAGCGCTGTCTATGATGCCAGCCGCACCGGCATGGCTCTCCATTTCAGGGATTATTGTCGCCGTTGTCGCGATGTCAAAATCGTTTCTGGGCACCTATTTTGGGGTGATTGAAGGGGCGACAGAGATAGTACGAACGGCGTTACTTCAGACTGGCGTGAAGAAAAGCCGGGCATTTAATCGCGCCCTGTCGATCATGCTGGTCTCGCTGATTACCTTTGTCGTTTGCTGCATTAATCCCAACGCCATTTCGATGATTTATGCGATCAGCGGCCCGCTTATTGCCATGATTTTGTTTATCATGCCGACGCTGTCGACCTATCTGATCCCCGCGCTCAAACCATACCGCTCTCTGGGAAATCTGCTTACCCTGATTGTGGGTCTGCTTTGCGTGTCCGTGATGTTTTTTGGCTAATCTCAATACAAAACGGCTCATCCACCTGAAGAGGGGCGAGCCGTTTTACTCAGTCTTTAATCTATCGGCATAATAGTGAGGGCGACCCGACTGTCGTAAACGTCCAGCCTTCCCGCCAGGGTTGTATCAAAAACGAGAACGTCGCGTCCTTTGATAAATAAATAAGCGGCATGGCCTTGCGTTCATGACTGCCCTGTAATTCGTCAGACGGATATCGGACCAGATTATGCGTCGTAATAATATAGTTTTGCTGCAACTTCTGGTACGTAAAATAAATAATCCGGCTAATTTTATAAGAATGAGCGTCGGGCGTATTCAACACGCCGGTTAATGTCACGATCCCCTGATGATTATGCATCTGGTAGGTAATATCACCAGCAAAAAGTTCATGATCAATATCCCAGACGGCATAACCACTGCAATCAATTTTCGGGTTAATGCTGTGTGCATACCAGAGTCCTCCGCCGCCCACAATGAAGAACGTGATAATAATAGCCGCTGCCAGTATTTTAATTTTCATCATTTATCGAATAGTAGGTTATACACTTTACGGACGGATTTTCTCTGGCATCCTCCGGGCATATAATCGCCGTGATATTTTTTGCGCTGCTCATTCCTGAGAGAAACACATAGTTATTGTTATCGCAAATCTCGCGATGTTTGTGCATAAAGCGAATATAATTTAGCTCCAGCACATCATTCCCTTTTTGCAGGACGGTACAGGATGAAAAAGTCTCGGAGTCCAGAACCTCATAAGACGACAGCAGCGACTCTGGAGACATATAAAACAGGCTGGCGGCAATGCTTATCATCACCACCAGAAGCGCCAGTCCGCAAAGCGCCGCAGGCAACGAGAGATGGCGCTTTTTTATTGGCGTGTCTCCCTTCGACTCCATAGGGGGTGCAACAATCTGCGCCGGCGCTTCGATCGCTGATGCTTTTGCGGTTATCTCATCCGTCTGAATATTCGCTGAAATCATCATACCGCGACGGGCAATGGTTTTTATAAGATCGCGCGGTAACCCAATATCACTTAACGCATTTCTTAGAATGAGAATCGTCTGATAAAAAGTATTCGCCGAGGTAACATGATTCTTCTCTCCCCAACCCGCTGTAATCAGCTGGTTTTGAGAAACCACCGTGTTGTTATGCTGAATAAGATATAAAAGGATAAGGCTTGCAGGACTTTGTAACGTTACGGTCTTCTGCATTGCGCTATTCGATAACGCCCGATTTCCAGGGTGAAAGTCAACCAGGTTATTAATTGTGTAACATCTGGCGTGTTTTAACAAATCCGACACAGTATTCCTTCTGGCATTCACATGATGAATGCCATGCTACAAAATTCTTATATCGAGATCACTATAAATATTTGATTATGCGATTACTGTCAAACGCCAGCGGTAAAATTACTTATAAATCAAAAACCTTAAGTCAAAAAAGATCATTTGTTCTTAATTAAGACTATTTTTAAAGCATTTTCATGCTCTCCTGATATTATTACGATAAGCTTAAAAAGCACACAAATACATAATTTATTAATTATGAAAAACAATAGCGATTTTACAATTAAGATACAGTAATTAACATTGATGCAACTTTTGTCCATAAATGCCATTTAACAAAATATCTTAAACATTTTTGCAATATAACTATTCCTGGATTTTGCTATAAAAGTCCTGGATGCTAAATTGTTTCTGTCTCTGACGAGACGTCGCTCCAGGAAAATAAGCAGCATGTAAATAGCCACTATTATAAATACATCGCAAGGCTTTAAGAAAAATAGCAATAAGTGATATACATCGATTTTTTACGCACGCTAATCGCCGTCTGGCAAAGTATTGACATATTTAAAAACGGATGAAATTATGAAATTATCTACGGATAGGGAGGTTCCTGTATGGAGCTGGATGTTAAATTAAAAAACCTTACGTGCAGTAGTTGTTCTTTACATTGTAAAATAATGCCAGAAAAATCACCTCGTTTACAATATTGTGCTAACGCATGTTTTTGTATGTGGCCGGAAGAAAGTATCTACTTTAACAGAGGTGTTATTGAGGGCATTTTAAATAATAATCATAATGCCCGATTAAATGGTTATATTTTTGTCGATTTTTCTATCAGCTTTTTGCGGCTGTTTCTCGACAAACAGTGGATTGATTATCTCGCCAGCACACGTATGGGTATTGTACTGGTGAGCGATCGGAACATGCAGTCGTTAGCCAACTACTGGCGTAAACATCATCCGGCGGTTTCTGTCGTCATTTATCACGATGATGGACTGGCGGTTGCAAATGAAAAAATCAGACAAGTATTTATTGGGCGACATCTGTCTTTTACAAAAGGGAATACCCTGACCCAGACGGAGTTCATCATTATGGGTAACATGGTTGCAGGGAAAAATCCGCATCAAATCGCCGAGTTACTGAGTATGGATATCCGCAGCGTCTATGCTTATAAACAGAGGATCGAGAAAAGAATGGGCGGGAAGATAAACACGCTGTTTATTCATTCGCATCCACTCTCCAATGAAAAAGCCGCATTCCCAATGATCACAAAGGAATGCAAAGGCTCGCTTATTCATCTGCAAAGACGGCGTTAGCATTGAAGACAACAGTCGGGCACCGGTCCCGGCTATTTTATATAGGAATCCAGCACCTTCAGGATCACCTCCAGATCGTCTTCGCGCTTCACTTCATCGCTCTGATGAACAATGTGTTCGGTCAGATGCCCTTTGATCACCTCACGCATTAATCCGTTCACCGCGCCACGTATCGCCGCGATTTGCTGCAATACCGCGGCACATTCGTGAGGCTCATCCAGCATTTTTTTCAGTGCGACAACCTGCCCCTGGATTTTACTGGCGCGAGCTTTAAGTTTTTGTTTATCCCGGATCGTATGTGACATAACAACGCCTTATTAACATAAATCATTATGGATTATAGCATTGTGACGCTACTGGGGGGTAGTATTTGGTACTGGGGGGGAGTAGAATGCGGGGAAATAAGACAACTAAGAATCATTCTCATGGGCGAATTTTCAACATTACTTCAGCAAGGAAACGCCTGGTTCTTCATTCCCAGCGCCATTCTGTTGGGCGTATTACATGGGCTGGAACCCGGGCACTCCAAAACGATGATGGCGGCGTTTATCATCGCCATCAAAGGGACGATTAAGCAGGCTGTGATGCTGGGGCTGGCAGCCACGCTTTCACATACCGCCGTTGTGTGGCTTATCGCCCTGGGCGGCATGTACATCAGCAGAGCGTTTACCGCAGAATCCGTGGAACCCTGGCTACAGCTGGTCTCCGCCATCATTATTCTGAGCACGGCGTTCTGGATGTTCTGGCGTACCTGGAAAGGGGAGCGGGACGGGTTGGCTAACAGGCCTCCTGCCCACACTCACCACCATCACGACCATGAGCACCACCATCACGACCACGACCATCACCACGACCACCAGCATGTTCATATTTCCCTGAAGGGGCTAACGGACGGATCGCACGCCTGGCAGGATGCCCATGAACGGGCACATGCAACCGATATTCAGCGCCGCTTTCACGACCGGGAAGTGACAAACGGACAGATTTTACTGTTTGGCCTGACGGGCGGCCTGATCCCTTGCCCGGCAGCCATCACCGTATTGCTGATCTGCATCCAGCTTAAAGCCTTCACGCTGGGAGCCACGATGGTACTGTGCTTCAGCATTGGTCTGGCGTTAACGCTGGTAGCCGTTGGCGTGGGCGCAGCCATCAGCGTGCAACAAGCCGCAAAACGCTGGAGCGGATTTAATACCCTGGCGAGAAAAGCCCCCTATTTCTCCAGCATACTGATCGGTCTGGTGGGGCTTTATATGGGAATGCATGGTTATCTGGGCATTATCCACTAATTGTTCCCCGCCTTTTTCCACAAACGTGTAGCGACCCAAGTGCTGCACGTCCGTTCATATCAATTTTTCGCAAGCCATGAGCAGACCGTAGACGGGCGGTAAGCCGCTCTGATGAGTGAAGCGCATTAACGAATCTTTCCAGAAAGTCGCCTGGCCGTATAATTCGATGCTATTACCCAACGCGTATTGCAGTTCCGCGCTTTTGCGACAAGCGCGCAGGCATTGCGGATTTATTGCGGAAAAATTGTTCTCTCCTACGCTCAACATCAGCATTATTCCGCGCAGAAAACACGCTTCATGCGAACAAAACGCACTATATCAACTGGCAACTTAAATACGATTGCATCAATTGTTGATCTTAATCAAATAGGGTTTATTGGAAACTAAGCCTTTTAAGCTCCAAAAGATCCAACAAAATAAAATAAAATTCCTAAAGTAAAGAGTACGCACCTAATAGTCAGCAACAGAAACAATATAGTGATGCTGATGATTATTATAAAACCGGTATCTGTTTACATCACACATTCAATTAATTAACACACCGACATGGAACGACTTTACGGCTAAATCATTAATACCAATAAAGCGAATATCTAATTATCTTAATATCGACGCAACCGATCTATTTCCAGTTTTTAATAGCCGCCACCTATTACAAAAGATTTATTCGGATGTTTTAAACGATTTTCATATTTAAGATTACTGTCGTTAAAATTCCGGCATAAGAAAAAAGATATATTTTCAGATGGGCTATTTGTCGCCTGGGACGCATTGTTGAATAAAAACTGAGAAGGCGTGTGCAGCAGCACATTTTTCTATTTCAACGCCTCAACACCAGGATTAATACCAATATTTTCGCCAACACTGACTTAATACAGCAACATTCCAGCACAGTGCCATTTTTATGAATGTCCCTGAGCATTGGGAACACCCTGAATTCTCAGGGTAAATCAACACGACTGAATGAAAATGGAGTTTAGTTATGAAACTGAATCGTGCCCTAATTCCGGCGCTGGTGATCTCCGCGATCTATTCTGCGGGCGCGCTGGCTTCTGATAATACCATTACATTTATGGGAGAAGTTTCTGATGAAACCTGTTCCGTATCGGTAAATGGTTCTGAGGCCTCACCTGTCGTCTTACTGCCTACCGTCACGGTAAACACCTTGAACACCAATCAGGTTGCAGGACAAACAACCTTCAACATCGGCGTCAGCGGATGCACCGGCTCAGCCTCCGGGATCAATATTTCAACCGTCTTCGTCGGGAACAACATCAGCGCCACGACCGGAAACCTGGCCAGCAATGGCTCGGCGAGCGATGTTGAAATTCAGATCCTCGACACCAGCGATACAGAGATCGATTTTCGCAACGCGTTTAATGGCGGCGGAGATTTAGCGCTGGCGGCAAATGAGACATCAGCCACGGCAACCTACAAGGCCCAATATTACTCAGGGGGCGCAGCAACCACCGGTACGGTACAAGCCTCCATGCAATACGCGGTTTCTTACCAGTAATTTAACCCAGGCGGGAATTTCGTCCCGCCCTCTTTCGACCAGGGAGTAATAAATGAACCCCATTCGCGACGCCCTGTATTCTCTCGCGGGGTTTCTGTTTATCTTTTTTACACTCTGGAGTGAACACGTCGCCGCCAGTATTACCATGACCGGGACGCGAATTATTTATAATGGCTCAGCCAACTCTGTCGATGTTCATTTAAAGAATAAAGATTCCTTCCCTTATGTGGTCTCAACCTGGTTCGATAACGGCAATATGGCAGACGGGCCGGAGAAATCAGCTCAACTTCCCTTTATCGCCACGCCGCCGGTATTTCGTATTCAACCCGGCGAAGGGCAAATTATTCGGATTGTTTTTACTGCGGCCCAGTCCCTGCCACAAGACAGGGAATCTCTGTTCTATTTTAATTTTATGCAGGTTCCGCCCGCGAATGTGGGCCAACGTAGCCCGGATCAGGGCAATCAAAACAGCCTGCTGATCATGCTACGTAACCGGGTGAAGTTATTTTATCGTCCGGCTGAATTAAACGGTAATCCACAAAAAATGCTGGCGAACCTTCAGGTCACGCGGACAGGTCAAACCGGCATCACCATTAAAAATAATCAGCCTTATTACATCACCATTGCCGGGCTACAGTTGATCAATGCCTCAGAAACCCGCGCCCAAAAAGCAGGCATGATTGCCCCTTTCAGCAGTGAACGTTATGTCTTTACCGACGCCCGATCGACTGCAAATCAGCGTGTTCGCATCACGTTGATTAACGATCAGGGAGCCAGAATCAGTGAAGATTTTCCTCTTTAATCGCCCGGCGGGTTTCGGCCTGATGGTATGCGTTACGGCATTTTCCGCTGCGGCCAGGGCTGATTACTATTTTGATCCCGCGCTGCTCCAGGGGTCCGCATACGGTCATGGTCTGGATCTCCAGCGCTTTAATCATACCCAAGACAGCGTGCCTGCTGGTGAATACGTGCTGGATGTTTATCTTAATAACCAGTTGATTCGCCAGCAGGAAAAGATCGAACTTATCGCATCCGCCACGCCGGATAGCGCCGTTGAACCCTGTCTGCCGTTTGAGGTGGTTCGCGCCAGCGCGATTCGCACACGCTCCTCTGCGGCGTCTTCAACGCCGCACTGTCTGCGCATCAGCGAGACCGGGCAAAAAATCAGTTGGCAAGTGGATATGGCGAAGCTGCGCCTGAATATGACGATTCCTCAGGCCGGGCTTTACCACGCTCCCCGGGGGTATATTCCCGTTTCCGAATGGGACGCCGGAGAGACCGCACTGTTTTTGCGCCACAATACCAATTTTTATCATACGGAAAATACAGACTCACACCTGCGCTACGACTACCTGTGGAGCAATATCAATGGCGGTTTCAACATCGGGCTGTGGCAATTTCGCCATCAGGGGAACCTCCGCTATGCCGATGACAACCAGACGGGTAGCCACTACAAATACAATGCGGTAGCGACCGCGCTTCAGCGCCCTCTTCCTCAGTTTGAGAGCGTGATAGCGTTTGGGGACAATTACACCAACAGCAGCCTGTTCGGCAGTCTCTCATTCAACGGCATAAAACTGAACACCGATCAACGGATGTGGCCGCAGGGCAAACGCGGTTATGCGCCGGAAGTGCGCGGCGTGGCGACCACAACCGCCCGCGTGGTGGTACGCCAACAGGGTAAAGTGATTTACGAAACCACCGTCGCGCCCGGCGCTTTTGTTATTAACGATCTCTACAATACCCGTGGCCAGGGCGATCTGGCCGTCGATGTCATCGAAGCGAACGGGCAAATCTCAAGTTTTACCGTTCCCTACTCGGCGGTTCCTGATTCCGTTCGACCGGGAAACTGGAACTATGAGCTGGCAATGGGCTACGTTCGCCACTACTACAGCGTGGAGAATAAATTTGTCGAAGGCGTTTTGCAGCGCGGGATGAGCAACACGCTAACCGCCAATTTGGGTTCACGGCTGGCCGATGATTATCAGGCGTTTCTGCTGGGCGGGGTAATGGCAACATCCGTCGGGGCATTCGGCCTCAATACCGTTTACTCAAACGCCAGAGTCGAAAACGACGATAACGAGCAGGGCTGGCGCATTGAGGCCAGCTACAGCAAAACGTTTACCACCGGCACAAATCTGGTGCTGGCGGCCTATCGTTACTCCACCAGCGGTTATCGTGATTTACAGGATGTGCTGGGCGTGCGCCGTCAGCAGAAAAACAGCGTGGCGTATTATTCGGATACGCTGCACCAGCGTAATAACTTTTCCGCTACGCTCAGCCAGCCGATGGGCGACTGGGGCATGGTTAGCTTCACCGGCAGCACGTCAGATTACTACAGCGACGCGTCGCGCATCACCCAACTCCAGTTTGGCTACAGCAACAGCTGGCGCAACATCACCTTTAATCTTAGCGCCGCCAGACAGCGCAGCAGTTATGCCAGCCGCTACGGCACCAGTGTAAACGACCGGGATTTTGACCGCGAAAACCAGCATAAATACACCGAAAACACGCTTTCACTGGGGATCTCCATCCCCTTCGATGTTGGCGCCAGCCGCACGCAGCTAAATCTGGATATGAATCGCAGCCGCGACGTTCGCACCGCCACGGTGGGGATAAGCGGCGCCACGGGCGAGAACAGCGCCACATCCTGGGCCGTTTATAGCGGTCTGGAGCGAGATAAGCACGACGGCAGCAGCGCAACCTGGGGCGGCAACGTGGAGCAACGAACCGCCGTCGGCGCGTTTCGCGGCTTTGCCTCCCGCGGCAGCGATTACCAGCAATATGGTCTGGGGATGTCCGGCACGCTGGTTGCGCACCGCGGCGGGATCACCGCTGGCCCCTACACCAGCGATACATTTGCGCTTATCGAAGCGCCAGGCGCACGCGGCGCGGCGGTACGTAACGGGCAAGGCGCAACGGTTGATTATTTCGGCTATGCCCTGCTCCCTTCCATGACCCCCTATCGCTATAACACCGTAAGCCTGGACAGCGGAAACATGAATGCCGAAGTTGAGCTACAGAGCGGCAGCAAGCGCATCGTGCCCTACGCCGGCGCGATTTCCCGCGTGAAATTCACGACCACCAGCGGTAAAGCGGCGCTCATCAACACAACGCTTCCCGATGGCGAGCAGCCGCCGATGGGCGCTGACGTGACGGACGGCCACGGCGAATCCGTGGGAATGGTCGGCCAGGGCGGGCAAATTTACGCCCGACTGGCGGAACAATCCGGCGTGCTGTTCGTACAGTGGGGGCAAAAATCCACGCAGCGGTGCCAGGTCTGGTATCAACTACCGGCTAAAACGCATGCGCCGCTGTATCAGCTCACACTACCTTGTCGTCAGGAATAACGTATGAAAATCAGACAGCTCTTTTACGGCCTGTTATTCAGCGGCATGGTTGCGCATCCTGCCCTGTCCGCCTGCATCAAAGTCACGTCAGCCAGCCCCCTTTCTCAGGCGGCGAAAGACGCAGGCTATGTGGGCGCCAGTTGGGGCGGCGTGGGGGATGGCGATGTAAAAGGGAAACTGGGCTTGCCCGGCGTCATTACCTTAAGCAACGGGACGGGATTTCAGAGCGAAGGCACGTTGCTGGGCAGCGCCGCTGCCAGTTTCGTCCCCAATGGACGAACGCAGGGCGTCACGGCCAATCAGATTATGTTTCGCTGTACCGTTTCCGAAATCGGCCAGGTATATGAATACTATGCCACCAACGGCGACGATTACTGGGGAGGCATGGTCGACGTACCGGGAATCGACGGCGCTTACTACACCTACGTTAAAAACGTGGCGGTCAGGCTGACCAATCTAAAAACCGGAGAATATTACTCCCGTTACTGGAAAGCGCGCGCAATCCCGGAAAGTGAAATGTTCAATGACGGCACCTATATCTACGTCCCAGCCAGCGCCTTTAGCGACGTATTTGTTGAACTGTTTCGGGTTGATGACAGCGCCAGAGGCGTTGATGGTTCCAACCGTTATACCTATCCCTACGCGGGACCGGCAGGCTATATCGCTTTCCACGGTGGCGGCATGAGTTCAGGGCTTTTCGAGGGCGCTGACAGCCGAACCAACTATAGCGGCTGGGGCGCGGCGCAGTGGCCCGGCGGCTGGACGTTAACCAGCCAGACCGTGTTCGTGCGCGGCGCCGCCTGCCGGGTCAACGACTATCCTGCCATTGTCAGGTTACCGCCTACCAGCGTTGGCGAACTCATCAGCGGCGGCAGCAGTCAGGCTCCTTTTAGCATTAGCGTTGAATGCGAAACCGGGGCGTTGTCCGGCACGACGGCGTCCACCAGCTTAAGAGCATATGTAGCGATGGGATTCCTGGTCAGCAATCCCACCGCAGCCAATGCGGCCTCTCAGTTGGGCCTCAAGACCGGTTCCGGCGCCTATACATGGCTACTCGACAATCATTATGGCGTAAACGGCGTTGCATCAGGCGTCGGCATTCGCCTCTACAGCGACAAGCAAAATGGCAATGCGCTGAATCTTCTGCCCAACCAAATAGCCACAGCCACGGGCAACGCGGGCGGCTGGTACGGCTATCAGGATCTGACCACGCAAACCGCCAGCGGCTCAACCAGCCTCTACAGCGGCGACTTTACCGCCTCTCTGGAAGCGATTCCGGGGGAAAACGTAACAGCAGGAACGGTCTATGCACAGCTCCAGGTGGTGGTCAGTTTTCAGTAACTGGCCCACATACACGCTTTTTATCGTCTGGACAGGATGGACAGCGACTCCTGCACGGGCCGTGGTCAATACGGAAGTGACTCGCGTTATTTTTAACGCCGGGGAGAGCCATTATTCGCTGGCGCTGGCAAATTCAGCGCAGCACCCTGCCCTGGTTCAAATCTGGACGGATGAAGGCAATCCGCTGAGTCAGCCTGCTGAGACCATCACGCCCATCGTCGCGATACCGCCCGTATTCAAAATGCAGCCGACGGAAATTCGGACAGTAAAGTTACAGCTCGCAGAGAAGCCTGGGTTAGCGCGCGAGCGGGAGTCGCTTTACTGGCTGAATATCTACCAGATCCCGCCGATGACCGATCAGGACGCGAAAACGCGGCAAAAACTCGTGCTGCCGCTGCGCATCCGCATGAAAGTGTTTATTCGTCCACAGGGCGTTGGGCCATTGAGAGAGCAGGATGGCGAACGGCTGACCTTCACATTCCAGCCGCAGGAGGCGCAGCTTTATGTTAATAACCCGACGCCGTGGTACATCACGCTGGCAGCGCTGGCATGTGACAACACCAGCGCAACGCCGCTGATGATCGCTCCGCTGTCTTCACAACCGCTAGCGTTATCCGGGAAAGTGGGACATTGTCGTACCGTCAGGTACGAGCTTATCAACGACCACGGTAATCGCTGGGTTTATGAGAAACCGATAATAAACAGCGGGGCGCCGGAAAAGACCGTGGGCAGAAACCCACGGCGATGACCGGTAAAACGCATCAGGCGCGGATATCGTCATACTCGCGCGTTTTATCAAACTCATGTTTGGCGAAAGGGCAAAGCGGAATAACCTTGCGGTTCTCCTCGCGCATCTTTTCAACCACCTTCGCGACAAGCTGTTTACCGACGCCCTGCCCCTTCAGGCTGGGATCGACATCCGTATGCTCAATAATGCTCAGATGTTCGCCCGTCGGTACAAATACGATTTCGGCGACCTGATTACCCGCAGCATCATTCACATAAAATTTGTTGTGGCCTTCGAGTATCTCCATCATTTCCTCACTTATTTCTGGCGGTATTTCAGCGCGCCGCTCGGACAGGTATCAATAACATGCACAACCGTTGCCACATCCACTTCATCCGGGATGATCCACGGCTTACGTTTCAGATTAAAGAGCTTCGCACTACCGCGCACGCAATTACCCGAGTGCTGACAAATGGCCGTATTGAAATAGACATCGATTTTCTCGCCGGTATAGGCCCGGTAACCCGCATCCAGTAGTTCCTGATCCATGACATTGCCTCTGTAATTGTTATGTTTTCGCTAGTAAGCATAGCCCCGTCAAAGTGGCGTGGCTACAGGAAAACAGAGGCATTTGCCAGTTGATGAGCAGTCGTCGTTGCGCAAAATAACGTTAAGCCATAAACCAGTAATAAAAGAGACCAACTTTTAATCCAAGGATTACAATATAGGCACAGCAGTACTTCATAGTGCCGGACATTATCTGATTCGCCTGTCCTTCCATTTTGGTTGCCGAAACCGCAATGGCGATACTTTGCGGTGAAATCATTTTCCCGCCTGTTGCGCCGGAGGTATTTGCCGCAGCCAGCCAGTTTGGATCAATATTTAATTTACTGGCGGCAATGGTTTGTAGTTTGCCAAACAGAATATTCGAGTTGGTGTCGCTGCCGGTAACAAACGTTCCCAGCGCGCCAATCACCGGAGCGAGAAAAACGTACGAGCTTCCGGTCAGATCGACAATCGACTGGGCCAGCGTGGAGATAATACCACTAAGATCCATTACCGTTGCCAGGGCGACGATCGCCATAATCGCGACAATGGAATTTTTAAGCTGGAACACGGTTTTGATAAACACTTCCAGCATACCGCGTGCTGATGCCCCCTGAATAAAACCGCCAATAATGGTCGCAAAGATAATCAACATTCCGGGCGTGGTGACCCATTCAACTTTCAGCGCCAGCGTTTTGCCATCGGCCAGCGTAAAATGCAGCACCGAAGCCAACTGAGAAGCCGCCGCTTTTATCGTTGGAAATAACGGCGAGCACAGCAGAATAAAGACAAAAATAAACAGATAGATAGAACCGACCCGGAACAGCACTTTCGCCGAGCGCGGCGTCGTTTCACGGGTGTGGCTGACTTCAATGCGCCACTCGGGATCTGTTTTCCCTTTACGCAGGCGGCTGGCAATTGCGACGGCAAAAAGACTGACCAGGCTGCCGGCAAAAGCGGGTAATTCTGCCCCGAGATGTATGGCGACAAAATACTGCGGAACAAGCGTTGTGATACCGCAAAGCAGCGTAATAAGGAACACGCCGCGAATGGCTTTCAGGCCACCGCCAATAATGCAAATTATGACAAACGGCAGCAGGATATTAAAAAGGGCTAATTGCAGAATAATCGTTCCGCCTAAGGTGTAAACCGGCAGATTAACCTGTTCAGCCAGGATAGAGACCGGAATACCAACCGCCCCGAACGCCGTGGGTACGGTGTTGGCCACAAGTGAAGCAATTGCTGCCTTCAGTGGGTTGAATCCCAGCGCGATGAGAATACCGATAGGTATCGCGACCGCCGTACCGTACCCGGCAGCCGCTTCAAGGAATCCACCGAAACACCACGAAATCAGCAGTACCTGAATACGCTTATCTTCGCTAATACTGGCGAGAATATCGCGGAGAATATCCAGCGCTTTGGTCGCCTGCATGACGTTATAACTGAATATAGCGCCGAGGATCACAATCACGATCGGCCATAATCCTTTCAGTGCGCCATAACCCATCGAGGCTTTAAGATTTTGTACTGGCATGTCCCAGAATATTGCAGACAGCGCGGCAGTGAATGCCAGCGAAATCAAAACTGAATAATGGATGGGCATTTTCAATTTCAGAATTAAAAATACCATAAGCAGCAAAGGAGAGAGTGCCAGGGCAAACATAAAATATTCGTTCATTACTATTCCTGATTGGTTCATTAAACCTGATTTATATTTATGGTGGGGAGGCTACATTGCTGGTCAAATGAAATATGTAAACTGAATCGCTTCAGTGAATAAAGTAATTATGATTTGTAGTTTTGTAACTATTGTAATCTTTTAATTAAAATTCAATGCCAGGCAAATATACTTAAGAGCAAGACAGATACCTATAAATAGTTATTTAACAACCTGTTTAATAATGATACTGACGAAATTAGTAATCACTTGAAACTATTTTTCGGACGTTCACATCGCTGTGGTTTTCATTATAAAAATGTGAGCGATGCCGAAATAAATAAACCCGGGTATTGCATATGGGTATTGATTGGTGGATTATTCTATTTTGTCATACAAATGAACGTAGAGTAGGATAAACCGAAAAACAATGGTCGTTTTTATTATTGATTTATGACCCGGTGGCCGGTTGCCATCGGGGCTAAATAGAAGTGAAGCAATGGAGCATTGATTGTGAATGTAAATTTCTTTGTTACCTGTATTGGTGACGCGCTGAAATCACGGATGGCCCGAGACTCCGTATTGCTGCTGGAAAAACTGGGCTGCCGCGTTAATTTCCCTGAGAAGCAAGGGTGTTGCGGCCAGCCAGCCATCAACAGCGGCTACATCAAAGAAGCGATCCCGGGGATGAAAAACCTGATCGCAGCGCTGGAAGACAACGACGACCCGATTATCTCTCCTGCTGGCTCCTGTACCTACGCGGTAAAAAGCTACCCGACATATCTGGTCGATGAACCTGAATGGGCGTTACGTGCGGAAAAGGTCGCCGCACGCATGCAGGATCTCACCTCCTTTATCGTTAATAAACTGGGTGTGGTGGATGTGGGAGCCAGCCTTCAGGGCAGAGCCGTCTATCACCCATCCTGTAGCCTGACCCGCAAGCTGGGAGTGAAGGAAGAGCCGCTCACGCTACTGAAAAATGTGCGCGGGCTGGAGCTGTTGACGTTTGCCGATCAGGATACCTGCTGCGGATTTGGCGGGACGTTCTCGGTCAAAATGGCCGAAATATCCGGCGAGATGGTGAAAGAGAAAGTCTTACACCTGATGGATGCCCGGCCTGAATATTTGATTGGCGCAGACGTCAGCTGCCTGCTGAACATTGGCGGTCGACTGCAACGGGAAGGCCAGCCGGTCAAAGTGATGCATATTGCTGAAGTGCTGATGAGCCGCTGAGGGGAAAGAGATGTCGATAAAAACCAGCGATGTAGAATTTAAACTGCGCATTCGTCAGCAAATTGAAGATCCGATCATGCGCAAAGCCGTGGCCAATGCGCAGGAGCGTATCGGCGCGAATCGGCAAAAAATGGTCGATGAGTTAGGGCACTGGGACGAATGGCGTGACCGTGCCAGCCAGATCCGCGATCACGTTCTGAGTAATCTCGACGCTTACCTGTATCAACTCACCGAGAAAGTGACAGAAAACGGCGGACACGTCTATTTCGCCAAAACCAAAGAAGAAGCCACCCGCTACATTTTACAGGTCGCACAAAGTAAAAACGCGCGCAAGGTAGTGAAGTCCAAGTCGATGGTGACCGAAGAGATTGGCGTCAATCATGTATTGCAGGATGCCGGAATTCAGGTGATCGAAACCGATCTGGGCGAGTATATTCTCCAGTTGGATCAAGACCCACCTTCACACGTTGTGGTTCCGGCAATCCATAAGGATCGCTATCAGATCCGCCGCGTGCTGCATGAACGTCTGGGCTATAACGGCCCGGAAACGCCAGAAGCGATGACCTTATTCATCCGCCAGAAGATCCGCGAGGATTTCCTCAGCGCTGAAATCGGTATTACCGGCTGTAATTTCGCCGTGGCGGAAACCGGATCGGTGTGCCTGGTGACCAACGAAGGCAATGCGCGGATGTGTACCACGCTGCCGAAAACGCACATTGCGGTGATGGGGATGGAGCGTATCGCCCCCACCTTTGCCGAGGTGGATGTACTGATCACCATGCTGGCGCGCAGCGCCGTTGGCGCACGTTTGACGGGTTACAACACCTGGCTCACCGGCCCACGCGAGGCAGGCCACGTTGACGGGCCGGAAGAGTTCCATCTGGTTATCGTGGATAACGGGCGCTCCCAGGTACTCGGTTCTGAATTTCGCGACGTGCTGCGCTGCATTCGCTGCGGAGCCTGTATGAACACCTGCCCGGCATACCGCCACATTGGTGGACACGGCTATGGCTCAATCTATCCCGGCCCTATCGGCGCGGTGATTTCCCCGCTGCTCGGCGGCTATAAGGATTTTAAAGATCTGCCGTATGCCTGTTCATTATGCACGGCCTGCGACAGCGTCTGCCCGGTGCGCATTCCGCTGTCAAAACTGATCCTGCGCCATCGCCGAGTGATGGCCGAAGAGGGCATTACCCCGAAAGCCGAGCGCCGGGCGATCAAAATGTTCGCTTATGCCAATAGCCATCCTGGGCTGTGGAAAGTCGGGATGATGGCGGGTGCTCATGCGGCAAGCTGGTTTATTAATGGCGGTAAAACACCGCTTAAAGTCGGCGCTATTGGTGACTGGATGGAGGCGCGAGATCTCCCTGATGCTGACGGAGAGAGTTTCCGTAGCTGGTTTAAGAAACATCAGGCAGAGGAGAAAAAGAATGGATAACCGTAGCGCGTTTTTAAACACCATCGCCCAGGCGCTGGGCCGCCCGCTGCGATTCGAACCGCAGGCAGATACGCTGCCGGTTAACAACTATGCGAACGAGCGACTGACCGAACTTAGCCAGCAGCAGCGCTGCGACGCGTTTATCCAGTTTGCGAGCGATGTCATGCTGGTACGCTGCGAACTGACCAGCGAAGCGCAGGCGCCGGAAGCGGCGTTACGCTTGTGTGAAGAACTGGGACATAAATCGGTGGTGCTCAGCGGCGATAGCCGGCTGGTTGAACTGGGCATCACCGAACGCTTGCAGCAGGAATGCAACGCCGTGGTCTGGGACCCGACCCGGGGAGCAGAGAATGTTACCCAGGCCGAACAAGCGAAAGTCGGTGTAGTGTATGCCGAATACGGCTTAACGGAATCGGGCGGCGTGGTACTGTTTTCCGCGCCGGAGCGCGGGCGTTCATTAAGCCTGCTGCCGGAATCCTCGATTTTCGTGCTGCGCAAGAGCACTATCCTGCCACGCGTGGCGCAACTGGCGGAAAAACTGCATCAGAAAGCGCAGGCCGGTGAACGCATGCCATCGTGTATTAACATCATCAGTGGCCCCAGCTCAACGGCGGATATCGAACTGATCAAGGTGGTCGGCGTGCATGGCCCGGTTAAGGCGGTATATCTGATTATTGAAGATTGTTGATACGACTGTTAATGACCGCACTACTGGCACGGACGCCATAATAGCGGGCAGTTAATCCTGTTGGGAGTTGAATGCGGAGTTCAGGAAACTTGAAGCTGGAGCGGGCGAAGGGAATCGAACCCTCGTATAGAGCTTGGGAAGCTCTCGTTCTACCATTGAACTACGCCCGCTTCGAGATGCGTAAGGCATTATAAACCTTACGCTCTTATTGACAAGGTGCTTGCTCACTGACTGGCGATTAATTCACCGTCAGCATTTTGGTTTGCTCCCCTGCGGCGGTAAATAACGCAGCGGATCAATCGCTGTTGCGCGGTAGCGAATCTGGAAGTGCAAGCGAACAGAATCCGCATCAGTGCTCCCCATTGTGGCAATTTTCTGCCCGGCTTTCACGCTCTGCCCGTTGTTAACTAACAGCGTGTCGTTGTGGGCATAAGCGGTGATGTAATCCTCATTATGTTTAATCATGATGAGGTTCCCGTAACCGCGTAACTGGTTGCCGACATAGACCACCTTCCCTGCCCCTGCCGCATAAATCGGCGTGCCGCGCGCGGCGGAAATATCAATGCCTTTGTTGCCGCCTTCCGCCGTTGAATAAGGCAAAATGACTTTGCCGCTGGCAGGCCAGCGCCAGCAACGTTGCCCTACCGGAGGCCAGGAAGATTGCGGCACAGAAGAGGACGGTCTGACTGCCGCCGTTTTCGTAGAGGATTTCGCCGTGGCCGCACGCGATGAACCGGAACGCTTCGCCCCGCCGCCCAGTTTCAGTTTTTGCCCGACCTCAATGGTGTAAGGCGGGGAAATACCGTTCAGGCGGGCAAGTTCTTTCACGCTGGTTCCCGTCGTGCGCGAAATGCGGTAGAGCGTATCTCCCCGCTTAACGGTATAGACGGAACCCGAATCAGAAGATTGATTGCTGGAGCAGCCCGCTAAAAGCAAGCCTGCACAAAGCAGCATCACAATACTCAGGCTCTTGTTGTTCAGGCGTCCTGCACTCAAAACTATTCCTCGCAACATTTCAAACGCCTTATCATAGCAGCCAAAAGCCAGATGCCCAATGTATTGCCATCGACGTCACGATATCTCCTTCTTGCCACCGCTACTTTTGGTAATGCCTTTCCACCCTATATAGACTACGCTAGTTGCCAGAGTATATGGCTTGCAGCAGTATGCGGCTATTTTCATATTCAGGAGTTTTTATGACCGGGGAACATGTCATATTGCTGGATGAGCAGGGTAATCCTGACGGCATACTGGAGAAATATGCGGCTCATACCTCTGATACCCTTTTACATCTCGCCTTCTCATGCTGGTTGTTTAACACGCAGGGGCAATTGCTGGTCACTCGCCGCTCACTCAGTAAAAAAGCGTGGCCAGGAGTCTGGACCAACTCAGTATGCGGACACCCACAGCAGGGAGAAAGCACTGAAGCGGCAATTATCCGACGCAGCCGTTTTGAGCTTGGCGTCGAAATTACCAACCTGACGCCCGTCTATCCAGATTTTCGCTATCGGGCAACTGACCCGAATGGCATCGTGGAAAATGAGGTCTGTCCGGTATACGCCGCGCAGGTGACCAGCGCGCTACAGGTAAACCCGGATGAAGTGATGGATTACCAGTGGAGCGGCCTGGAAACCGTACTGCAAGCATTGAGCGCGGCGCCGTGGGCGTTCAGTCCGTGGATGGTGTTGCAGACGTCTGACGACCAAGCGCGTGAGTTGTTGCGGGAGTACAGCCAAGGTTAATTTACTGGCTTTGTGCCCGGTGGCGCTACGCTTACCGGGCCTACAGAGGTGCAAAACGTAGGCCGGATAAGGCGAAGCCGCCATCCGGCATCTCACGTTTTATTTTACCGGACGCATCGCCGGGAACAGAATCACGTCGCGGATGGTGTGGCTGTTGGTGAACAGCATTACCATACGGTCGATACCAATTCCCAGACCCGCTGTCGGCGGCAGGCCGTGCTCCAGAGCGGTAACGTAGTCTTCGTCGTAGAACATCGCTTCGTCGTCACCAGCTTCTTTCGCGTTAACCTGATCCTGGAAACGCTGCGCCTGATCTTCTGCATCGTTCAGCTCGCTAAAGCCGTTACCGATTTCACGGCCGCCGATGAAGAATTCAAAGCGGTCGGTGATTTCCGGGTTCACGTCGTTACGGCGCGCCAGCGGAGAAACCTCTGCCGGATATTCGGTGATGAAGGTCGGCTGAATCAGGTGCGCTTCCGCCACTTCTTCGAAGATCTCAGTTACGATGCGGCCCAGGCCCCAGCTTTTCTCAACCTTGATGCCGATAGATTCAGCGATCGCTTTGGCGGAGTCGAAGTTATCCAGATCGGCCATATCCGTTTCAGGACGGTATTTCTTGATAGCCTCGCGCATGGTCAGTTTTTCGAACGGCTTGCCGAAGTCGAACACTTCATCGCCGTAAGGCACTTCAGTTTTGCCCAGGATATCCTGCGCCAGCGTACGGAACAGCGATTCGGTCAGTTCGATCAGGTCTTTATAGTCCGCATACGCCATATAGAGTTCCATCATGGTGAACTCTGGGTTATGACGAACGGAGATCCCTTCGTTACGGAAGTTACGGTTGATTTCGAACACACGCTCGAAGCCGCCAACCACCAGACGCTTCAGGTACAGTTCCGGCGCGATACGCAGGTACATGTCCAGATCCAGCGCGTTGTGATGGGTGATAAACGGACGAGCTGCCGCACCGCCAGGAATCACCTGCATCATCGGGGTTTCCACTTCCATAAAGCCGCGGCCAACCATGAACTGACGAATACCCGCCATAATCTGTGAACGGACTTTAAAGGTGTTACGGGATTCATCGTTAGAGATGAGATCCAGGTAACGCTGGCGATAGCGCGCTTCCTGATCCTGCAAGCCGTGGAATTTATCCGGCAGCGGACGCAGCGCTTTGGTCAGCAGACGCAGTTCGGTGCAGTGGATGGACAGCTCACCGGTTTTGGTCTTGAACAGCTTCCCTTTCGCGCCGAGGATATCGCCCAGATCCCATTTTTTGAACTGCTCGTTGTAAACGCCTTCCGGCAGATCGTCACGGGCAACGTACAGCTGAATACGGCCGCCGACATCCTGCAACGTAACGAAAGACGCTTTACCCATAATACGACGGGTCATCATACGGCCCGCAACGGACACTTCGATGTTCAGCGCTTCCAGTTCTTCGTTCTCTTTCGCGTCGAAGTCAGCGTGCAGTTGGTCTGAGGTGTGATCGCGACGAAAATCATTCGGGAACGGAATACCCTGCTCGCGCAGGCTAGCCAGCTTCTCGCGGCGCGTTTTCAGTTCATTGTTAAGATCGGTTACCGCGTCAGCGCCCTGTGCGTGTTGTTCAGACATGTTGGTTCCTCATAACCCTGCTTTCAAACTTGCTTCGATAAATTGATCCAGGCTGCCATCCAGCACCGCCTGCGTGTTGCGGGTCTCAACCCCGGTACGCAAGTCTTTAATGCGGGAGTCATCAAGGACATAAGAACGAATCTGGCTGCCCCAGCCGATGTCGGATTTGTTATCTTCCATCGCCTGTTTCTCGGCATTTTTCTTCTGCATCTCCAGTTCATAAAGCTTCGCTTTCATCTGCTTCATGGCCTGGTCTTTGTTTTTGTGCTGGGAACGGTCGTTCTGGCACTGCGTCACAATCCCGGTCGGGATGTGCGTAATACGTACCGCAGATTCTGTACGGTTAACGTGCTGACCGCCCGCGCCGGATGCGCGATAAACGTCGATACGCAGGTCTGCCGGGTTGATCTCGATATCAATATCATCGTCAACTTCCGGGTATACGAACGCGGAGCTGAACGAGGTATGACGACGGCCGCCGGAATCGAACGGGCTCTTACGCACCAGGCGATGAACGCCGGTTTCGGTACGCAGCCAGCCATAGGCGTATTCGCCGGAAATCTTGATGGTGACGGATTTGATCCCCGCGACTTCACCTTCAGACTCTTCAATAATTTCGGTTTTAAAGCCGCGCGCTTCTGCCCAGCGCAGATACATACGCTCCAGCATGCTTGCCCAGTCCTGCGCTTCAGTACCGCCGGAACCTGCCTGAATATCGAGGTAGCAATCCGCGCTGTCATACTCACCGGAGAACATACGACGGAATTCCAGCTGCGCCAGCTTTTCTTCCAGCGTATCGAGTTCAGCTACGGCTTCGTTAAAGGTTTCTTCGTCGTCGGCTTCTACAGCCAGCTCCAGCAGCCCGGAAACATCTTCCAGACCCTGAGTCATTTGGTCGAGGGTGTCGACAATCGCTTCAAGGGAGGAACGCTCTTTGCCCAGCGCCTGCGCGCGTTCGGGTTCGTTCCAGACATCCGGCTGTTCCAGCTCGGCGTTTACTTCTTCCAGACGCTCTTTCTTGGCATCATAGTCAAAGATACCCCCTAAGAACGTCAGAGCGTTCCGTGAGGTCCTGAATGCGGTTATTTACCGGGTTAATTTCAAACATGGTCTGATTTCTTTTATTGGACTAGTCAAAATGCAGTGATAAGAGCGGAATTCTACCGGATTCGCGCTCTCATTAATATACAATATACTGTTGTCAATTTGGCCAGAGGTGATCAATGATCAGCTGTAGGCTACGGTTGCCGCGAAACTCGTTGATATCCAGCTTATAGGCAAGCTGAACTTCGCGTACGCCGTTATCCGGCCAGCAGGCGGTATCAACGTTAAACGCAATGCCGTCCAGCAGCGGGCCGCCGCCAACCGGTTCGACCATCACTTTCAGGTGGCGTTCGCCGACCAGCCGCTGCTGCAACAGGCGAAAACGTCCGTCAAACAGCGGTTCCGGGAACATCTGCCCCCACGGCCCTGCGTCACGCAGCAGTTGCGCCACTTCCATCGTCATCTCAGCCACGCTCAGCGGGCCATCAGAAACCACTTCGCCCTGTAGCAGCGATGGGTCGAGCCACTCGGTTACCAGCTCGCCAAAACGCTGCTGGAAATGTTCAAACTGCGCCTCTTCCAGTGACAATCCTGCCGCCATCGCATGGCCGCCGAATTTGAGCATCATCCCCGGATACAGCGTATCCAGACGCTCCAGCGCATCGCGCATATGCAGCCCCTGAATGGAACGACCGGAACCTTTCAGCGTACCGTCACCGGCGGGCGCAAAGGCAATCACCGGGCGATGGAAGCGCTCTTTAATGCGCGAAGCCAGAATGCCGACCACGCCCTGATGCCATTCTGGATGATACATCGCCAGGCCGCCAGGCAGCGTTTCACGGCTGCGTTCCAGTTTCTCGCACAGGGTCAGCGCTTCCGCCTGCATCCCCTGTTCGATCTCTTTACGCGTCTGGTTCAGCGCATCCAGTTCATTCGCCAGCACCCGCGCTTCGCCGATGTTATCGCACAGCAGCAACGCCACGCCGACGGACATATCATCCAGCCGCCCTGCGGCATTCAGACGCGGCCCCAGCGCAAAGCCTAAATCGCTGGCCGCCAGCTTCTGCGGATCGCGGTTCGACACCTCAAGCAGCGCCTTAATGCCTGGACGACATTTCCCGGCGCGGATACGGCTCAGCCCCTGCCACGTCAGGATGCGGTTATTGGCGTCCAGCGGCACCACGTCCGCCACCGTGCCTAACGCGACCAGGTCGAGCAGTTCCGCCAGATTCGGCGGCGTAATGCCACGCTCATCAAACCAGCCTTTATCACGCAGGAAAGTGCGCAACGCCAGCATCAGATAGAACGCCACGCCAACGCCTGCCAGCGACTTCGACGGGAAATCGCAATCTCGCAGATTCGGGTTAATGATGGCTTCTGCGTCAGGTAGCGTATCGCCCGGCAGGTGGTGATCGGTCACTACCACCGGAATCCCCAACGCTCTGGCATGTTCCACACCGGCATGAGAAGAGATACCGTTATCCACCGTCACAATCAGCTGCGCGCCGCGAGCATGCGCCTGATCGACCACTTCCGGGCTTAATCCGTAGCCGTCTTCAAAACGGTTTGGCACCAGGTAGCTGATATTGTTACAGCCCAGCGAACGCATACCGAGGACGCTAAGCGCCGTACTGGTGGCGCCATCTGCGTCAAAATCGCCCACGACGACGATGCGAGTCCCCTCGCGAAACGCGTTATAGAGGATCTCAACCGCCTTTTCGACGCCGCTAAGCTGCTGCCACGGCAGCATCCCTTTTACGCTGCGCTCCAGCTCCTGCGCGCTGCGTACGCCCCGGCTGGCGTATAAACGGCGCAGCAGCGGCGGCAGGTCAGCAGGCAGCTCAGCTGTCTCGTCGGCCTCACGCCGACGAAGTTGTATCTGTTGTTTCACGCGAATTATTTACCGCTGGTCTGTTTCTGGTGCGCGTCAAGGAACGCCTTCATCTCTTTCGGCCCCTGATAGCCAGGCACCACATAGCCGTTGCTCAGCACAATCGCTGGCGTGCCGCTCACGCCGAACTGCACGCCCAGCGCATAATGATTGGCGATATCGATATCGCAGGTGGCGGCTTTCACGCCTTTGCCCGCCATCGCGTCATCAAAGGCTTTGTTTCGGTCTTTCGCGCACCAGATGGACTTCATATCCTGCTCGGCCTGGCTTTCCAGCCCCTGGCGCGGGAAGGCCAGATAACGCACGGTAATCCCCAGCGCGTTGTAGTCTTTCATCTCTTCATGCAGCTTGTGACAGTAGCCGCAGGTGATGTCGGTAAAGATGGTGATGACGTGTTTTTCCTGCGGCGCTTTGTAAACAATCATCTCTTTTTCCAGCGCATTCAGGTGTTTCATCAGCAACTGATTGGTGACATTTACCGGCGACGCGCCGCTGACGTCATACATCGGCCCCTGAATAATATGCTTACCATCGTCGGTGACGTACAGCACGCCGCTGTTGGTCAGCACGGTTTTCATGCCTGCAACCGGCGCGGGCTGAATTTCCGTGCTCTGCACGCCCAGCTTAGTCAGCGACTGGCGAATGGCTGCATCGTCCGCATGAACCATTCCCGAAAATGCCGCCAGCAGGGTGAACATCATAAAACGTTTTTTCATAACCTATCCTTTCCTGTCAGCACTCACGCTCGCGGGTGATGCTGTTGATGAAGTTGACGCAAGCGCTCCGTTGCGACATGAGTATAAATTTGTGTGGTCGAGAGATCGCTATGCCCAAGCAGCATCTGTACAACGCGTAAGTCAGCGCCATGATTCAGCAAATGGGTGGCGAAAGCGTGACGCAAAACATGCGGCGACAGCTTTTCGCTGTCGATTCCCGCCAGCACGGCATAGTGTTTAATGCGGTGCCAGAAGGTCTGACGCGTCATTTGTTGCGCCCGCTGGCTGGGAAATAAAACGTCAATCGACACGCCGTTCAGCAGCCACGGGCGCCCGTGCTCCAGATACGTCTCCAGCCAGTACACCGCCTCTTCGCCCAACGGCACCAAACGTTCTTTATTGCCTTTACCGATAACCCGCACAACGCCCTGGCGCAGGCTGATATCGCTCATGGTCAGCCCAACCAGCTCAGAAACGCGCAGGCCCGTCGCATACAGCACTTCCAGCATTGCTTTGTCGCGTAATTCCAGCGGTTGGTCAACAACTGGCGACTGTAATAATCTCTCAACTTGTGCTTCGCTGAGATCTTTTGGCAAACGCTGCGGAAGTTTGGGCGACGCGAGCTGCGCGCTCGGATCGTCCTCACGAAATTTTTCACGGTACAGATGCTGAAAGAAGCGCCGCGTGGCGCTCAACAACCGTGCGGAACTGGTGGCTTTATACCCGCCATCCATACGTTCCGCCAGCAGCGTTTGTAAATCATCACTCTGCACCGTCGCCAGCGTTTTTCCACGATGATGCAACCATTCGACCACCATCAACAAGTCGCGCCGATACGCGCTCAGCGTATTTTCCGCCAGATTACGCTCCAGCCACAGGGCATCGAGAAACTGCTCGATACGCGCCAGATCCTTATCCATCTCGGGCCCCTCTGCGTGTTAAATCAACGCCATTATGCCTGAAGCCGATGCCTTTCTGGTACACTAGCCGCATCGTCATCGCAAGAATCGAGAGCAGTACGTCATGAATATCGGCCTTTTTTATGGTTCCAGCACCTGCTATACCGAAATGGCAGCGGAAAAAATTCGCGACATTATTGGCCCGGAACTGGTCACATTACACAACCTCAAGGATGACTCTCCGACCTTAATGGAGCAGTACGATGTGCTCATTTTAGGCATTCCGACCTGGGATTTTGGTGAAATACAGGAAGACTGGGAAGCCGTCTGGAATCAACTGGACGATCTCAAGCTGGAAGGCAAAATTGTCGCGCTCTACGGCATGGGCGACCAGTTGGGCTACGGCGAGTGGTTCCTGGATGCGCTGGGTATGCTGCATGACAAACTTGTCACCAAAGGCGTTAAATTTGTCGGCTACTGGCCTACCGAAGGCTATGAGTTCACCAGCCCGAAACCGGTCATTGCCGATGGGCAACTTTTTGTCGGCCTGGCGCTGGATGAAACCAACCAGTACGATCTCAGCGATGAGCGCATCCAGGCCTGGTGCGAGCAAATTCTCGGTGAGATGGCAGAGCACTATTCCTGCTGACCGTTTTGCCGGATAGCGGCGTGAACGCCCTGTCCGGCCTGCATGGTGCACCGAACCGTAGGCCTTAAAGCTGCGCGCCATCAGGCCTTCGTTGGCGTTACCCCTGCGTCGCCTGTTGCAACATTAACCGCCGTAAATCCCGCCACTCGGCGTCATCCATGCTGTCTGCCGCCAGCCACAAGTGCTGACGCTTCCCGCTGTCGGCGCGCAAACGCAGCATCATGCCAGTTTTAAGCATCCAGGGCGGCCCCTGAATCGTCCAGTCTTGCCCTTGCCAACGTAAACGCCCATCCATCAGCAATTTAATTTCGCCCTGTCGGGTATTAATCCGCCGCTGACTGCGCACACAGTCGAACACCACCAGCGAAAGCAATATCAGCCAGAGCGGCGTGTAGCTCAATGGCCAGGGCATCAATAAAACCAATGCGGCGACAAGCCCATGAATGAGCAAAGAGAGCCATTGTGCGCGCCAGGAGACGCGTAAATCAGATTGCCACAGGACCACGTTCCCGATTCCGTGTCTGGATGAGTTTCACCATTTGTTCCAGCTCTGCATCACCCGGTTTACCGTGGTTCATCAACCAGTTAAATAAATCAGGATCGTCGCATTCCAGCAAACGAACAAAGATGCATTTTTCTTCATCGCTTAAGTTATCGTACTCATGTTCGAAAAACGGCATGATGGAAATGTCGAGCTCACGCATACCGCGACGGCATGCCCAATGAATACGTGCTTTGTTATTAATATCCATGTTCTTCTTCCTGTCTCGCGAAAATGAAGTACCCGGCTATTGTAACGTGTTTTTCATGTTCTTTTACGGGAATCTCCATAAACGGAAGCATGATCGGCAAATAAAACCACATTAAGTCAAAGGGTTCATCGATTTTGCATCGCGCCTCGCAAAGCGGGCGATAAGGCACAAATGGGATGTTTAAACCGCTTGCAATGGGCTATAGCTCTTTTACCATTAGTCACTATTACTGCGTTAAGCAAATCAGGACATTATTATGGCTTTTACACCTTTTCCTCCTCGTCAACCGTCCGCGTCAGCCCGTTTGCCTCTGACGCTGATCACTCTCGATGACTGGGCGCTGGCCTCGATCACCGGCGCCGACAGCGAGAAGTATATGCAAGGTCAGGTCACCGCGGACGTCAACCAGCTTACCGAACAGCAACACTTACTGGTCGCCCATTGCGATGCAAAAGGGAAGATGTGGAGCAACCTGCGTCTGTTCCGCGACGGCGACGGTTTTGCCTGGATCGAACGCCGTACTCTGCGCGAGGCCCAACTGACCGAGCTGAAAAAATACGCCGTGTTCTCTAAAGTCGCGATCGCGCCTGACGATGAGCGTGTTCTGCTCGGTATCGCTGGTTTTCAGGCTCGCGCAGCGCTGGCGAATATCTTTAGCGGGTTACCGAACAGCGAAAAACAGGTCGTGAGCGAAGGGGCATCCACCCTGCTTTGGTTTGAACATCCGGCGGAACGTTTTCTGCTGATTACGGATGTCGCCACGGCTGAATCCCTGACTGAAAAACTGCGTGGCGAAGCGGCGCTGAACAACAGCCAGCAGTGGCTGGCGCTGGATATTGAAGCGGGCATTCCGGTCATTGACTCCGCGAACAGCGGGCAATTTATACCGCAGGCAACCAACCTACAGGCGCTGGGCGGCATCAGCTTTAAGAAAGGCTGCTACAGCGGGCAGGAGATGGTCGCCCGGGCAAAATTCCGCGGTGCGAACAAACGCGCGCTCTGGTCTCTGGCGGGTAAAGCCAGCCGCGTACCGGAAGCCGGAGAAGATCTGGAGTTGCAGATGGGTGAGAACTGGCGTCGTACCGGCACCGTTCTTGCGGCAGTGCAACTGGATGACGGCCAGGTTCTGGTGCAGGTGGTCATGAACAACGATATGGAAGCTGACAGCGTATTTCGCGTACGCGATGATGCGAATACTCTGCACATCGTACCGCTGCCCTATTCGCTGGAAGAGTGAAAAGAATAACGCCTGATGGCGCTGCGCTTATCAGGCCTACGGTTCAGTGCGCCATGCAGGCCGGATAAGGTATTAGCCGCCATCCGGCAGTTGGGTTTCAGGCCCCATCCCTCGTAGGCCGGATAAGGCGTAGCCGCCATCCGGCAACAGTGTGTCAGACCTGCCCTACATACAGATAGATCGCCAGAAAGTGGCACACGCTGCCGCCCAGCACGAACCCGTGCCAGATTGCATGGTTATAGGGAATGCGTTTGCAGACGTAGAAAATCACGCCTAGCGAATAGACCACGCCGCCGACCGCCAGCAGCGTCACGCCTCCCGCCGCCAGTTTGATCGCCAGTTGATAAACCACAATCAGCGACAGCCACCCCATCGTTAAATACGTTACCAGCGAGAGAACCTTAAACCGGTGGGCAATAGTCAGCTTGAATAAAATACCGAGCAGCGCCAGGCTCCAGATGACAATCATCAGCCCACGCGCCAGCGGCGAATCCAGCCCCACCAGCAAAAACGGCGTATAGGTTCCGGCAATCAGCAGATAGATAGCGCAGTGGTCGAATTTTTTCAGCCAGATCTTCGCCCGCTGATGCGGAATCGCGTGGTAGAGGGTTGAAGCAAGAAACAGCAGGATCATGCTGCCGCCGTACAGGCTGTAGCTGGTAATGGCCGTTGCACTGGCATTCGCGTCTACCGCCTGAACCAGTAACAGCACCAGACCGACAATACCAAACACCAACCCAATACCGTGGCTGATGCTATTGGCAATTTCCTCTGCCAGCGAATATCCCTGTGCGATTAATGGTTTCTGCACCATAGCTTACTCCAAAGAACGTTCACAATCGTGATAGCGTTCCTAGCGTAACTGAGAATGGTTCCAGTGAACACCTGTTAGCTAAAATAAATATCAACTTAAGATTAATCTTTGTAAATCATGATGTTGAAACTTATTTTTCAACTAACAGTTGTTCATTAAAATCAAAGGCATTTAAAATCAATCACATAAAATTGCGTCTGATCCGGGTAAATCCCGGCAATCACATGTTTAAGCTCTTCAAGCGTCATGTTTTCCTGCCGGGCATGTTTTTCCGTTAGCGTGTCCAGCGTGACGGTTGAGGTGCCAACAACCTCAATTGTGCAGAAGTAACCCTCATCTTCGAAGCGTCCAACCCGTAGAATATCCCCGGCTTTGAAGTGTGATTCGGACTCGTCACGAATGGTGATAGTTTTGCGTCCGGCCAGAATGTCATCCTGGAAACGCTGAAAAAAAGTGATGTCATTTGGCTGCATGTTATTATTCCCTGTAGATGAAGTCTGATGAGTGAGTTTTGCCATTGTGAGTATGTTCTCCCACGCTGCCATCGCCAGTCTCAACAATCTTGAGATGCTGGTCTACAACTATGTCATCAAAAACCGTGACAAAGTCATGTACATGACCATTCGCGAACTGGCTGATGCCGTGGGCGTTTCCACCACCACCGTGCTGCGCTTTTGTCGCAAACTTCACTGTGACGGCTACTCTGAATTCCGCGTGCGCTTTAAATTATATTTAGAGCAGGATGAGCCGCAACAGGCTAATTTTGGCGCCAGCGAAATTATCAGTTTCTTTAAAAGCGTCAATAACGATGAATTTGATAAATTACTCAATCAGGCTGTCGATATCATTTTATCTTCCGAACGTATTATATTTGTCGGCGCAGGAACTTCCGGCGCGCTGGCAAAATATGGCGCACGTTTTTTCTCTAACGTCGGGAAATTCAGTAATCATATTGACGATCCTTATTTTCCGGTCACCAACGATATGGCAAAAAACGCGCTGGCGATTGTGCTTTCAGTATCGGGAGAGACTGCGGAGATCCTGCGTTTTGCCAGCCAGTTCAGCCTGCACAACTGCAAAGTGCTGTCGATTACCAGCCATGAACATTCGGCTCTGGCAAAGCTGGCCGATTTTAATCTCTCCTGGCATGTACCACAAACCCGTATTGCTGGCGTTTATGATATTACAACGCAGATCCCCGTTATCTATATTCTTGAATCATTAGGCCGTAAGCTGGCGAAAAAATTAGCGTAAAAAAACAAATTGTTTTTTGGGCGTAACAAATTACACCGGCGCTATTTTGTTATATCGTGACTTTTTGCCTTCCTTTGTTAGACTCAAAACCAGATTGTATTAATTTGAGATTGAGCAACAATGAAAAAACTCACCTTACCAAAAGATTTCTTATGGGGCGGCGCAGTTGCCGCTCATCAGGTTGAAGGCGGCTGGAACAAAGGCGGCAAAGGGCCGAGCATCTGTGATGTGCTGACCGGCGGAGCGCATGGCGTACCGCGTGAAATCACCCGACAAGTCGTAGCGGGTAAATATTATCCGAACCATGAAGCGGTCGATTTTTATGGTCACTATAAAGAAGACATTAAGCTGTTCGCCGAGATGGGGTTTAAATGCTTTCGCACCTCTATCGCCTGGACCCGCATTTTCCCGCAGGGTGACGAGACGCAACCGAACGAAGAAGGGCTGAAATTCTACGATGATATGTTCGATGAGTTGCTCAGATACAACATCGAACCGGTCATCACCCTCTCCCACTTTGAAATGCCGCTGCATCTGGTACAGCAATACGGCGGCTGGACCAACCGTAAAGTGGTGGATTTCTTCGTCCGCTTCGCGGAGGTGGTATTTGAGCGCTACAAGCACAAAGTCAAATACTGGATGACCTTCAACGAGATCAACAACCAGCGCAACTGGCGCGCGCCGCTGTTTGGCTACTGCTGTTCCGGCGTGGTGTATACCGAGCATGAAAACCCGGAAGAAACCATGTATCAGGTGCTGCATCACCAGTTCACCGCCAGCGCGCTGGCGGTGAAGGCGGCACGCCGCATCAACCCGGAGATGAAGGTCGGCTGTATGCTGGCGATGGTCGCGCTCTATCCGTTTTCCTGTAAGCCAGAAGATGTCATGTTCGCGCAGGAATCCATGCGCGAACGCTATGTGTTTACCGACGTTCAGCTACGCGGCTACTACCCGTCTTATGTACTGAACGAATGGGAACGTCGCGGCTTTAACATCAACATGGACGCTGGCGACGCGGAGATTCTGCGCGAAGGCACCTGCGATTACCTTGGCTTCAGCTATTACATGACTAACGCAGTAAAAGCGGAAGGCGGTAGCGGCGATGCCATTTCCGGCTTCGAGGGCAGCGTGCCGAATCCGCACGTCAAAGCTTCCGACTGGGGCTGGCAGATTGACCCGGTCGGCCTGCGTTATTCCCTGTGCGAGCTGTATGAACGCTATCAGAAGCCGCTGTTTATTGTGGAAAATGGGTTTGGCGCCTACGACAAAGTGGAAGAAGACGGCAGCATCAACGACGATTACCGCATCGACTATCTGCGTGCTCACGTAGAAGAGATGATGAAAGCGGTGACGTATGATGGTGTGGATCTGATGGGCTATACGCCGTGGGGCTGCATCGACTGCGTGTCATTCACGACCGGACAATACAGCAAGCGTTACGGTTTTATTTACGTGAACAAGCATGACGACGGTAGCGGCGATATGTCACGCTCGCGGAAGAAAAGTTTTACCTGGTATAAAGAGGTTATCGCCAGCAACGGCGAGAAGCTGTAATTTTTTGCCGGGTGGCGCTGTGCTTATCCGGCCGACAAGTTCTGTCTCCGAATAAAAAAGCCGGGCAGCGCTTGCGCTTACCCGGCCTACAGCATGGCAGAGAGATTACTGATATTCGCTCATCGGTACGCAGGAGCAGAACAGGTTACGGTCGCCGTAAACGTCATCAAGACGTTTCACGGTCGGCCAGTACTTGTTCGCTACCCCCGCCGGGAACACCGCGACTTCACGGCTGTATCCGTGGTTCCACTCCGCGACCAGCTCATTCTGCGTGTGCGGCGCGTTAACCAGCGGGTTATCCTCCAGCGGCCACTCACCGGCTTTCACGCGATCGATTTCCGCGCGAATAGCCAGCATCGCATTGATAAAGCGATCCAGCTCCATCTTGCTTTCAGATTCCGTCGGTTCAACCATCAACGTTCCCGCCACCGGGAACGACATGGTCGGCGCGTGGAAGCCGTAGTCGATCAAACGCTTGGCAATATCCAGTTCGCTGATGCCGGTCTCTTCTTTCAGCGGGCGGATGTCGAGAATACACTCGTGCGCCACGCGGCCATCGCGACCGGTATACAGCACCGGATACGCGTCTTTCAGGCGGCTGGCGATATAGTTGGCGTTCAGAATCGCCACCTGGCTCGCCTGCTTCAGCCCTTCCGCGCCCATCATGCGGATGTACATCCAGCTGATCGGCAGAATGGATGCGCTGCCGAACGGTGCGGCGGACACCGCGCCCTGACGGGTCAGCATCCCTTCGATCTGCACCACGCTGTGACCCGGAACAAACGGTGCCAGATGTGATTTCACGCCGATTGGCCCCATACCCGGGCCGCCGCCGCCGTGCGGAATGCAGAAGGTTTTATGCAGGTTGAGGTGTGAAACATCCGCGCCGATGAAGCCCGGAGAGGTAATGCCAACCTGCGCGTTCATGTTTGCGCCATCGAGGTATACCTGGCCGCCGAACTGATGCACGATCTCACACACTTCACGAATGGTTTCTTCGTACACGCCGTGGGTGGATGGGTAAGTCACCATGATGCAGGAGAGATTGTCACCCGCCTGCTCGGCTTTAGCGCGCAGATCCGCCAGATCGATGTTGCCGTTCTTATCGCATGCGACCACCACCACCTGCATACCCGCCATCTGTGCGGAAGCCGGGTTGGTGCCGTGAGCAGAGGCCGGGATCAAACAGATATCGCGATGCCCGTCGTTGCGGCTTTCATGATAATGACGAATCGCCAGCAGGCCCGCGTATTCCCCCTGCGCGCCGGAGTTCGGCTGCATGCACACGGCATCATAGCCCGTCAGTTTCACCAGCCAGTCAGAAAGCTGGTTGATCATCTGATGATACCCTTCCGCCTGATCTGCCGGGCAGAACGGATGCAGTTCCGCAAATTCCGGCCAGGTGATGGGGATCATCTCCGCCGCCGCGTTCAGCTTCATGGTACAGGAACCCAGCGGGATCATTGCCTGGTTCAGCGCCAGATCTTTACGCTCCAGCGAGCGCATGTAGCGCATCATCTCCGTTTCGCTGTGGTAACGGTTGAACACCGGGTGCGTCAGGATCGCGTCATCACGCAGCATACTCTCCTGGATAGAGCGGCTATCGTGCGCCACGTCTTTATCCAGCGTATCAATGTTCAGACCGTGGTCGTCGCCCAGCAGCACAGAGAACAGTTGCAGCACGTTTTCGCGGGTTGTCGTTTCATCCAGCGTGATGCCGACAGCGTTGTGGATGTCGCTGCGCAGGTTGATCTCTGCGGCTTCCGCGCGCGCCAGGACGGCGGCTTTATCGGCCACCTCTACGCACAGGGTGTCGAAGTAATGCGCATGGCGCAGTTTCAGCCCTTTTTGTTGCAGACCCGCCGCCAGAATGTCGGTCAGGCGATGAATGCGATTAGCAATGCGCTTCAGCCCAACCGGACCGTGATAAACAGCATACAGGCTGGCAATGTTGGCCAGCAGCACCTGCGAAGTACAAATATTGGAGTTCGCTTTCTCGCGACGGATATGCTGCTCGCGAGTCTGCATCGCCATGCGCAGTGCGGTATTGCCCGCCGCATCTTTCGATACGCCGATAATACGGCCCGGCATGGAACGTTTGAATTCATCTTTGGCGGCAAAGAACGCCGCGTGTGGGCCGCCGTAGCCCATCGGTACGCCGAAGCGTTGCGCAGAGCCGAACACAATGTCCGCGCCCTGTTTACCCGGCGCCGTCAGCAACACCAGCGCCATAAAATCGGCGGCCACGCTGACGATAACTTTACGTGACTTCAGTTCGCTAATCAGCGCGCTGTAGTCGTGGACTTCACCGGTGGTGCCAACCTGCTGCAACAGCACGCCGAACACATCCTGGTGATCCAGCACTTTTTCCGCGTCATCGACGATCACATCAAAACCGAAGGTCTCCGCACGGGTGCGCACGACGTCCAGCGTTTGCGGGTGAACGTCAGAGGCGACAAAGAAACGGTTGGCGTTTTTCAGTTTGCTGATGCGTTTTGCCATCGCCATCGCTTCTGCGGCAGCGGTTGCTTCATCCAGCAACGAAGCGGAGGCCATATCCAGCCCGGTCAGATCCAGCGTCACCTGCTGGAAATTCAGTAGCGCTTCCAGACGCCCCTGCGAAACTTCCGGCTGATAAGGCGTATACGCGGTGTACCAGCCCGGATTTTCCAGCATATTGCGCAGGATAACCGGCGGCAACTGCACAGCGGTATAACCCATGCCAATGTAAGACGTGAAGCGCTTGTTGCGACCGGCAATCGCTTTTAATTCTGCCAGCGCGGCGTATTCCGTCGCCGCTTCACCTACCTGCGGCGGTGTGGCAAGCTGAATGTCTTTCGGCACAATCTGGCCGATCAGCGCGTTTAACGACTCGGCGCCAACGGTATTCAGCATCTCTTGCTGCTGTGCGGCGTCCGGTCCAATGTGGCGTTCAATGAAAGCGCCGCTGTTTTCAAGCTGGCTTAGCGTCTGTGTCATGGGCGATGGTTCCTGAAACGTGCAGTGAATCGTGATTGTCTCTGGCTCAATTGCCCGGTGGCGCTAACGCTTACCGGGCCTACGCGTGCGAAAACGAATACGCAAAATCATTCACGTTGCAGGACGGCGGCGACGCAGAGAACCCCCAGGAGCTTACATAAGTAAGTGACTGAGGTGAGCGAGGAAGCCAACACACCTGCTGCGTGAAGGATGAAGCGTATTTATTCGTCTTCTAACAATGCTTCGTATGCGGTTGCATCCAGCAGCGAGTCGATTTCGCTTTCGTCGCTGGCTTTGATTTTGAAGATCCAGCCACCCGCATACGGCTCGCTGTTGACCAGTTCAGGGGAGTCGCTGAGCGCGTCGTTTACCGCCACAATCTCACCGCTCACCGGCGCATAAATGTCAGAAGCGGCTTTTACCGATTCTGCTACCGCGCAGTCATCGCCCGCCGCAACGGTGGCGCCGACGTCTGGCAGATCGACAAAAACCATATCGCCCAGCAATTCCTGAGCGTGTTCCGTGATGCCAACCGTGTAAGTACCGTCTGCTTCTTTGCGCAGCCATTCGTGTTCTTTGCTGTATTTCAGTTCTACAGGTACGTTGCTCATCAATAAATCTCCAAAAAAGGATGAATCACGCGACGGCTTTACCGTTACGCACAAAAACAGGTTTAGTGACTTTTACTGGCATTTCGCGGTTGCGGATCTGCACGATCGCCGTCTCGCCAATACCCGCCGGAACGCGCGCCAGCGCAATGCTGTAGCCCAGCGTCGGAGAGAAAGTGCCGCTGGTAATAATGCCTTCCAGCTGATTCCCCTGGGCATCGGTAAAGCGTACCGGCAGTTCATTACGCAGTACGCCTTTCTCGGTCATAACCAGACCCACCAGTTGTTCGGTGCCTTTTTCACGCTGGACTTCCAGCGCCTCGCGACCAATAAAATCGCGATCGGCCGGTTCCCAGGCGATGGTCCAGCCCATGTTCGCCGCCAGCGGAGAGACGCCTTCATCCATCTCCTGACCATACAGGTTCATACCCGCTTCCAGACGCAGCGTATCGCGCGCGCCCAGGCCACACGGCTTCACGCCGGATTCCACCAGCGCACGCCAGAAATCCGCCGCCTTTTCGTTTGGCATCGCAATTTCATAGCCTGCTTCGCCGGTATAACCGGTTGTTGCAATAAACAGATCGCCTGCCTGCACGCCAAAGAACGGTTTCATGCCTGCCACCGCCTTGCGCTGTTCTTCAGTAAACAGCGTGGCCGCTTTCGCCTGCGCATTCGGCCCCTGTACCGCAATCAGCGACAGGTCGTCACGAACGGTGATGTCGATGGCGTAAGGTTCGGCGTGTTGAGTAATCCAGGAGAGGTCTTTTTCGCGGGTGGCGGAGTTTACAACGAGGCGGAAGAAATCTTCAGTGAAGTAATAGACAATCAGGTCATCTATCACGCCGCCCGAGGCATTGAGCATGCCAGAGTAGAGGGCTTTACCGGTCTTTGTGAGTTTCGCCACGTCATTCGCCAGCAGATAACGCAAAAACTCCCGGGTGCGGCTACCGCGTAGATCGACGATGGTCATATGCGACACATCAAACATACCGGCATCAGTGCGAACTGCATGGTGCTCATCAAGTTGAGAACCATAGTGCAGCGGCATCATCCAGCCATGGAAATCCACCATGCGCGCGCCACAAAGCGTGTGTTGTTCGTATAAAGGAGTCTGTTGAGCCATCTTGTCCTCATTGAATAAGCGGGGCTTACAACCATTTCATGGTGAAATCTTCGCCACGAAACCCGGCGTCGCAGCCACTCCAGGGCTTCGACGCAAACGTTCTCTTTTACCTGAACTTACCACCGAAGCAGACGCTAAACCATAAGGCAAAATTAACCATCACATTAGCTTATGACCAAAAAACGCCAAACCCGCATCAGCATAAAAAACCATGAAATAAACAAAAAACCTCCATAAACGATAATCAAATACGCGGCCACCCCGCACATATCCATATTAAATGTGGAAAAAATGTCAAAAATGACGATAGTTGAAAACAGTGATATTAAAAAAACTAATGCGAAAAGAGAGGTGAAATTAGATTATTTCAAATGAGGAAAGCGTCCCGGCGCGAAGGCCGGGAGAGGAAAATGTGACGGGTTTCAAACTCTCAGAAGCAGGAGGGAAATGCTTAGCGGAGCCACTCAGGCAGATCGTTCAATCCCATCGCCTGACGAATCAGTTGCGGTTTTACGCCCGGGAGAGTATCGGCCAGTTTCAGACCAATATCGCGCAGCAATTTCTTCGCCGGGTTCTCTCCGGCAAACAGTTCGCGAAAACCTTGCATACCTGCCAGCATCATCGCGGCGCTGTGCTTACGGCTGCGCTCGTAGCGACGCAAATAGAGGTATTGACCAATGTCTTTGCCCTGGCGTTGCAGACGTTTGAGTTCATCGATCAACTCTGCGGCGTCCATAAAGCCGAGGTTCACCCCCTGCCCCGCCAGCGGATGGATGGTATGTGCGGCGTCGCCCACCAGCGCCAGCCGGTGTGCGGCAAACTGACGCGCATAGCGTCCCGTCAGCGGGAACACCTGGCGTTCGCTCTCAACGCGGCATAAGCCGAGGCGGTTATCAAACGCGACGTTCAGCGCCCGGTTGAACGCATCCTCACTCGCCTGCTGCATATGCTCAGCGTCCTGCGGAGACAGCGACCAGACAATGGAACACAGATGCGGATCGCTTAATGGCAGGAACGCCAGGATGCCTTCGCCATGAAACGCCTGACGCGCAACGGCGCCGTGCGCCTCTTCGGTGCGGATGGTCGCCACCAGCGCATGATGACGGTAATCCCAGAAGGTCAGCGGAATATCCGCTTTGTTGCGCAGCCAGGAGTTCGCGCCGTCTGCGCCAATCACCAGCCTTGCCGTCAGCATCGCGCCATCTTTCAGGGTCAGGAAGGTTTCATTTTCTCCCCAGGCGACCTGCTGCAATTCAGCCGGCGCCATCAGGGTAATATCTGCTGACTGCTGCGCCTTTTGCCATAGCGCGTAGTGGATCACCGAATTTTCAATGATGTGCCCCAGGTGGCTGTATCCCATGCTTTTGTCATCAAACTCGATGCGGCCAAAGCTGTCTTTATCCCAGACTTCCATACCGTGGTAGCAGCTTGCGCGGCGAGCAAGAATGTCTGACCAGACCCCAAGACGCGTAAGCAGTTTTTCACTGGCGGCATTGATAGCCGACACGCGTAATGCCGGGGGAGCGTCGCTCGCCAGCGGCTGTGGAACGCGCTGTTCCAGAACGGCAACGCGTAAACCGCTGCCCTGCAAACCGCAGGCGACAGCCAGGCCTACCATGCCTCCGCCAACAATGGCTACATCAACACTTTGCACTGTGTACTCCTGAAAATAGGACAATCAAAAACCGTAGGCCGGATAAGGCAAAGCCACCATCCGGCATTACATTACTTCCGCGGCATTGCCTGATGGCGCTGCGCTAATCAGGCCTACTTCTTTATTCCGACCTACCGGTGAATTATCGTGCGACCCAGCCCAACGTCCGTTTTGCCAACGTGTCGCGAAGGGGAGGCAATAACTCCATCGCCATTAAGCCGACGTTGCGCCCGGCAACCAGCGGCGCCCAGCGGTTAGCAAACAGATGCACCAGGCTATCCGTTATGCCAACCGTCGCCTCTCTGTCAGCCTGACGGCGCGACTGGTACTCAGAAAGCACGCCGTACTCGCCGACGTCCGCCCCAGACTCATGCGCCTGCACCAGCGTTTCGGCAAGGCTCATCACATCGCGCAGCCCCAGGTTAAACCCTTGCCCGGCGATAGGATGCAGCGTCTGCGCCGCATTGCCGACCAGCACGGTGCGATGGGTTATCGCTTTGGCCGCCGTGGTGAGCGCTAACGGATAAGCGCTGCGCTTACCCGCATGGGTGATTCGTCCCAGCCGCCAGCCAAACGCCGACTGTAGCTCATGGCAAAAGCGTTCATCCGACCAGCGCATGATCTCATCGCGCTGTTCAAGCGGATGGCACCACACCAGCGAACAGCGACCTTCAGACATCGGCAACATCGCCAGCGGGCCGTGTTGGGTAAAGCGTTCAAACGCACGTCCGTCATGCAGGGTAGCGGTCGCAACGTTGGCGATCACCGCCAGTTGTTCATAAGGCTGCTGCTGCCAGTCCACGCCGCAGGCGGTCGCCAGAGCGGAGTGCGTACCGTCGGCCGCCACCACGACATGACCAGAAATCACGTCACCGTTTTCCAGAGTGACATTCACCTTTTCTTGCGTTCGCGCCACGCTGGCAACGCGATCCGGGCAATGCAGCGTCACGCCCGGCGCTTTGCGCAACAGCGCAAACAGTCGCTGACCGACATCATGCAGCTCCACAACCTGCCCCAACGCAGCGATGCTGTAATCCTGCGCGTCCAGAGTGACAAAACCGGCATGGCCGCGATCGCTGACATGTACCGTGTTGATCGCCGTTGCGCAATCAGCAATCGCCTGCCAGACGCCAATCCGCGCCAGTTGCTGACAGGTGCCTGCCGCCAGCGCGATCGCCCGGGCGTCGAACCCGGGATGCGCGGCGGCTTCAGGCGCGCTCGCTTCAATCAGGTGCACGGCCAGTTTGCCGTGGCTAAGCTGAGAAAGGGCCAGCGCCAGCGTCGCGCCCACCATACCGCCGCCAACAATAATCACGCTCATAGCTGACGCGCCGCCGCCATTAAGGCTTCAATATCGTCCGCTTTTTTCACTACGCTGGCGGTCAGGTTTTCGTTGCCCGTTTCCGTAATGACAATGTCATCTTCAATACGGATGCCGATGCCGCGATACGCTTCCGGCACGTCGGCGTCCGGCGCAATGTACAGACCCGGCTCAACGGTGAGCACCATGCCCGGCTCCAGCACACGGGAGCGATCCTGCCCGTAAACGCCGACATCGTGTACGTCCAGCCCCAGCCAGTGGCTAAGACCATGCATAAAGAATGGACGATGGGCGTTTTCCGCGATCAACTGCTCCACGTCGCCCTGCAAAATGCCCAGATTCACCAGCCCCGCGATCATGATGCGCACCACTTCTCCCGTGACCTCCTGGATAGACGTTCCCGGACGAAACAGGCGTAAGCTGGTTTCCAGCGACGCCAGCACGATATCGTAGATTTCGCGCTGGGCGGGCGTAAATTTGCCGTTCACCGGGAAAGTACGCGTAATGTCGCCAGCATAACCTTTGTATTCGCATCCGGCGTCGATCAACACCAGATCGCCGTCGCGCATTTCGCTTTCATTTTCGGTGTAGTGGAGGATGCAGCCGTTCTCACCGCTGCCAACAATGGTGTTATAAGACGGATAGCGCGCGCCGTGACGGTTAAACTCGTGGTGAATTTCACCTTCCAGTTGATATTCGAACATCCCCGGACGGCATTTTTTCATTGCGCGGGTATGCGCCAGCGCGCTGATCTCGCCCGCGCGACGCATGACGGCAATCTCTTCCGGCGATTTAAACAGGCGCATCTCGTGCACCATTGGCCGCCAGTCGGTCATCGTCGCCGGTGCAGTCAGGTTCTGTCGGGAACCTCTACGCAGTTTATCCAGCGCGGCGAAAACAATCTCGTCGGCATACGCATATTCGCCCTGCGCGTGGTAAACCACGTCAAGGCCATTGAGTAACTGATAAAGCTGCTGGTTGATTTCGCTGAACGCCAGCGCGCGATCCACGCCCAGTTTTTCCGGCGCGGCGTCCTGCCCCAGGCGGCGGCCAAACCAGATCTCCGCCGTCAGATCGCGAACGCGGTTAAACAAAACGCTGTGGTTATGAGTGTCATCGCTTTTAATCAGCACCAGCACCGCTTCCGGTTCGTTAAAACCGGTGAAATACCAGAAATCACTGCTCTGGCGATACGGATATTCACTGTCCGCGCTGCGCGTGGCTTCCTGAGCTGCAAAAATCAACGCGGCGCTGCCCGGCTGCATTTGCGCCAGTAATGCCTGGCGGCGACGCTGATACTCCTGCTGAGATATATCGCTCATAACACTCTCCATTGCGTTTACGTTCTTAGTGCAGAGTCGGTTTCTGGACTTCCGGCGCCGTCGGCTGCTGACGCGTAAAGGTGTCGTGGCACAGCAGCGCCGCAACCCGCACATATTCGATGATCTCTTCGAGCGACATCTCCAGCTCTTCCTGATCTTCGTCTTCGTCATAACCGAGCTGGGCGATGTTGCGCAGATCGTCAATGGCTTCACCGGTTTCGCCGGTCACTTTATCCAGCTTAGGCTGCGTGACGCCAAGCCCCAGTAAAAAGTGGTTAACCCAGCCGGCCAGCGCATCAGCGCGATCGAACACGCTCACGTCGTCGCCTTCAGGCAGAAAAAGCTGAAAAAGGAAGCCGTCGTCTTCCAGCGCGTCGCTGGTTGCCGCGTGCATTTTACGCAGCGCCTGCGCCAGTTCGTGACCAAAGGCCAGCCCCTCGTTCGTCAGGTCGTGCAACAGCGGCTGCCATGAGCTGTCGTTGTTGCCGCCGCAAATCATCCCACTGATCAAACCGTGCATTTCGGCCGGGGTTAACCCCGTCCCCTGTTGGTTCAAAAACTGGTTCATTTCGTTGTAACCAGGCATTTCGTTCTGTATAGACATAAGCATTCGTCATCAAAGGGAGGATATTCATGATATGCTACCACTTTGGACCCTGGTGAACCAGAAAAGGGCTTGTATCTTCACACCGGGGTAGCTATAGTGTCGCCCCTTCGCCGACCCAGGGTCTGGAGGCGAAGGCAGCGCAGTCAATCAGCAGGAAGGTGGCATGTCTGCACAACCCGTCGATATCCAAATTTTTGGCCGTTCACTCCGCGTGAATTGCCCGCCTGAACAAAGGGATGCGTTGAATCAGGCTGCGGACGATCTGAATCAGCGGTTGCAAGATCTAAAAGTTCGCACTAGAGTCACAAATACTGAGCAGCTGGTTTTCATTGCCGCATTGAACATCAGCTATGAATTAACTCAGGAAAAAGCGAAGACCCGCGACTACGCGGCGAGCATGGAACAACGAATTCGGATGCTTCAGCAGACCATTGAACAGGCGTTGCTTGATCAGGGTCGCATAACCGAAAAAACGGGCCAAAACTTTGAATAACACTTTTCGGTTTACTATGGTAGAGTGACCGTGAAGACAAAATTTCTCTGAGATGTTTGCAAGCGGGCCAGTCCCCTGAGCCGATATTTCATACCACAAGAATGTGGCGCTCCATGGTTGGTGAGCATGCTCGGCTAGTCCGAGAAGCCTTAAAACCGTGACGACGCATTCACCTTGAACCAAGGGTTCAAGGGTTACAGCCTGCGGCGGCATCTCGGAGATTCCCCTTCTACCTGGCGACAGCCATGACGCAACTTCCTGAACTTCTTTTATCCCGACAAGAAATCCGCCAGATGATTCGGCAACGTCGCCGTACGCTGACGTCTCAACAGCAAACCGCGTTCGGTCAACAGGCCGCCACCAGAATGCTTGCTTATCCTCCCGTGGTTCTTGCCCACACCGTCGCGGTGTTTCTTTCATTCGATGGCGAGCTGGACACGCAACCCTTGATTGAGCAGCTCTGGCGCGCGGGAAAACGCGTGTATTTACCGGTTCTCCATCCGTTCAGCCCCGGCAATTTATTGTTTCTGCATTATCATCCGCAAAGCTCGCTGGTGATGAATCGTCTGAAAATTCAGGAACCGAAGCTGGATGTGCGCGACGTGCTGCCGCTCTCTCAGTTAGATGTGCTGGTCACACCGTTAGTCGCTTTCGACGAAGACGGCCAGCGTCTGGGAATGGGCGGCGGGTTCTACGACAGAACGTTGCAGAACTGGCGACAGCATAAGATCCAACCGGTGGGTTATGCGCACGATTGTCAGTTAGTGGAAAAGTTGCCTGTCGAAGAGTGGGATATCCCGCTGCCTGCGGTGGTGACGCCGTCAAAAGTGTGGGAGTGGCCGCAGTGAATTGCCTGATGGCGCTACGCTTACCCGGCCTACGAACCGATCTCACAGGCCGGGTGAGGCATAGCCGCCACCCGGCACAGTATACAAATTAGTACAGCAGACGAGCGCGAATCGTACCCGGTAGCGCTTTCATCGCCAGCAGGGCTTTCTCCGCCACATCTTCATCCGCTTCGATATCAATCACCACGTAACCGACCTGGGCAGACGTTTGCAGATACTGCGCGGCGATGTTAACGCCCTGCTCGGCAAAAATCTGGTTAAGCGCGGTCAGCACGCCCGGACGATTTTCATGGATGTGCATCAGACGACGGCCGCCGTGCAGCGGCAGGGAGACTTCCGGGAAGTTCACCGCAGATAGCGTAGAGCCGTTATCAGAATACTTCGTCAGTTTGCACGCCACTTCAAGGCCGATGTTCTCCTGCGCTTCCTGGGTAGAGCCGCCGATATGCGGCGTCAGAAGCACATTGTCGAATTCACATAGCGGAGAAGTAAACGGATCGCTGTTGGTCGCAGGTTCCGTCGGGAACACGTCGATAGCTGCGCCCGCCAGGTGTTTGCTCGCCAGCGCATCGCACAGCGCCGGGATGTCCACCACCGTACCGCGAGACGCGTTGATCAGCAGCGCGCCCGGTTTCATCAGTGCGATTTCCGTCGCGCCCATCATGTTTTTGGTGGAGGCGTTTTCCGGCACATGCAGGCTCACAACGTCGCTCATGTTCAGCAGATCGGAAAGATGCTGTACCTGGGTCGCGTTGCCCAGCGGCAGTTTATTTTCAATATCGTAGAAGAAGACGTGCATGCCCAGCGATTCCGCCAGAATGCCCAACTGCGTGCCAATGTGGCCGTAACCGATGATCCCCAGCTTTTTGCCGCGCGCTTCAAACGAACCGGCCGCCAGTTTGTTCCACACGCCACGGTGCGCTTTCGCGTTCGCTTCCGGTACGCCGCGAAGCAGTAGCAGCAGCTCGCCAATCACCAGCTCCGCAACAGAACGCGTGTTGGAGAACGGCGCGTTAAACACGGGGATTCCGCGTTTTGCCGCTGCGCTCAGATCAACCTGGTTGGTGCCGATGCAGAAACATCCAATCGCCACCAGTTTCTCTGCGGCGTCAATCACATCTTCGGTCAGATGGGTTCGGGATCGCAGGCCAATGAAATGGGCATCACGGATGGACTCTTTCAACTGCTCAGTATCCAGAGCGCCTTTGTGAAATTCGATGTTGGTATAACCTGCCGCGCGAAGGTTTTCGAGTGCCTTTTGGTGCACACCTTCAACCAGCAGAAATTTAATCTTGTCTTTCTCCAGTGATACCTTTGCCATTTCCCCGACCCTGTCTTTTTATCGAAACTGATGTGTTGTATGTGGATTTGTATCCGCCTTTCAACATATCAAAAAAAACTATTGCGGCAATATGAACGTTTGCGTCGCCACTCTGAAGAAATATCATTCAGCGTGAAATGGCAGAGGAAAATGCTGGGGATAAGATTTTCTTTGGAGAGATCGGCAGGGCAACATCCAAAACGTGACACAAGTCACCAAATTTGCCCTGCCAAATTTTTTTAACGCGGGATGAATCACCCTCGCCAGATCATTTTACGATAGTTTTTACGCCGTCTGCCGTACCAATCAGCGCCACATCCGCGCCACGGTTGGCGAACAGGCCGACGGTCACGACGCCCGGAATGGCGTTAATCGCGTTTTCCATCGCGATCGGATCAAGAATTTCCATGCCGTATACGTCGAGGATCACATTGCCGTTATCAGTGACTACGCCCTGACGGTACTCAGGACGACCGCCCAGCTTCACTAACTGGCGTGCGACAGCGCTGCGCGCCATCGGGATCACTTCCACCGGCAGCGGGAATTTACCCAGAATATCGACCTCTTTGGAGGCATCCGCGATGCAGATGAATTTCTTCGCCACCGAAGCAATGATTTTCTCACGCGTCAGCGCCGCGCCGCCGCCTTTAATCATCTGCATGTGGCCGTTGATCTCATCCGCGCCATCAACATAGACGCCCAGGCTGTCCACTTCATTCAGATCGAAAACGGTAATGCCGAGGCTCTTGAGTTTTTCAGTAGATGCATCCGAGCTGGACACCGCCCCTTCAATCTGACCTTTCATTGTGCCCAGCGCATCAATAAAGTGCGCGGCTGTTGAACCGGTACCTACGCCCACAATGGTGCCGGGCTGTACATACTGAAGTGCCGCCCATCCTACTGCTTTTTTCAGTTCATCCTGCGTCATGATCGTTTCGCCTGTGGTGTGAAAATTCAGGCGCATTATAGATCATTGTGCGAAAAAATCCCTCCGACCCCGCTCGCAAGCGGCGGATTTCGTCTGTACCTGAGTGAAATTTATGTCATAGTGCGGGATAAGAAAAATTTCAGGAGTACCTCAGAGCAATGAAACGTCCAGACTACAGAACACTACAAGCGCTGGATGCGGTGATTCGTGAACGGGGATTTGAACGCGCCGCACAGAAGTTGTGCATCACACAATCCGCTGTCTCACAACGCATAAAACAGCTTGAGAATATGTTTGGGCAACCGCTGCTGGTACGTACCGTTCCGCCGCGTCCTACCGAACAAGGACAAAAATTGCTGGCGCTGCTGCGTCAGGTAGAGCTACTGGAAGATGAGTGGCTTGGCGATGAGCAAACCGGCTCCACGCCGCTGCTGCTGTCACTGGCGGTCAACGCCGACAGTCTGGCGACCTGGCTGCTTCCGGCGCTGGCGCCGGTTCTGGCCGACTCGCCTATTCGTCTCAATTTGCAGGTGGAAGATGAAACCCGCACCCAGGAACGTCTGCGTCGCGGCGAAGTGGTTGGCGCGGTGAGTATTCAGCACCAGGCGCTGCCAAGCTGCCTGGTAGACAAACTTGGCGCGCTCGACTATCTGTTCGTGGGATCAAAACCCTTCGCCGAGCGCTATTTCCCCAACGGCGTCACCCGCTCTGCGCTGCTGAAAGCGCCCGCAGTGGCGTTTGACCATCTGGACGACATGCACCAGGCCTTTTTACAGCAGAACTTCGATTTACCGCCGGGCAGCGTGCCGTGCCATATCGTTAACTCTTCCGAAGCCTTCGTACAGCTCGCGCGTCAGGGCACCACCTGCTGTATGATCCCGCATTTGCAGATCGAGAAAGAGCTGGAGAGCGGTGAGCTGATCGATTTAACGCCCGGCCTGTTCCAGCGCCGGATGCTCTACTGGCACCGTTTTGCGCCGGAAAGCCGTATGATGCGCAACGTGACTGACGCGCTGCTGGAGTATGGGCATAAGGTTTTAAGGCAGGATTAACGCGCCGTGCCTGATGGCGCTACGCTTATCAGGCCTACAGGTTATTTTGTAGGCCGGATAAGGCGTTTACGCCGCCATCCGGCAATTTGCCCGAGGCGCTGCGCTTGCCGGGCCTACAAACCATCGTAGGCCGGATAAGGCGTTTCAACAACGTTTACTGTGCTTTCGTCTCTGCTGCTGGTTCTAACTGGAACACCACATCGACCTGATCAGCAAACTGAATTGTCGGCTGCTCATAGGTTTCCTGGGCCGACACCGCAGGCGCCGCGTCCGCTTTCATCATTCGCACCACCGGGCTCGGCTGATAATTAGAAACGTGGTAACGCACGCTATAAACCGGCCCCAGCTTGCTGTTAAAGCCCGCTGCCAGTTGCTCAGCCTGGTGAACCGCGTCGTCAATCGCCGCTTTACGCGCTTTATCTTTATAGGCATCCGGTTGCGCAACGCCTAATGACACCGAACGGATCTCATTCAGACCCGCTTTCAGCGCGCCATCCAGCAGAGAGTTGAGTTTGTCCAGCTGGCGCAGCGTAACTTCAACGGTTCGCACCGCGCGGTAGCCTTTCAGCACACTTTTACCATTCTGGTAGTCATAGTCCGGCTGAGTGCGCAGATTTGCAGAGCTGATGTCTTTCTTGGCAATCTGATTTTGTTCAAGGAAAGAAAGGTATTGCGCAACACGCTCATCGGCCTGTTTCTTGGCGGAAGCGGCATCCTTTGCCGACACGTTGACTTCAATCGCCAGGGTGGCGATGTCAGGCGTCGCATCCACGCTTGCCGTCCCGGAAGTCACGATGTGCGGTCCATTCGGCAACTCATTTGCCTGTACCGGGATTGCGCTAAATCCGACTAATGCCGCAAGGGCCATCACTTTGAACTTCACTGTCGCTCCTCCATGTTACGTTAATCGCCCTGAAACTCAGGGCGCATGCAGGCAAGCTTAGCGGGTATCTGCGCGTTGTCCATCAGACAACGCTTAGTTGAACAATGCGTGAACGTGTGCAACCCCTTCTTTTGCCAGTTGAAAAGCGATAAACCACATCACCAGCCCTACCAGAGTATTGATGATACGCTGGGCTTTGGCGGTACGCAGTCGCGGCGCCAGCCAGGCGGCCAGCAGCGCCAGACCGAAGAACCACAGGAAAGAGGCGCTGACGGTTCCCAAAGCGAACCAACGCCTCGGCTCCATATCCAGTTGCCCGCCCAGGCTACCCAGCACCACGAAAGTGTCCAGATAAACGTGCGGATTCAGCCACGTCACCGCCAGCATCGTGGCGATGATTTTCCAGCGCCCCTGCTTCATCACCTCTGCGCTGGCCAGTTCCAGGTTACTGCTCATTGCCGTTTTTAACGCGCCAAAACCGTACCACAATAAAAACGCCACACCGCCCCAGGTCACTAACGCCATCAGCCAGGGGGACTGCATGAGCAATGCGCTGCCGCCAAAGATACCTGCGCAGATAAGCACTAAATCGCTGATCGCGCAAAGCAGCGCAATCATGATGTGATACTGCCGACGAATCCCCTGATTCATCACAAACGCATTCTGCGGGCCGAGCGGCAGGATCATGGCCGCGCCAAGCGCAAGACCTTGAAAATAATAAGATATCACGATAATTATTCCGAACTGTTTCTCTTAAGCGCAGACTATAGCGCGAGAGAATCATTAGCGGAAATTGATAATTTTAATCGCAGATTAGGGGAATTAATAAAGGGGGAAGGAAATGCCGGATGGCGGCTAACGCCTTATCCGGCCTACAAAACAAACCTGTAGGCCCGGTAAGCGACAGCGCCACCGGGCGAAACGGCAAACGGCTTATTCCGCGTTTTCTTTCACTCGTTTGAAATTCACGTCCATCTGCGGATACGGGAAGCTAATGCCTGCGGCATCGAACTCACGTTTAATACGTTCCAGCACATCCCAGTAAACATTTTGCAGATCGCCGCTTTTACTCCATGCGCGCACCACGAAATTAATGGAGGAGGCGCCCAGCTCATTCAGGCGCACCGTCATTTCACGGTCTTTCAGAATACGCTCGTCAGACTGGATAATATCGGTCAGGATTTTTTTCACCTGGTCGATATCAGAGTCATACGCCACGCCAATGATAAATTCGTTACGACGCACCGGTTCGCGGGAAAAGTTAATGATATTTCCGGCAATAATCTTGCCATTCGGGATCACCACAATTTTGCCGTCCACGGTACGCATGGTGGTCGAAAAAATTTGTACGTTCAGTACCGTACCCGCGACGCCGCCGAGATCGACATATTCTCCCGCGCGGAAAGGACGGAACATCACCAGCAGTACGCCTGCCGCGAGGTTAGACAAAGAACCTTGTAAGGCCAGACCGACCGCTAAACCGGCGGCACCCAACACAGCGATAACGGAAGCCGTTTGTACGCCAACGCGCCCCAGCGCGGCAATCAGCGTGAAGGCAATAATGCCGTAACGCACCAGCGCAGACAGGAAGTCAGCCACGGTCGCATCAATATGGCGCGCCAGCATCAGGCGATTAACGGTATTGGAAACAATACGCGCCACGATCATCCCGATGATGATGATAGCGATAGCCGCAACGATGTTAACCGCATAACTCAGCAGCAGCTCCTGGTTGCGCACCAGCCAGGTGCCCGCACCATTTATGCTGTCGACAACATTCAAATCTTCCATTCAATATTCCTTGGTCATATCAAAAAAACGCAAATGAGATCATTCTCACGAAAACGACCTTTTAAAGGTAAACAAAAACAGTCGAATATGCCATTTTTCAACATGATCCCATCAAGGAAACGCGCAGCGTTAATACTCCGCAGGTCGATCGACCATTCTGATAAATCCGCTCACTAATGCACTCTTCTGCTTAAATACGTCGGCGATTTCACTCACCACTTTTCCGCTGCCCGCATTCTTCCAGGCGATAGAAAGCGGCGAAGGCTGGCGTGGATTGACCACTGAGCGGGCAACCAGCGCCCCGGACTCGACATACGGACGGCACAATCGCTCCGGTAAAAAACCGACGCCGAGGCCGCTTAAATGGCAGGCCAGCTTGGTGCTGAGATCAGGAACCTTGATCTCCTTTTGTCCGCTCAGCAACCAGGCAACACGGCGCGTCAGCGTTCGCGAAGTATCTTCAATATTAATGGCGGGGTAACGGCGCAGCATATCGTCAGACAATACCGGCGCAGGATGGCTCGCCAAAGGATGACTCTGCGCCACCACAAACTGCCAGCTGATATCCCCCAGCGGCAGCAGAGAGATGTTATTGGAGAGCGACTCCGAGCCCGTTACGCCAATCGCTAACTGGAAGTCGTCATACAAAAGCGAATCCCACACGCCCATGTAGACCTGACGGGAAATTTGAAAACGGGTAAACGGAAACTGTTGATGTAACCACGTCAGTAAGTCCGCCGTGGTCTGCGGCTGATACAGCAGGTTATTGATAACGATATTCACCTGCCGCTCAACGCCTGCGTTGATCTGCTGAAGCTCGTCCGGCATTGCATCCAGCCAGTTAAGCCACTGGCGGCAATGCTCAAGCAGGTGCTGCCCGGCAAGGGTCAGGCTGACCGATCGGGTCGTGCGTAAAAAGAGCTGCGTTCCCACCTGCTCCTCCAGCGTTTTTATGCGATAGCTGATCGCCGCTGGCGTTTTATGTAGCGAGCTGGCCGCGCGGGAAAAGCTCTCCGTCTCCGCAACCCGAATAAATGTGCGTATTGTTTCCTGATCGAGCATGCCTTCCCCTTGAGTCGACCATCTGTAACCACCGTTGCGCTATTGCTATCCCCAGTAATGTATCGGCGCCTGAAGTGTGTCCAACCGCGAGCAAACGCTGAATCGCGGGCTGCGGGTCGCGCCCTGACTGTAAACGGCGCATCACCTTCAGCACCGGTATTGAAAACTCCCCCATTCTGGCGCTGTTCAGATAGCTGCAACTTACCGATGTTGTAAGTTGCGCAAGCTGATCCGCCGGAGGTAAGAAATGCCTCAGCCGTGCAGAAAACCCGGCGGCATACAGCACGGCAAGCATACCCGTCAGCATATCATCGCCGCTGGGCGTCAGTCCTGGCCCGCACCCAATAAGCCAGCGCCAGTCCGGCATCATGCCATGATGCCAGCATGCAAGCTGCTTAATTATTTCAGGATAATACGGCATAGCCGTCAGCGGTTGATTTAACGCCCCGGAGAAGCCGCTGCGTTGCGTACAGAATGAGAGATCGACAGGAGCGACAGCAGCAGAACTCAGCAACACACGAAGTATGCGACGAGGGTCAAGCATTATGCCCTGCCCCCACAGGGTGTTCCCCTGTTTGATGAGTCGTTCAACATGGGCCACGCGGGAAAACTGCGCGGTGCTCAGTAACACGCCCGTCGGCCCCATTCCTTTCCCATAGCGAAACAGCGTCAACAGCTCGCCACCGGAATGGCAAAAGTTAATCGCCTGCGAGAAGCGGCTGTGTAACGACCACTCACCATCGGGAAGTCGATAAAGTCCGGCACAGGCCAGGGGATTGATAATGCTCATCGGTACACTCCAGTATGCCGGATGGCGGCGTAAACGCCTTTACAGCATTGCCAGACCGTAGGCCCGGTAAGCGTAGCGCCACCGGGCAAAGCGATTACGCCGTGATGTGATGCAACTCCGCCAGCGCTTCCAGCGCTTTTTCAAAACAAAGCAGCGGAGCGCGTACGGTTCCCGCCCCCACCTGCCCAATTCCCGCTTCACGATGGGCAATACCGGTATTAATCAGCGGCGTGATCCCCGTTTCAACAACGCGGCGAATATCCAGCCCCAGGCAGGCACCCCTGAAATCCCAGGACGGAATCTGAAACAGCGGATTGCTGGACAGATAGATTTCAGCCATCTCTTCCGACGTTTCCAGCGCCGCCCCCATACCGCCTGCGCCGACAAAACGCGTTACGCCAGGCGCGGCAATCATTGCCGCGCCGCCGATCCCCAGTGTTTCCGTGATGGCGCTGTCGCCAATATCCGGGTTCGCATCGGCCTGGCTGTAACCGGTAAAAAACAGCCCCTGCGGCGTATTCACCGGCGCGGTAAACCAACGGTCGCCGGTGCCGCTTACGCGAATACCAAAGTCGCGACCGTTACGCGTCATGGCCGTAACGACCGATCCGGCTTTAATTTCCGCCGCCGCATCCATCACCGCTTTACTGTAGGCCATCGCCAGGTTGAGGAAGAACTGGTCGGTGACACTGAGGAATTGCAGCACGTCAATGATTTCAGCCTTCGGACGATCCAGTCCGGCGATCACCGGCGACAACGTGCGCAGCAGCAAAGAAGAGGCGGCAATATTACGCTGGTGGAACTCATCCCCCATAGTGATCGCCTGCGCCATCAGCGCCGTCAGATCGACGCCGTTTTCCATCCGCGAGAGCGCTTCCTGCAACACCGGCGCCAGCACATCACGCATCCAGCGCAGGCGTTTCTGGACGTCATCGCCGTAAGCGCCGAAACGCATCACTTTGCCGATCCCTTCATTAAGGTTGCAGCAGGACGAGTTGCCATGCACCACGTCACGCACCACCAGCACCGGCATACTGGCGGAGGTGATACCGCCCATCGGCCCCACCGCGCCCACATGATGACAAGGAATAAACGCCACCTCACCTTGTTCCAGCATGCGTACGGCCTCTTCCTCGCTGGCCGCCCAGCCTTCAAACAGCGACGCGCCGATACAGGCGCCGCGCATCGGGCCGGTCATCTCTTCCCAGTCGATCGGCGGGCCGGCGTGCAGTAATTTACGTCCAGACGCTAATTCGGCCACCGCGTCTTTCGCCGGGCGTACCGCAACCCAATGTGGGCGCGCGGCTTTGATTCGTTCAATAATGGCTTCGTTGGCCTGTGCAATAGATGAATACATATCCGTACCTCTGAACTTAATGTAACTGTTTGAGTAGACTGGCGAGACGGGCGTTGCCACCGGCAACGGGCGCCCACTGATAATGCACAACCGGCGTACCGCTGCTTTGCAGATCCAGCGCGAAGCTGCGCAACCCGGCGTTGATGACCTGCACGCCATCAAGAAGCGCGCTATGTGCTTGCGGTATGCCGCGCTCCTGATGGCGTGTAAGACTGATGGCGAGCAGGACGGCTTCTTCCAGCGTTTCCACCACCGCAATCCCGGCCTCGCGAAGTTTTTCCGCCTGCCCGCTGCGCCCCTGCGGGTCGGCATCAGTACCGGTCAGGGTGGCAATCACCACCAGCGGCGCGGCGCGTTTGGCGCGCACTTGCTCTATCGTCTCGACGACCGCTCCCGCCGGGTCGGCACAGGCGCCATAGCCCAGCACCACATCCAGCAGCAGCACGCCCACCATCGGCATTGCAGTCAGTTTTTCAATTTCAATACTGCGGGTTGTTGGATCAATCATCGGATGAGGTCTGCCCAGGGTGTAACTGTCATCACCGAGGTCGACAATGCGATGGCCGCCAGCCTCCAGCATCACGCCCTGGTCGTGGCTTTCGCTGACGGGGACGCCCAGCCCGGCGGAGAGCAGCATGGCGGCTTCGGCTGCCAGCGTGCCCCCGGCGTACAGGCCATAAATACCTTTCCCTGCCACTTCCGGCTGAATCCGTCGCTGTTGCGCCACGCGCATCAGCAGCACCGCCAGCTGGGCGGCATCTGACAAGGAGTTCGCCAGCCAGACGTTACCTTCACGGCGCTGTTCCGGTTGACGCCCGAGGAACAACGCGACCACCGGTTTCCCCACGTTTTGCATGGCCGCAATGATGCGGGTTCGCACCTGCGGCGACGGCGGTTTGGAGACAAAAGCAATCACCCGCGTGGCGTCATCCGCGGCCAGCATGTCGAGCGCGGTCAGCGCGCTGATGCCGCCCACTTCCGCGCTCAGGTCGCGCCCGCCCAGACCTATTGCATGGCTGATTCCCTGCTGATGCAGCGCAATCTGCGACGTCACTTCCTGAATCCCCGTCCCCGATGCGCCAATTACGCCAATCCCGCCTTCAGGCAGTACGTTGGCAAAAGCCAGCGGACTTCCGGCAATCATCGCCGTGCCACAGTCAGGCCCCATCACAATCAGCCCCCGCTCGCGCGCCATTGTTTTCAGCTCGACTTCCTGTTCCAGCGGCACGTTATCGGAAAACAGCATCACGTTTTTATTCGCCAGCAGCCCCTCTCTGGCAACCGATGCGGCATATTCCCCGGCAACGGAAACTAACAGCAGATTGGCCTGGGGTAATTTTTGACATGCGCTCTCCCAGCGGCGCGCTTTAATCAACTGGTGCGAGCTGCCCGAGGCATTCGTCATCGCATTCAGTTCTTTCTCCAGTTGCTCACGAATCAAATCCAGAATGCCGGGCTGTTCGCCTTCGGTTCGCACCGCCACGCAAATATCGTTTGGCGTGGCATCGGCAAAATCGTCATGCCAGAACCCGGTTGAATCCAGCATCGACTTATTCGCTGGCGTGCCCATCATCACCGAGACCTGATCAACTTCCGGGCGTTCACTGAGTTTTCGGGAAATAATCATCAGGCTGACGGAGTCCTGAAAACTTCCCTTTTTAATAAAGGCGTAAATCATTACCGCTACCTCTTTATGTGCGTTTTTCTTTTAAAAACAACATGGCGAATAAACCGACAGCCAGCAGCGCGGCTGAAACATAGAAACTGGAAGCCAGACTTCCGGTGATATCACGCGCTGCGCCTGCAATAATGGGTGCCAGAATGGAGGAACTCATGCCGATTAAATAAGCCAAATGCCGTGCTGTAATTATTTTCATCGACGCTATCCGCCACCAGAGCGACCAGTACCGGGTCCAGCGCCAGTTTTCCGACAAGGCCATAAACGCACAAAGCGATAATGACGCCGGTCATATTTGGCATCCAGATAATTGACAGCATGCTGAGAATGGCAACAGGCACCAGGAACATAATTAATGGTTTACGCTTACCCAGTTTGTCAGACAGGCTGGAGAATAACAGCGCGCCAGGAATTGAAATCCACGCCACCAGCGAAGAAATAAATCCGGTTTCACTGCCCGCGATGCCACGTTCACTTTGCAGATAATAGGGAAGCCAGGTCAGAATAACGAAGAAACCAAACAGGCTACAGAACACCATAATATAGGTGATAATTAAATTACGGTTTTTCAGAAGGTCGCTGAAATTCCCTTTTTTTACCGGTTTGCCATCGGCTTCGGCCGTGCGCTTCTTCTCTTTCACAAACAACCAGATCGCAATCCCAACCAGCACGGAGGGGATCGCCATCGCGTAAAATGGCATACGCCATGAATACCCCTGGTCGTACACCAGCCAACTGGAGGTCATCAGGCCCAGCGCAATACCGAAGGCCATCCCGCTATTGATGATTGCGCTGCCCAGCGAGCGGTATTTTTTGGGGATTTGCTCGGAAGACAAGCCATACTGAGGGCCATAGTAAGTCCCTTCTCCCGCTCCCGTTACCACGCGGGCAAACAGCAGCGTATACCAGCTTTTCGCCCAACCGGTGACGGCGGTGAATACGCCAAAAAGAATAAACCCCGGCACCAGCACTTTCTTTTTGCCAATCTTATCGCCCAGAATGCCTGCCGGAACCTGAAGCAAAGCATAAGAAAAATAGAAAACTGAATTAAGAATACCTAATTGCGTACCACTTAAGCCAAATTCTTTTTCCAGTTCTCCCATTACCGGATTGAGTATCGTGCGGTCAGCGTACATAAAAATCCACCCTAACCAGAACAGGAAAACGGTGACCCACCAGGCCGGTATTCCTCTTTTATTCGTGACCTCAGTCACTTCATATGATCCAGACATAAGCAATCTCCCGGTAATATTTACCGCTGAACACCTCATGCTATCTGACATGATACGTGAGGTTTGATGTTTTAACTGAGGCTACCTTATCGGGGGAAAAATCCATTTCATTTGAACAAAATCACACAAAATCCATTGTTATAAATTCCTGGGAACTGACCGCTGCATTATTAAAAAAAGTCTAATAATCATTTTTAAAACAATTTAAATAAAAGAGATAAAAACGCTAAGGATTAGCGAGATATTTTTGTGGGTAAATGAGCTGTCGGTTACATCACATTATGAAAATAACAAGACGATATTTTTACCGCGAGATATTTCGCACAATGAGGTCATCATGAAAAAGAAAATCGTCATTGCCCTTGGCGGCAATGCGTTATTACAGCGCGGAGAAATTCTTAGCGCGGAAAATCAGCAGCGTAGCATTCAGATATTCGCCAGAATGGCATCCGTACTGGCCCGGGATTATCAACTGGTGATTGTTCACGGCAACGGCCCGCAGGTGGGTCTGCTGGCGTTACAGAATGCGGCCTGTACAGACTCCCCCGCCTGGCCGCTGGATATTCTGGTCGCCGAAAGCCAGGGAATGATCGGTTTTGCTATCGCTCAGGAACTGGCGTCATGTACCGGCGGCGCGCCCGTCACAACGCTGATGACCCGTGTGGCGGTCGATCTGCGAGATGACGCCTTTGCAACGCCCGGCAAGTATATCGGCCCGGTATATCAACCGGCGCAGCAGGCGGAGCTGGAAGCGCGCTACGGCTGGCAGATGAAAGCCGATGGCAACTATATTCGTCGGGTTGTTCCCTCTCCGACACCATTAAAAATTCTCGACAGTGACGCAATACAAACGTTGATAGATGCCGGACATACGGTAATTTGCTGCGGTGGCGGCGGCATTCCGGTTATCGCACAAGACGAGGGATACCAGGGAGTCGAAGCGGTCATTGATAAAGATTTAACGGCCTCGGTGCTGGCGCAGTCTCTCCACGCCGATCATCTGTTGATCCTGACAGATGCGGACGCTGTGTATGAGAACTGGGGAACGCCACAGGCGCGCGCGCTGCGCCATGCAACGGTAGAAGAACTGGCGCCGTTTGCCGCCCCCGATGGTGCAATGGGCCCCAAAGCCGCAGCGGTGATGCAGTTTGTTAAACAGACCGGGAACACTGCGTTTATCGGCGCGCTAAAAGATGCGCCACAGATTCTGGCGGGGGAAAAAGGCACCTGTGTGACGCGGTAAACCTCTTTTTGCCGGATGGCGACGCGAAAGCGTCTTATCCGGCCTACGGGAAGCACGGTTGCCAATCGTAATCGCCATCCAGCAAAAAAACTGGCTTCCCGAAGGAAGCCAGTTTTACAATCAGCAGACTGAATTACAGAACGTCAATCGCGTTCAGTTCTTTGAAAGCCTGTTCCAGACGCGCGATCATGGAAGTCTGGCCGGCACGCAGCCATACGCGCGGATCGTAGTATTTCTTGTTCGGCTGATCTTCGCCTTTCGGGTTGCCCAGCTGACCCTGAAGATACGCTTCGTTATCTTTGTAATACTTCAGAACACCTTCCCAGGTCGCCCATTGGGTATCGGTATCGATGTTCATTTTGATTACGCCGTAGCTTACGGAGTCTTTGATTTCCTGAGCAGTAGAACCGGAACCACCGTGGAATACGAAGTTCAGGCTGTTGTGCGGCAGGTTGTGTTTCTTAGAAACATATTCCTGAGAGTCGCGCAGGATGGTCGGGGTCAGAACCACGTTACCCGGTTTGTAAACACCGTGTACGTTACCGAAGGAAGCCGCGATGGTGAAACGCGGGCTGATTTTGCTCAGCTCAGTGTACGCGTAATCAACGTCTTCCGGCTGGGTGTACAGTGCAGAAGCGTCCATGTGGCTGTTGTCCACGCCGTCTTCTTCACCACCGGTGCAACCCAGTTCGATTTCCAGAGTCATGCCCATTTTGGCCATGCGCGCCAGGTATTTGGAGCAGATTTCGATGTTCTCTTCCAGAGACTCTTCAGACAGGTCGATCATGTGAGAAGAGAACAGCGGCTTACCGGTCGCAGCGAAATGTTTTTCACCCGCGTCCAGCAGACCGTCGATCCACGGCAGCAGTTTCTTCGCGCAGTGGTCGGTGTGCAGAATTACCGGAACACCGTAGTGTTCAGCCATCTGGTGAACGTGATGCGCGCCAGAGATAGCGCCCAGGATTGCCGAGCCCTGAGGAACGTCGGTTTTCACGCCTTTACCCGCGATAAAGGAAGCGCCACCGTTGGAGAACTGGACGATGACCGGCGCTTTAACTTTCGCAGCGGTTTCCAGAACGGCGTTGATGGAATCGGTGCCCACGCAGTTAACTGCTGGTAGAGCAAAGTTGTTTTCTTTTGCTACCTGGAACACTTTCTGTACGTCATCACCAGTAATTACGCCTGGTTTTACGAAATCAAAAATTTTAGACATGTTTCGTTGTCCTGTATCGTCGGGCCTTAGAAAAAACACGAGCCGCCCTGAATGTCAGCACGGCAATAAATCAACGGGCAGGAATCCCTGCCCGTAACGATTACTTCTTAGCGCGCTCTTCGAGCATTGCTACTGCTGGCAGCACTTTGCCTTCCACGAATTCGAGGAATGCGCCACCGCCAGTGGAGATGTAGGAGATTTTGTCAGCAATGCCGAACAGGTCGATTGCCGCCAGAGTGTCGCCGCCGCCTGCGATAGAGAACGCTTCGCTGTCTGCGATCGCGTTGGCAACAATTTCGGTGCCTTTACGGAAGTTCGGGAATTCGAACACGCCAACCGGGCCGTTCCACAGAATGGTTTTCGCATTCTTCAGGATGTCAGCCAGTTTCTCAGCGGAAGTATCGCCCAGGTCCAGAATCTGCTCGTCGTCTTTGATGTCGTTAACAGATTTCAGGGTCGCGGTAGCGGTTTCGGAGAACTCGGTTGCTACGCGTACGTCAGTTGGAACCGGGATATCGCAGGTGGTCAGCAGGCGTTTCGCTTCGTCAACCAGGTCAGCTTCGTACAGGGATTTGCCCACATTGTGGCCCTGAGCGGCAACGAAGGTGTTTGCGATGCCGCCGCCAACAATCAGCTGGTCAGCGATTTTGGACAGGGAGTCCAGAACGGTCAGTTTGGTAGACACTTTAGAACCGCCAACGATAGCCACCATCGGGCGAGCCGGTTCTTTCAGCGCTTTACCCAGCGCATCCAGTTCTGCCGCCAGCAGCGGACCTGCGCAAGCGACGTCGGCGAATTTACCGATACCGTGGGTAGAAGCCTGAGCGCGGTGCGCAGTACCGAAAGCGTCCATCACGAATACGTCGCACAGCGCAGCGTATTTCTTAGACAGGGCTTCGTCGTCTTTCTTCTCGCCTTTGTTAAAGCGAACGTTTTCCAGAACCACCAGTTCACCAGCAGCCACTTCAACGCCGTCCAGGTAATCTTTTACCAGGCGAACCGGATTGGACAGTTTGTCTTTCAGGTAGTTAACAACCGGCAGCAGAGAGAATTCTTCGTTGTACTCGCCTTCGGTAGGACGACCCAGGTGGGAAGTAACCATCACTTTCGCACCCTGTTTCAGGGCCAGTTCGATGGTCGGCAGGGAAGCGCGAATACGCGCGTCGCTGGTTACTTTCCCTTCTTTAACTGGAACGTTCAGATCCGCACGGATAAAAACACGTTTACCAGCAAGATCCAGATCGGTCATCTTAATTACAGACATGGTGAATCCTCTCATTGATTCATAAAGTTTTGCAGACGTCATGCGCTTCATCCTTTTGAAGGATTTTGCGCATGGAATGTCCTACTTGAAACCAACTGCGGCCATCGCTAACGTCGTGTCGAGCATTCGGTTAGCAAAGCCCCATTCATTATCGCACCAGACCAATGTCTTGATCAGGTGGGCGCCACTGACCCGGGTCTGGGTGCCATCAACGATGGCGCTATGCGGGTCGTGGTTGAAATCTATCGAGACCAACGGCAATTCCGTATAGTCAACTATACCATGAAATGCCCCATGTGCTGCTTTTTGCAGCAACTGGTTGACTTCATTGGCTTTTACCGGCTTTTTCACCGTCACGCTTAAGTCGATCGCCGTCACATTTATGGTCGGTACGCGTACCGCAATCGCCTCAAAACGGTCGTTGAACTGCGGGAAAATTCGCGTAATGCCCGCCGCCAGTTTGGTATCAACCGGAATAATCGACTGGCTGGCGGCGCGGGTGCGTCGCAGATCGGAATGGTACGCGTCGATCACCTGCTGATCGTGCATAGCGGAGTGGATCGTCGTGACGGTTCCCGACTCAATGCCGTATGCATCATCTAACAATTTAATGACGGGGATGATGCAATTCGTGGTACAGGACGCATTCGATACGATGCGGTGTTCCGCACGCAATTGCTCCTGGTTCACGCCAAACACGACGGTGGCGTCAAGATCGTGGCTGCCGGGATGTGAAAAGAGCACTTTTTTCGCGCCAGCGGCAAGATGTGCCTCGCCGTGTTCACGATTACCGTACACGCCCGTGCAATCCAGCACGACATCAATACTCAGTTCGCGCCAGGGGAGCGCATCCAGCGTTCGCTCGTGCAAAATACGAATCGTGTCGTCGCCGACGATGAGCTGCTCGCGCTCCTGGCGAACATCCCATGCAAAACGTCCATGGCTGGTGTCATATTTCAACAAATGCGCCATGCCCGCAGCATCCGCAAGTTCGTTGATTGCCACCACGCTGATTTCCGCCCGGCGTCCTGATTCATACAAAGCACGAACCACGTTACGCCCGATGCGACCAAAGCCATTAATCGCTACGCGTACGGTCATAGGTCTCCTGCAAGGCTATCCCGATTCAGATGAGGCTGACAGAGTAATCCAGCAAATCGTCGAGGAAAACCTTACCTGTCGCAAACTGCGACTGATTGATTATTTGTCGAACATTTAATCGACTGAAACGCTTCAGCTAGAATAAGCGAAACGAGGAATAAAAGGAATGATTGTCCAGTCAAAGAAGCCAGTTATCTGACCTGCATCACACTTTCGCCCCCTTCAGCGCCCGATTTATTCCATATTCCAGAATGGCGAATAAGCGTAGCAATATCTTTTCGTTGCCGCATCACAAATCCTGATTTATATCAGGAAGTACGTGAGCCAGCGTCTATATTATCAGCGCTACGTCCGAGTCTCGGAGTCCCCAAACCATGACAATGCCGCCAGTTCCCTCATCTGCCGCACGCTTTTATGCGCTGCGCCTGCTTCCCGGCCAGGAAGTTTTTTCACAACTACACGCGTTCGTCCAACAGCACCAACTGCGCGCCGCGTGGATAGCCGGGTGTACCGGCAGCCTGACTGACGTCGCGCTGCGATTCGCCGGGCAAGAGGAAACCACCCTGCTCACCGGAACGTATGAGGTCATCTCCCTGAACGGCACGCTGGAACTCACTGGCGAACACCTTCATCTCTCTGTTTCCGACCCAAAAGGCGCAATGCTGGGCGGCCATATGATGGCAGGCTGTACCGTTCGCACCACGCTTGAGCTGGTCATCGGAGAGCTTAACGCGCTGGCGTTTAGCCGCCAGCCCTGCGCTGTTTCCGGTTATGAAGAACTGGTTATCTCACCCCGTTAACGTTTCACTCAGTAAGAGGTTTTCTATGGCGCGTCGCCAGTTTTCCAGCCAGTCCCTGGCTTTGATCGTGATTGCTATCGCCATCAATATGATCGGCGGACAGCTCATCAGCATGTTGAAGTTACCGGTTTTCCTCGACTCCATCGGGACGTTGATCAGCGCCGTCCTGCTCGGCCCGATTGTCGGCATGTTAACCGGGTTGCTCACCAACGTACTCTGGGGATTATTAACCGATCCCATCGCCGCCGCCTTTGCGCCGGTCGCGATGGTGATTGGTCTGGTCGCCGGTTGGCTGGCGCGTGCCGGATGGTTTCGCACCCTGCCAAAAGTGGTGGCCAGCGGCGTGGTGATTACGCTGGCGGTCACAGTTGTCGCCGTGCCGCTGCGAACCACGCTGTTTGGCGGTGTGACCGGAAGCGGCGCCGACCTGTTTGTCGCCTGGATGCACTCTGTCGGTCAGAACCTGGTGGAGTCCGTTGCGATTACCGTCCTGGGGGCGAATCTGGTCGATAAAATCCTGACCGCGATTATCGTCTGGGTGCTGTTGCGCCAGTTGCCATTACGCACCACGCGCCATTTCCCAACGATGTCGCCCGTGCGCTAATGCACCCTTTTACCTCGTTAACGCTCTGGGCGCTGGCCGCCTGCACCACGCTGCTGCTTCCTGCCGGCATGGCGCTCACGCTGTACAGCGCGGCGACGTTTCTCTGTTTACTGGGGATAAGCGCCACGCGCCCGCGGGCGAAATATGTCGCGTGGCTGATGTTTTCTCTGGGGTTCGGCCTATGGCTGGTACACGGAGGCTGGCTGACCGAGTGGATCAGCGGCCAGCCGCGCGATCCGCAACGCTGGCAACACGCCGTCACGCTCTGGCTACGGATTCTGGCGATAGTCTCCACCTCACAGTTGTGGATGCAGTACGTGCCGGTTCGCCAGTTTATTCGCGCCCTGTTCGCCTCACGCCTGCCGCCGGGCATCGCCTACCTGTTTGCCGGCCCACTACTGGTTGTCGAACAGCTAAAACGCCAGCTGTCGATCATTCATGAAGCCCAGCGCGCCCGCGGCGTGCCGCTGGACGAACGTTGGTATCAGCGACTTCGCGCCATGCCTGCGCTTATCGTTCCGTTAACGCACAATGCGCTCAACGATCTGGCGGTTCGCGGCGCGGCATTGGATATGCGGGCGTTTCGTTTACATCGCCGTCGCACCACATTGTGGGCGCCGGAGGACAGCGCCCGGCAACGGGTCGCACGCTACAGCATGATACTGGCGATGCTGGTCGAAACCGGAGTGTGGATATGGTTACGCTAGAGCAGTTCCGTTATCACCCGACACATGCGACGCGCGCCCCGCTGTGCTTCGATTTTCATTACGACACGCCCGGTATCGTGGCGATTTTTGGCAATAACGGCAGCGGAAAAAGTACGCTGGCGCAGTTAATGGCGGGCTGGTTTCCCGATTTTCTTCCCGGCGCGATCGACGGCAAAGGCGAACTGTTATGCACGCCCATAGGGCAGCGCTCCCTGGCGGAACACGCGCAAACCATCCAGCTTGTCCAGCAGTCGCCCTGGCTGCAACTTTCCGGCTGTACCTTCAGCGTAGAGGAAGAGATCGCGTTCGGCCCGGAAAACCTTGCGCTCAGAGAAGCGGAGATCCTGCGTCGCGTTGATGCCGCGCTCTCGCTGACGGAATGCCAGCCATTGCGCCATCGCCACCCGGGTACGCTTTCCGGCGGGGAAACTCAGCGCGTGGTGATTGCCAGCGCACTCGCTATGCAGCCGAAACTGTTGATTCTTGATGAAGCGTTCAGCCGTTTAACGGCTCAGGCCACGGCGCTGCTGCTGGCGCGTTTACAGGACTGGGCGCATACGCAACAGGCGTTAATCATTCTTTTTGAGCGTGACCCCGCCCCCTTTCTCGCCTATTGCGATCGCACATGGCAGTTGCACAACGAAGGATTATCTTTACGATGCTGACGCTAGAACAGGTGACTTTTCGCTGGCCGGGCGCCGCTACTCCCTGCCTTCACGATATCTCACTGACGCTGAACGCAGGGGAATGGCTGGCGCTGACCGGTGATAACGGCGCGGGGAAATCGACGCTTCTGCGCATCATGGCTGGCTTACTCACTCCGTCATCCGGCGACGTGCTGCTTCAGGGAACGCCGATTGCGCAACGCAAAAACCGCGAACGCGCGCAGATTCTCGGCGTGCTGTTTCAGGAAGCGGAAAACCAGCTTTTTCACAGTAATGTCGCCGAAGAGGTCGCTTTTGGCTTGCGGCTACAAAAGTTGCCGCCGACCGAAATTGCGCAACGCACCGCTACGGCGCTGAAATTATGCGCTCTGGAAGAGGTCGCGGATATGCATCCGTTAGATCTTCATACGGCGCAACGCCGTATGGTCGCTGTTGCCAGTCTTGACGTCATGAGACCAGCAATTCTGATGCTTGATGAACCCAGCCGGGATTTTGACGCCCACTGGCTGGCAATCTTTGAAAACTGGCTCGCGGTTTGCCGACAACGGGGAACCAGCGTGGTGGCGATCAGTCATGACGCCGCCTTTACGCAGCGCCATTTTTCCAGGGTGGTTCGTCTGCATAACGGGGCCATTACTGGGGCTCGTCAGGCAACGCCTGCGCAAGACGATACTCACCCTTTGCCGTCATCTCTAACGTAAGACTCGCAGGTAAGCTGTTTTCCAGCACCCGACAAACGTTAGGCCCGTCGGTACGGTCAAAAAATATCTGCGCCTGCTCTTCGCTCAGCCCTCCTGCCTGTTTACGTGCGATTAAACGGCCGCGCAGCACATCGGCAGGCGCGCGGATAAACAGTGAATAATCGCAATACTGCCGTAGCTCGCGCCAGGACGGCGCGTTATACAACAGCCAGTTTCCTTCAATAATAACGACAGGCGCCGTCACCTGAATGGCATTTTCGACAGGGTCATGCAGTTGGCGATCATATTGAGGCCAGGTTGCATTTTGCTCATGGAGCTGACGTAAATTACTCGCCAGTTTTTCAACGTTAAAGGTTTCAGGCGCACCTTTAGCGGCGCGTAGTTCATGCTCATCCAGCCAGCGATTATAATGATGGAAGCCATCCATCGGCAGCGTCTGGATCGTCGGTAATTCTGGATCGTTACGCGACAGATATTCCCAGAAGGTGGTGAGCGTTGACTTTCCTGTTCCTGGCGGGGCGCTCAGAAAAATAACGGTGCGGCGCTCAGGTGTTTTCGCGTTTAATGTTGCCAGATGCCGTAACAGCGGTTTATGGACATTTTCTACTTCATCGTCATCATACCAGGCGTCAGTCATCAGCCCATTAATCTGGAGCGATATTTTCACGGTGTTAATTCCCTTAATATCGTCGTTACCGCTAAAGCCAGCCCGGTTTTGATCATGGTGACAAAACGTATTTCTGAATAGATGGCGAAATCTGCAAACTTCATTGATTTCAACGAATTGTAGAGTGTGGCATTCGTCGTTATGCTATTGACGTTACTCATAAAATCCCAGGTGATATCATCAGAAAAACGGGGGATTTCACGCTGTTCACGTAAATACTGATAAAACTGAGAGAAGTGAATCACATCGGCATACAGCCATTTATCCATTTTTCCCAACGCATAAATCAAACGTATTGCCACATCAATGTCATCAAGCGGGCCGCTTTGAGCCAGTAACGGCTTCACTGCATATTCGACGATTTCTTCATCGTTATTGACGAATAATGACGGCAGAAAATTTTTGATGGCCTGCAACAGGATGTCATTTGCGGTTGCCATAAACGAAAGTAAATTATCCTGAGCGTCCAGTTGCTCAAGTACATCATCTTCTGTCAACGTCGTCATGCGTTTCTCGATAAATCACCAGCAATGCAGAGAGTCTATTATATTACACGTTCGATCGATGCCGCCGATCAGTAATGTTTGCGTACTGACGCCATTTTCCGTTTTCTGCACGCCATGTAACAGATCGCCTCCCGTTACGCCCGTTGCTGAAAACAGAATATCCTGGCTTCCCACAAGTTCATCCAGCGTATAAACCCGGTTCACCGCGACACCCATTTGCTTACAGCGGCGTAACTCATCGTTCGCGATCAATCGGTGTTCCGCCGTTTCACCTTTCGCCTGACAAAAGTCAATCAACTCAGCCTGCATATCACCATCAAGCGCCTTCACGGCACAGGCTGATATCACCCCTTCCGGCGCGCCGCCAATAGCGTACATCACATCGAACGGATGATGCTGCTGGCAGGTTAATACACTGGCGGCGACATCGCCGTCCGGCAAAGCAAACACCTTAACGCCAAGCCGCGCGGCCTGCTGAATAACCGCCTGATGGCGCGGTTTATCCAGCGTCGCCATACGCAACGACGTGAGCGGCTTATTCAGCGCAGCGGCAATATTACGCAGGTTCTCTTCCAGTGATAACGCGAGGTTAATCGCCCCTTTCGCCTGACGGTTAACCACCAGTTTGCGCATATACATGTCAGGCGCATGCAGCAGGCTCCCCTGCGGCGCCAGCGCCATCACGGACAACGCATTATTCTGCCCCATCGCCACCATGCGCGTTCCCTCAATCGGGTCGACGGCGATATCCACGCTCGGCCCTGTCCCGGTTCCGACCTCCTCACCGATATACAACATCGGCGCATGGTCGATTTCGCCTTCGCCGATAACAATTTTGCCCCGCATGGCGACTTCATTTAATGACTGACGCATGGCTGTCACCGCCAGTCCATCGATTTTGTTTTTATCGCCGCATCCGGTTTGCGGCCAGGCAGCAAGCGCTGCCTGTTCCGTAATCCGAAAAAGCGGCCACGCCAGAGACATCATGCCGCCGCCTCCCCAATATCTACGCCAAACTGCGCCAGCAAATATCTCTCCGCGTTTTCATTCCAGATGCCGTGCGTCTCTTCAACCAGACGCGCCAGCGCTTTGAATAACGGGTCGGTTTTTCCTTTTTCGGCAAAATCGGCGATAGCGGTCAGCGGCATAGTCACACCGTTATAAATGAGTTTTTTCCCGCCCGGAATATTGGGCAGGTTAAGCACCGTTTCCGGGACGGCATCCAGCCCGCCAATGTGCGTTACCATAAATGAAGGCTGTAGTTGCCCTGTGGCGCTCAACGCAATGGCCTCTTTCATGTCATCGGTCGAACCGCCGGATGTTCCCACAACATGGGTACTGTTGTAATGCACGTTGTAGAAGTTAAACGGAACCTTAAAATCTTTATCCGTTGGGCCCGCGAAAAAGTTCAGACAACCGTCTTCAGCCAGCAGTGTATCGGCCATTTCCACCACCGCCGGGACGGCGGCGTAAACGAAAACGTCATCGAAACCCGCATCTTCCGTTAGCGCACGCAGTTTTGCCGTCGGGTTTTCCATGCCGCAGGTATTCACATAAACAAGCTCAATCCCCTTCGCCGCCGCCAGCTCGACCGGCAGCAGTTTTTTCGCTTGTGACAGACGGGCTTCATCAATATCGACCACCACCACTCGCGAAGGCTGGATACCACCGTTGATGGCATAATCAATGGCGCCGATCCCCATCGGCCCGGCACACGCCAGAAGCGCAATATTACCGCCAGGTTTCACCCCCATACGGTGCTCATAAACATAAGGCGTCGTGTGGTAGTTCGCATTGTATGCGCCGATAATACAGCACATGGGTTCTGCCAGTGACGCCGCCGCGAAATAAGAGCCGTGATACGGTAAAACACAGCCGAGGTTAATCGCCAGCTCAGGAATAATCATATACGTCGCATTGCCGCCAAAATATTCATAGCTATATCCCGCTGAATATCCGCTGGGCAACCCCATCGCCGGTTGCAACACAAAACGTTGTCCCTTTTTATATTTATCGGTCAGGTTTTTCCCCACTTCAACAATAATACCTGCACACTCATGACCAGTAATAACCGGGTGATTCTCTAAGTCATCAGGCACACGTTTATGCTCGCTACCTAACGTGGCGGCTTTCCATGTCGATAAACACACGCTGTCTGATATTACACTCACTAACAGTTCATTATCTGTAATTTCAGGCAATTCAAACTCGCGGATGCGAACATCCTGCTTACCATAAATAGCAGCTACTTTGGTCTTCATAGTTACTCCGAAAAATTGATGATGCTAATCCGCGATGAGTTTTTTAAATAATTCATCCAGCAGTGGGTCACCGATGTAATTTTTAATTAACACCGTGGGTTTATTACTCACACGCTTAACGCGGCCCTCAAGGCTGGCATGCGTCACGATAATATCGGCGTCATCAGGAACATTTTCGATAGCATGATGAGCCACCGCAATCACCAGACCGGCTTTCTCCAGACGCTTACGGAATGTCGTTGCCCCCATCGCGCTGGAACCCATTCCGGCATCGCAGACAAAAGCGATACGTTTAATATTCTTATAAGAAAATGCGCCTTCCTGTTTCATTGCCTTCACGGCTTTCGCAGACTCTGCGAAATTGTCTTCTTCATTCTCCGTTTCAACGCTCTTTTCCATTTTCAGGATGATCGAAGTCACGATGAAGGTCACCAGCGTTCCCGCCGTTACACCCGCGATCGTAGCCAGGAAAGATCCTTTCGGCGTCAGCGCAAGGTACGCGAAAATCGAACCTGGACTTGGGCCTGCAACCAGTCCACCGCCTAACAGATTAAACACCCAGGTTCCCGTCATCCCGCCAGCGATCATCGCAATCAGCGTTAACGGTTTCATCAGTACATACGGGAAGTACAGCTCGTGAATCCCCCCCAGGAAGTGGATGATCATCGCTCCCGGCGCGGATTTTTTGCTCATACCACGGCCAAAGAAGGTAAAGCCCAGCAGTAGCCCTAATCCCGGGCCAGGGTTAGAGGCCACCATGAAGAAAATCGATTTCCCCGTCTCCGACGCCTGTTGCATCCCCAACGGGTAATAGACGCCCTGATCAATCGCGTTATTCAGAAAGAGAATTTTCGCAGGTTCGTTAATAAGCGACAGCAGCGGCAGATAACCGGCATGCACCAGCGATTCAATACACTCTTTCACAAAATTATTCGCGATAAGCACTGCCGGGCCAATCACCTCAAACCCCAGCAGGCACAGGAGCATCCCGGCAATCCCCAGAGAGAAGTTATTAATCACCATCTCAAAGCCAGCAGGAATACGCTTGTCCAGCAGTCGGTCGATATGTTTAATCACCAGCCCACCAAGTGGCCCCATGATCATTGAGCCGAGGAACATAGGAATATCCGCGCCGATAATGACGCCAATCGTACCAATTCCCCCCATCACCGCGCCTCGTTTCCCACCCACCAGATGGCCGCCAGTAGAACCGATCATAACTGGCAGCAAATAGGTGATCATAGGGCCAACTATTTTGGCGAAATGTTCATTCGGTAGCCAACCGGTTGGAATAAATAAGGCAGTAATAAACCCCCAGGCAATAAATGCGCCGATATTGGGAATGACCATTGCAGTCAAAAAGCCCCCAAAAGCCTGGACCTTTGCACGAGCAGACTTGTGTTCCATAATAATATCCTGTAGAGGAGAAATTAATTATGCGCGAGCAATAATATCCGCTAGCTGTTTTTCAGATGTCGCTGTTAACAACTCAGTAAGAATTTCATCTTCACATAATAATTCACTTAACGCCTGAATAGCGCCAATGTGAGAGTCCGCATCTGCGGCGGATAAACCGATTAATAGTTTGATCGGATCATCTTCTGTAAACTTCACTTCTTGCCGGAGGAGTGTTAACGACATCCCCGTTTTTAAAGCACCACATTCAGGACGCGCATGCGGCATTGCGACGCCTGGCGCCAGAATATAATAAGGTCCATTGGTTAATGTGGACTCTTTAATGGCCTGAATATACCGTGAGTTAACATAGTCATGAGAAAGCAGAGAGGACATGGAAAAATCAATTGCTTCGCGCCAGTCAGTCGCTGAATTTTTTATTGCTATTGACGATTCAGGGAAATAATCAATCAGCCGCATAAATTATCCTTATTTATATAGGGTACTGCTTATCGTTAAAAACAAAATACTCGCGCGGCAAAGCGAAATCAATCGAGGGGAAAAATGCGAAGAAGGAGAAAGTGTTTTTTTAGAACTCAATAAAAACAGACAGTTAAAAACATAAAAATAAAAAGCAACTGTATTTATGTGCTATTCATCACAATTACATCAAATCACTAAATATCAAATATGTGAATTAGATCATACATAGCTACTTGTCTGAACGAAATTAGTTATAATCTCTTTATAAAAAACGGGCCGCCTGAGCGACCCGTTCGGAGTTGTATCGTGATTACAGCAGTTCTTTTGCTTTCGCGACAACGTTATCAACGGTAAAGCCGAACTCTTCGAACAGCAGCTCAGCAGGCGCAGACTCACCGAAGGTGGTCATGCCGACGATAGCGCCATTCAGGCCCACGTATTTGAACCAGTAGTCAGCGATACCCGCTTCCACTGCCACGCGAGCGGAAACCGCTTTCGGCAGTACGGCTTCACGGTAAGCGGCATCCTGCTTGTCGAACGCGTCGGTAGACGGCATGGAGACCACGCGCGCTTTCACGCCTTCGGCAGACAGTTTGTCCCATGCGGCAACGGCCAGCTCAACTTCAGAACCAGTTGCGATGAAGATCAGTTCCGGCTGACCGGCGCAATCTTTCAGCACATAACCACCGCGCGCGATGTTCGCCAGCTGCTCTTCGGTACGTTCCTGCTGCGCCAGATTCTGACGGGAGAGGATCAGCGCGGTCGGGCCGTCCTGACGCTCAACGCCGTATTTCCACGCCACTGCGGATTCAACCTGGTCACACGGACGCCAGGTGCTCATGTTCGGCGTTACGCGCAGAGAAGCCACCTGCTCTACCGGCTGGTGAGTCGGGCCATCTTCGCCCAGACCGATGGAGTCGTGGGTGTAGACCATCACCTGGCGCTGTTTCATCAGCGCAGCCATACGCACCGCGTTACGGGCATATTCCACGAACATCAGGAAGGTAGAGGTGTACGGCAGGAAACCACCGTGCAGGGAGATGCCATTAGCGATGGCGGTCATACCGAACTCGCGCACGCCGTAATGGATGTAGTTACCCGCAGCATCTTCGTTGATGGCTTTAGAACCCGACCACAGAGTCAGGTTACTTGGCGCCAGGTCAGCGGAACCGCCGAGGAACTCAGGCAGCAGCGGCCCAAACGCTTCAATCGCATTCTGAGACGCTTTACGGCTGGCAATTTTCGCCGGGTTAGCCTGCAACTTAGCGATAAATTCATTCGCTTTCGCGTCGAAGTCAGACGGCATTTCGCCTTTCATACGACGGGTAAATTCAGCGGCTTCCTGCGGGAAGGCTTTTGCATAGGCGGCGAATTTCTCATTCCAGGCCGCTTCTTTTGCCTGACCGGCTTCTTTCGCATCCCACTGCGCGTAGATTTCAGACGGGATTTCGAACGGCGCGTATTTCCAGCCCAGCTGTTCGCGGGTCAGTGCGATTTCAGCATCGCCCAGCGGCGCGCCGTGAGAGTCGTGCGTACCCGCTTTGTTCGGGGAACCGAAACCGATGATGGTTTTGCACATCAGCAGGGACGGTTTGTCAGTAACAGCGCGCGCTTCTTCAACCGCGCGTTTAATCGCTTCAGCATCGTGACCGTCGATACCGCGCACAACGTGCCAGCCGTAGGCTTCGAAACGTTTAGCGGTGTCATCAGTGAACCAGCCTTCAACGTGGCCATCGATAGAGATACCGTTGTCATCGTAGAACGCGATCAGTTTGCCCAGCTTCAGCGTTCCTGCCAGAGAGCAGACTTCATGGGAGATACCTTCCATCATGCAGCCATCGCCCATGAAGGCATAGGTGAAGTGATCCACGATATCGTGGCCTGGACGGTTGAACTGCGCCGCCAGTGTTTTTTCCGCAATCGCCATACCGACCGCGTTCGCAATCCCCTGACCCAGCGGGCCGGTGGTGGTTTCAACACCTGCGGTGTAACCCACTTCCGGGTGGCCCGGCGTTTTGGAGTGCAGCTGACGGAAGTTTTGCAGCTCAGACATCGGCAGGTCATAGCCGGTGAGGTGCAGCAGGCTGTAGATCAGCATGGAGCCGTGGCCGTTAGACAGCACGAAGCGGTCACGGTCAGCCCAGGAAGGGTTCTGCGGGTTGTGGTTCAGGAAATCACGCCACAGGACTTCGGCAATGTCAGCCATACCCATAGGGGCACCCGGGTGACCGGATTTGGCTTTCTGTACTGCGTCCATGCTCAGCGCACGAATAGCATTGGCAAGCTCTTTACGTGAGGACATTTTGACTCCAGATCGGATGATGAAGGCCATGCCCTTAACGACTTGACGACAGCGCGTTTTGGGCTACGCCGGAAAAAAGTGCCAACAATGTAACCCAAGCCGCGAGCCATGTACATGGAGCATCCTTTCGCCGCTTCAGAAATCTCCGGATCGTGTTCGCATGTTGCGCAATCTGCTCACCCCCTTGTCGTTCTTTTCTTTATACTTAGCGTGGCGCTGGTTCATCGACACAAGGCGCACTTTTAGAACAATCCTGATTTCGTGCGGAAGAGAAAACATGAAAATTCGCGCTTTACTGCTTGCTATGAGCATGGCGACGGTTCTGACCGGTTGCCAGAATATGGACTCCAATGGACTGCTCGCTTCAGGTGCAGGCGCTTTTCAGGCTTACAGCCTTAGTGATGAGCAAGTAAAAGCGCTCAGCGACCAGGCATGTACGGAAATGGACAGCAAGGCGACGATCGCCCCGGCCAGCAGCGAATACGCGAAGCGACTGACCAAAATCGCCTCTGCGCTCGGCGACAATATCAACGGCCAGCCGGTGAATTACAAAGTCTATGTGGCGAAAGACGTTAACGCGTTTGCAATGGCGAACGGCTGTATCCGCGTCTATAGCGGCCTGATGGACATCATGACCGATAACGAAGTGGAGGCGGTCATCGGCCACGAAATGGGACACGTTGCGCTCGGCCATGTGAAGAAAGGGATGCAGGTTGCGCTGGGGACTAACGCGGTTCGCGCCGCAGCCGCTTCCGCTGGCGGTATTGTCGGCAGTCTGTCGCAGTCGCAGTTGGGCGATCTTGGCGAGAAACTGGTGAACTCACAGTTCTCCCAGCGCCAAGAGTCCGAAGCGGATGATTACTCCTATGACTTGTTGCGCAAACGCGGCATCAGTCCGGCCGGTCTGGCAACCAGTTTTGAGAAACTGGCGAAGCTGGAAGCGGGACGTCAAAGCTCCATGTTTGACGATCACCCGGCCTCCGCCGAACGTGCCCAGCATATTCGCGACCGAATGGCGGCAGACGGTATTAAATAAAAACGAAGGAGGCAATATTGCCTCCTTTTTTATAACGCATAAATTGATAACTTAAGCGCACAGAACGTTAAATATCAGAATATAAACAGTAGCGATATATTCGACGTTTTATTCTCTGATAGAGGATTATTTTAGTATTTATATTCCCCGGCATGTTTTATCACTTTTTTTAACGCCACAGACAAAATATAAAATAGTCCAGCCCCGATATGGCCAGCACGCCAACGGCTGTAAGCCTTTGTCACAAAATGTTTGCAATCAATAATTATTCAGGTAACTATCCGTAACGCAGCAATTCAATTTGATATTATCCATAAAGAGAAGTTCCCTCAGTGAAAAAAGAAATATCGTTAATCGCATTAAGTTTATTCGCCGCATTGCCTGCCATTGCCAGCCAACAATCCGACAGCCAGGGTTTTGTTAATGACAGCCATTTAAATCTCTTTTTACGCAACGCCTGGATTAACCGCGACTATCAGGGCGGCGTACAGGACAAAGCCGAATGGGGCCAGGGCATTGTCGCCACCTTTGAATCTGGCTATACCGAAGGTTTGATCGGCTTTGGCGTTGACGGTATTGCGCAGTATGGCGTGCGTCTGGACGGCGGCCGTGGCCGCAGTGGCGCAGGCGGTATCGACTTCTTCAAACAAGACAGCGACGGCCGCGCGAAATCCGATCTGGCAAAATTTGGCGCAACCGCCAAAATGCGCATATCCAACACCGTCCTGAGCTACGGCAACCAGCGTCCGCAGCTCCCGATCGTCTACGCCGACGATTCCCGTCTGCTGTTTGAAAGCTTCACCGGCACCATGTTGACCTCCAGAGAGATCGACGGTCTGGAGATTAATGCCGGTTACTTCACCGACGAGCAGCGCAAAAGCGACGACCGCCACAACAGTGGCCTGAAAAGCCTCTCTTTCGGCGGCGCGAGCTACCAGTTTAACGATCAGTTCAGCGGCGCCCTGTACGCCTCGCACGTCGAAGATGTGCTGAACAAACAGTATCTGGGGCTGAACTTCAAACAGCCTTTCAGCACCGGACAGCAGCTGGTGCTGGACTTCAACGGCTACAACTCACGTCTGGATTCCGGTTACGCCGATAGCCTGAATACTGGCCGCAGCAACAGCATCTGGAGCCTGGCGGCAAGTTATATCTGGGATATTCATACCTTTAAAGTGGCGTATCAGCAAAGCAGCGGCAGCACCGGTTATCACTACGGCAGCTATCGCGATCAGGGCGGCGTCGGCGATGGCGGCAACACCATCTGGCTGGCGAACTCTTACTGGTCTGATTTTAACGGTGAAGACGAACGTTCCTGGCAGGCGTCATATGGACTGGATTTTGCCGGTCTCGGTTTACCGGGGCTGAGCTGGACAACCGCTTATGTTCGCGGCGATAACATCAAAACATCGGCAACCAGCAACGGCAAAGAGCACGAGTGGTTCAACCAGGTGCAATACCAGGTTCAGGACGGCATGGCGAAAGACCTGAAACTGAAGCTGCGCTATTCCGTATTACGCGTGTCCAGCAACGCCAGCGACTACAACGTCAGCGGCAACGAGATTCGCGCTTACGTGGAATATCCGTTTAACATCTTTTAAGTTAAAACCCCTCTCCTGATGACGGAGAGGGGAAGCACTTATTCGCCTTTTTTCGCCGCCTGAATGTAGAGCATTTCCAGCGCCAGGGTCGCCGCAGCCAGCGCGGTGATTTCGGACTGGTCATAAGCCGGAGCCACTTCCACTACGTCCATCCCGACGATGTTCAGATCTTTCAGACCGCGCACCAGTTTAATGGCGCGATCGGAAGTCAGGCCGCCGATCACCGGCGTCCCTGTGCCCGGTGCGAACGCCGGGTCCAGACAGTCGATATCAAAGGTCAGGTAGACCGGCATATCGCCAACGATCTGATTAACCTGCGCGATGATGTCATCCACGCCGCGATCGTTCACCTGGCAGGCATCCAGCACGGTGAAACCGTTGTCTTTATCAAATTCAGTACGAATACCAATCTGCACGGAGTGGTTCGGGTCAATCAACCCCTCTTTCGGCGCAGTGTAGAACATGGTGCCGTGATCAAACTCGCAGCCGTTCGCGTAGGTGTCGGTATGCGCGTCAAAATGCACCAGCGCCATTTTGCCAAAGTGCTTTGCATGAGCGCGCAGCAGCGGCAGGGTCACGAAGTGGTCGCCGCCGAAGGAGAGCATACGTTTACCGGCTGACAGCAGTTTCTCCGCATGCGCCTGCAATTTTTCACTCATCTCGCGCGCGTCGCCAAACGCATAGACCAGGTCACCGCAGTCCACAACGTTCAGGCGCTCGCGCATGTCGAAGTTCCACGGGAAGCGGTTGTGCTCCCAGGCCAGGTTAGTGGAAACCTGACGGATTGCCGCCGGGCCGTGGCGGCCGCCCGCACGACCGGAAGTCGCCATATCAAACGGTACGCCGGTGATCACCCAGTCGGCGTCGCTGTCATAAGGCTGGAAATTCAGCGGCAGACGCAGAAAGCCGAAGGCGTTGGAAACCAGGGAGTTATCGTACTGATGACCTAAAGTGCTCATGTCCTGACCTCTTTTAAAGTCGATACATTAAAAACAGATGAAAAAAAATCCCCTCCGCGTCGTTAAACCCGACGAGGAAGGGATTGATTCGTAAATCGCTTATTGGGGCGAATTATCGCCGTTAATTCATACGGGTTCAAGTGAGTATAGCATTCTGCCGGATGGCGGCTTCGCCGTATCCGGCCTATATTCGTAGGCCCGGTAAGCGCAGCGCCACCGGGCATCAGCGGCTACTCGTCTTCCAGGTAAGTGTACCCGTACAGCCCCGTCTCAAACTCTTCGAGGAACTGCTGTTGCAGCGCATCGTCCAGACCGGTCTGTTTCACCTGATCGCGGAAGTGGGTCAGCAGCGTGTTCGGATCGAGCTGTACGTATTGCAGCATATCCGCCACGGTGTCCCCTTCGTCAGACAGCTCAACTTCCACGCTGCCATCCGGGAAGACAAACACGTCAACCGCTTCGGTGTCGCCGAACAGGTTGTGCATGTTGCCAAGGATCTCCTGATAGGCGCCGACCATAAAGAAACCGAGCATCGGCGGGTTCTCTGGATCGTACTCCGGCATCGGCATAGTGGTGGCGATGCCGTCACCGTCGATGTAGTGATCGATCGCGCCATCGGAATCACAGGTGATGTCCAGCAGCACCGCGCGGCGCTCAGGCACCTGATCCAGCCCTTCCAGCGGCAGCACCGGGAACAGTTGATCGATACCCCACGCATCCGGCATTGACTGGAACAGCGAGAAGTTGACGTACATTTTGTCCGCCATACGCTCCTGCAACTCATCGATGATCGGACGATGCGCACGGTTCTGCGGGTCCAGCTGTTTCTGTACTTCGTGGCACATGCTCAGGTAAAGCTGTTCCGCCCAGGCGCGTTCCTGCAAACTGAACGTCCCGGAAGAGTAGCCAATGTGAATGTCGTGCAGGTCCATCTGGCTGTCGTGCAGCCATTCACGCAGCGAGCGGCGGGTGCCCGGCTCGTGCATCTCCTGCCAGGTTTCCCACATGCTCTGCAACGCGCGCGGCGCGTCGTCGGCAGGCGCGGTGGGCACGGTATATTCGTTACGCTCCACGCCGATGATGTTCGATACCAGCACGGTATGGTGCGCAGTTACCGCACGGCCAGACTCGGTGATCACCGTTGGGTGCGGCAGACCGTGTTCTTCACACGCATCGCCAATCGCCCAGATGATGTTGTTAGCGTATTCGTTCAGGCCGTAGTTAACGGAGCAATCAGACTGCGAGCGGGTTCCTTCGTAATCCACGCCCAGACCGCCGCCGACGTCGAAACACTGAATGTTGACGCCCAGCTTATGCAATTCAACGTAGAAACGGGCGGATTCGCGCACGCCGGTGGCAATGTCGCGGATATTCGCCATCTGCGAACCGAGGTGGAAATGCAGCAGTTGCAGGCTGTCCAGTCGCCCGGCTTCACGCAGGGTTTCAACCAGTTGCAACACCTGCGTCGCCGCCAGGCCGAATTTGGATTTTTCGCCGCCGGAAGACTGCCATTTACCGGAACCCTGCGAGGCCAGACGCGCACGCACGCCCAGGCGCGGGATCACGTTCAGACGCTCGGCTTCATCCAGCACGATAGCGATTTCTGACATCTTCTCGATGACCAGGTAGACCTTGTGGCCCATCTTTTCGCCAATCAGCGCCAGACGGATGTATTCACGGTCTTTGTAGCCGTTACAGACGATCACGCTGCGGGTCATTCCGGCGTGCGCCAGAACCGCCATCAGCTCCGCCTTCGAACCGGCTTCCAGCCCCAGCGGTTCGCCGGAGTGAATCAGCGATTCAATCACCCGGCGGTGCTGGTTGACCTTGATCGGATAAACGAGGAAGTAGTCGCCGTTATAACCGTAGGATTCACGCGCGCGTTTAAACGCCGCGTTAATGGAGCGCAGACGGTGTTGCAGGATCTGCGGGAAGCAGAACAACGCAGGCAGACGCTGGCCTTGCGCTTCGCGAGCTTTCACCAGTTTGGCGAGATCGACGCGCGCCTGAGGTACGTCAGGGTCCGGGCACACGCTGATGTGTCCCAGTTCGTTGACGTCGTAGTAGTTATTGCCCCACCAGGCAATATTGTAAGTACGCAGCATCTTGCTGGCTTCCTGGGAGCTCATTGCAACCTCCTGCATGGAGCGTAGTACACCCTGTTCGCCTGCTGACGAAGGCGAACCCATAGACATGTCGTCAGACATAGCGAACCTCAAATTTTATTAACAAGTGTAAAACAGTTGACTACTATCGCAATCCGTAGACGCGATAACAACCCATAAACAGACGTATTTTCCAGCAGATAGTGCTGACGCTCCGCCTGCGCGACCGGTTTCTTTTTCATATCATTGTAAAACACGTAACCGAACTTAAGTATGACGGTTCGGCGAAACCACGAGAAAACTCTTGTTTCAACAAGAGCGCCCTTGTTCAGTCTTCCGTTACCGACCGGCTCTGGAGTCCTGAGAAGCGCCGAGATGGGTATAACATCGGCAGGTATGCAAAGCAGAGATGCAGATTGCGGGGGACATGCGCACACCAGAACGGTGCGACAGATTCAGCAGAATACAACGGTTCATTATCTCGTATCACCTCCACGGCCGCCCCGTAAGACAAGCCTCTAAGCCAAAGCAACGTTTTAGCCCGGCTGGAAGTGGCGACACGAGGAATCCGTCGTGTGCTTTTTAGTATGAGCCGCGCGCCGCGTTTTATACCGACAAGAGGGGAAAAATGCAAAGCATAAATGCGCACATTGCCAGCAGTGTCCTGAAAAATTTCCAGTCGTGTTTTCAACGCAACGAGAGTTGATTCAAAAAAAACTGGAAATCGGGTGAAGAAGTGACCTAAAATAGCCATCCAGATGTTAATCCATCCATACTGATTAACACTCAGACTGCCAGTGTCATCAACCTGCAAGCCTTGGTAGAATCCTCTGCTTTGGCTATTCCACACAACAGTTTGAGCTAACCAAATTCTCCTTAGGTGAAATAAAACATGGCAAAACACCTTTTTACGTCCGAGTCCGTATCAGAAGGGCATCCTGACAAAATTGCTGACCAAATCTCTGATGCCGTGCTGGATGCGATCCTGGAACAGGATCCGAAAGCGCGCGTCGCATGCGAAACCTACGTTAAAACCGGTATGGTTTTAGTTGGCGGTGAGATCACGACCAGCGCATGGGTTGATATCGAAGAGATCACCCGTAACACGGTCCGTGAGATTGGCTATGTGCATTCCGACATGGGCTTTGACGCCAACTCTTGCGCCGTGCTGAGCGCTATCGGCAAACAGTCCCCGGATATCAACCAGGGCGTTGACCGTGCCGATCCGCTGGAACAGGGCGCGGGCGACCAGGGCCTGATGTTCGGTTACGCGACCAATGAAACTGACGTGCTGATGCCAGCGCCGATCACCTACGCGCACCGTCTGGTACAGCGTCAGGCTGAAGTGCGTAAAAACGGCACGCTGCCGTGGCTGCGCCCGGATGCGAAAAGCCAGGTCACTTTCCAGTATGACGACGGCAAAATTGTCGGCATCGACGCGGTAGTGCTGTCTACTCAGCACGCTGAAGAAATTGACCAGAAATCGCTTCAGGAAGCGGTGATGGAAGAGATCATCAAGCCGATCCTGCCGTCAGAATGGCTGAACGCGTCGACGAAATTCTTCATCAACCCAACCGGTCGTTTTGTTATCGGCGGCCCGATGGGCGACTGTGGTCTGACCGGTCGTAAGATTATCGTGGATACCTACGGCGGTATGGCGCGTCACGGCGGCGGCGCATTCTCCGGTAAGGACCCGTCTAAGGTTGACCGTTCCGCAGCCTACGCCGCGCGTTATGTTGCGAAAAACATCGTTGCCGCAGGTCTGGCTGACCGTTGTGAGATTCAGGTTTCTTACGCTATCGGCGTGGCTGAACCAACCTCTATCATGGTTGAAACCTTCGGTACTGAAAAAGTGCCTTCTGAACAGCTGACCCTGCTGGTACGCGAGTTCTTCGACCTGCGTCCGTACGGCCTGATTCAGATGCTGGATCTGCTGCACCCGATCTACAAAGAAACCGCTGCATACGGTCACTTTGGCCGCGAACATTTCCCGTGGGAAAAAACCGACAAAGCGCAGCTGCTGCGTGATGCCGCAGGTCTGAAGTAATTTACTGACGTTGCTTTTTTTAAGGCCAGCCTCGTGCTGGCCTTTTGTATTTGTGCGCGCATCTTTTGCCCGGAGTCGCTTCGCTTGCACGGGCCTACGGGTTCTGTCGTTTTGGCGTAACCGTCACCCGGCGATTAATGAAACCGTTTACCCTCCATTCTATAAGCCACGCGTTGAAAATAATCCTTTTGCATGATCGTTTTTCTTCTGACGTTACATTTTTTTCAGTTAAGTCTTAAATGTGCGTATTCGCGATACAAACCGCCTCACTTACCTCTATGTTTTCAAAGCATTAATTACTTTCACCATCAAATGTTAGTGTAAACGATTACACTAACGTGATTCTAATCACATATTTTTGCGGGCCACTCACCTACCCTTAGCATCAACAAAACTGGCAACCCAACCGGAGGCATCATGCCTGACAATAAAAAACAGGGGCGTTCAAACAAGGCCATGACATTTTTTGTCTGCTTTCTTGCAGCCCTGGCAGGATTACTTTTTGGCCTGGATATCGGCGTTATCGCCGGTGCTTTACCCTTCATCACTGACGAATTCCAGATTACCGCGCACACTCAGGAGTGGGTGGTCAGTTCGATGATGTTCGGCGCCGCCGTCGGTGCCGTCGGCAGCGGCTGGCTCTCCTTCAAATTAGGTCGTAAGAAAAGCCTGATGATCGGCGCGATCCTGTTTGTGGCCGGTTCGCTGTTTTCCGCCGCCGCGCCTAACGTTGAGGTGCTGATCGTTTCCCGCGTTCTGTTAGGCCTGGCCGTTGGCGTCGCGTCCTACACCGCCCCGCTGTACCTGTCTGAGATCGCGCCGGAGAAAATTCGCGGCAGTATGATCTCCATGTACCAGTTGATGATCACCATCGGTATTCTTGGCGCCTATCTGTCTGATACCGCGTTCAGCTACAGCGGCGCATGGCGCTGGATGCTGGGCGTGATCATCATTCCGGCCATTCTGCTGCTGATCGGCGTGTTCTTCCTGCCGGACAGCCCGCGCTGGTTCGCGGCGAAACGTCGCTTTATTGATGCCGAACGCGTACTGCTGCGCCTGCGTGATACCAGCGCAGAAGCCAAACGCGAGCTGGATGAGATCCGTGAAAGTCTGCAAGTAAAACAGAGCGGCTGGGCGCTGTTTAAAGAGAACAGCAACTTCCGTCGCGCGGTGTTCCTCGGGGTGCTTTTGCAGGTGATGCAACAGTTCACCGGGATGAACGTCATCATGTACTACGCGCCGAAAATCTTTGAACTGGCAGGTTATACCAATACCACCGAGCAGATGTGGGGCACCGTTATCGTTGGTCTGACGAACGTGCTGGCCACCTTTATCGCTATCGGTCTGGTAGACCGCTGGGGGCGTAAACCAACGCTGACGCTGGGCTTCCTGGTCATGGCTATCGGCATGGGCACTCTCGGCACCATGATGCATATCGGCATTCACTCGCCGTCAGCGCAATACTTCGCTATCGCCATGCTGCTGATGTTTATCATCGGGTTCGCGATGAGCGCCGGCCCACTGATTTGGGTACTGTGCTCTGAAATTCAGCCGCTGAAAGGCCGCGATTTCGGTATCACCTGCTCTACCGCCACCAACTGGATCGCCAATATGATCGTCGGCGCAACGTTCCTGACCATGCTCAACACGCTGGGCAACGCAAACACCTTCTGGGTCTATGCCGGTCTGAACCTGTTCTTCATCATCCTGACCATCTGGCTGGTTCCTGAAACCAAACACGTCTCTCTGGAACACATTGAGCGTAACCTGATGAAAGGCCGTAAGCTGCGCGAAATCGGCGCTCACGACTAACGCTGATAATTAGCGGTAAGTGCCCGATGGCGCAAGCTTATCGGGCCTACTGCACTCAGTTGAACGCAGCGCGGTTTGTCGGCCGCCATCCGGCAAAACTTAGCGGGGTGAAGCGTCCCCCTTGCAGTCTCCATCACCTCCCATTATCCTCTGTCGTTATGAAAACCTCCCGTCTCCCTATCGCTGTCCAGCAAGCCGTTATGCGCAGCCTGCGGGAAAAACTCGCCCAGGCCAATCTCAAACTGGAACGTCATTACCCGGAACCCAGGCTGGTTTATCAACAACGTGGAACTGCTGCGGGAACAGCATGGCTACAAACCTACGAAATCCGTCTCAATCCTGTGCTATTGATGGAAAACGTCGACGCGTTCGTCAATGAAGTGGTGCCCCATGAACTGGCGCATTTGCTGGTCTGGAAGCATTTTGGCCGGGTTGCGCCGCACGGCAAAGAGTGGAAATGGATGATGGAAAGCGTACTGGGCGTCCCTGCCAGACGCACGCATCAGTTTGAACTGCAATCCGTTCGCCGCAATACCTTTACCTACCGCTGTAAATGCCAGCAGCATCAGCTCACCGTGCGCCGCCATAATCGCATCGTGCGCGGTGAAGCCACCTACCGCTGCGTTCACTGCGGCGAACCGCTTATTGCTGAATAATCAGGAACTTTTCTGATCCGCCTGATTGCATACAAGAACAACTTTCGCTACGTTGCGGGCTCGTTTTGACACGGAGTTCGTGATGTACCGTAATTTCTCTTTTGCCACAGCGTTATTGGCGATGATGCTCTCAGGGCAGGTGCTGGCTACAGGCATCAACAGTTTTTCTCAGGCCAAAACCGCCGGGGTAAAAGTCAATGCCGATGTTCCCGGTGATTTCTACTGCGGGTGTAAAATTAACTGGCAGGGTAAAAAAGGCGTCGTGGATCTCGCCTCCTGCGGCTATAAAGTCCGAAAAAATGAAAACCGCGCCAGCCGCATTGAATGGGAACACGTCGTACCCGCCTGGCAGTTCGGCCACCAGCGTCAGTGCTGGCAGGACGGCGGGCGAAAAAACTGTGCGAAAGATCCTGTCTACCGCAAGATGGAGAGCGACATGCACAATCTGCAACCCGCCGTCGGCGAGGTGAATGGCGATCGCGGCAACTTCATGTACAGCCAGTGGAATGGCGGCGAAGGTCAGTACGGCCAGTGCGCCATGAAGGTCAATTTCAAGGAAAAAATCGCCGAACCGCCTGCTCGCGCCCGTGGAGCGATCGCCCGTACCTACTTTTATATGCGCGACCAGTACAATCTGACGCTCTCCCGTCAGCAAACGCAGCTTTTCAACGCCTGGAACAAGCTGTATCCGGTCACGGACTGGGAGTGCGAGCGCGACGAACGCATCGCCAGGGTACAAGGGAACCACAATCCATACGTGCAACGCGCTTGCCAGGCGCAAAAGAGCTAACCTACACTAGCGGGAATATTTTTAACCCTGCCCCACGCGATCAGATGGCGTGGGGAGATGACGCGGATTTTTCTATTATGCGCATTCCCCGCATTTATCACCCTGAACCCATCACATCCGGCAGACAGTTCTCCCTGTGTGAAGACGCCGCCAACCATATCGGACGCGTGCTGCGTATGGGGCCAGGCCAGGCGCTCCAGCTGTTTGACGGCAGTAATCAGGTGTTTGACGCCGAGATAACCAACGCCAGCAAAAAAAGCGTCGATGTAAAAGTGCTCAGCGCCACCCTCGACGATCGTGAATCCCCGCTGCATATTCACCTCGGCCAGGTGATGTCGCGCGGCGAAAAAATGGAATTCACTATCCAGAAATCGATCGAACTGGGTGTAAGCCTCATTACGCCACTTTTTTCTGAGCGCTGCGGCGTTAAACTGGACAGCGAACGTCTGAACAAGAAGCGCCAGCAGTGGCAAAAAATCGCTATTGCCGCCTGCGAACAGTGCGGTCGTAACCGGGTGCCGGAAATTCGCCCGGCAATGGATCTGGAAGCCTGGTGCGCCGAGCAGGACGAGGGGCTGAAACTGAACCTTCACCCGCGCGCCAGCGCCAGTATCAACACCCTGCCGCTCCCCGTGGAGCGCGTACGCCTGTTGATTGGCCCGGAAGGCGGTTTGTCGGCAGATGAAATCGCCATGACCGCCCGCTACCAGTTTACTGATATCCTGTTAGGACCTCGCGTTCTGCGTACTGAGACAACTGCGCTCACCGCCATTACCGCGCTACAGGTGCGTTTTGGCGATCTGGGCTAACGGAGAAGAACAATGATCAAGCTCGGCATCGTGATGGACCCCATCGCAAGCATCAACATCAAGAAAGATTCCAGCTTCGCTATGCTGCTGGAAGCACAACGTCGTGGCTACGAACTTCATTACATGGAGATGGCCGATCTGTATTTGATCAACGGTGAGGCTCGCGCCCGCACGCGTACCCTGAGCGTAGAGCAGAACTATGACAACTGGTATACGTTCAACGACGAGCAGGATCTGCCGCTGGCCGATCTGGACGTCATCCTGATGCGTAAAGATCCGCCGTTCGATACCGAATTTATCTACGCTACTTATATTCTGGAGCGCGCGGAAGAGAAAGGCACGCTGATCGTCAATAAGCCCCAGAGCCTGCGCGACTGCAACGAAAAACTGTTCACCGCCTGGTTCTCCGACCTGACGCCGGAAACGCTGGTCACGCGCAACAAAGCGCAGCTGAAAGCCTTCTGGCAGAAGCACAGCGACATCATTCTCAAGCCGCTGGACGGCATGGGCGGCGCGTCTATCTTCCGCGTGAAGGAAGGCGACCCCAACCTCGGCGTGATCGCCGAAACGCTGACCGAGCATGGCACCCGCTATTGCATGGCGCAGAACTACCTGCCTGCCATTAAAGACGGCGACAAACGCGTGCTGGTTGTTGACGGCGAACCCGTTCCGTACTGCCTGGCGCGGATTCCGCAGGGCGGCGAGACCCGTGGCAACCTGGCGGCCGGTGGTCGCGGCGAACCGCGCCCGCTTACCGACAGCGACTGGGAAATCGCCCGCCGCATTGGCCCAACCCTGAAAGCGAAAGGGCTGATTTTTGTGGGTCTGGATATCATCGGCGATCGTCTTACCGAAATTAACGTCACCAGCCCAACCTGTATTCGTGAAATTGAAGCGGAGTTCCCGGTTTCGATTACCGGAATGCTGATGGATGCCATTGAGGCGCGTTTGCAGAAGTAAATTAGTTACCGGATGACGACGCCTTCGCGTCTTATCCGGCCTGGAATTTCACCCCACAGGCCGGATAAGACGAAACTGCCATCCGGCAAAGCTATTTTCAGAGGGTGACATCTTCGCGCTTTCCCCACATACTGGACGCTGTTGCTTTTTTGAACCCGGATACAGAACCTCTGACAATGAATTTACAGCATCACTTTCTTATTGCCATGCCTGCTCTCCAGGACCCAATTTTCCGCCGCTCCGTGGTGTACATTTGCGAACACAATGAAGATGGCGCAATGGGGATTATCATTAATAAGCCTCTGGAAAATCTACAGATTGAAGGGATTCTGGAAAAACTGAAGATTACGCCTGAACCGCGCGATCCGGCGATTCGTCTGGATAAAGCCGTAATGCTCGGCGGACCGCTGGCGGAAGATCGGGGATTTATTTTACATACTCCGCCCTCCCGCTTTTCGTCCAGTATTCGTATTTCTGACAATACGGTGATCACCACGTCCCGCGACGTGCTGGAGACGTTAGGCACACCGGAGCAACCCTCTGAGGTGCTGGTGGCGCTGGGTTATTCATCATGGGATAAAGGTCAACTGGAGCAAGAGCTGATGGATAATGCCTGGCTCACGGCCCCTGCCGATCTCAATATTCTGTTCAAAACGCCAATTGCCGACCGCTGGCGCGACGCGGCCAAATTAATCGGAATTGATATTCTGACCATGCCTGGCGTGGCGGGGCATGCCTGATGAGCGGAACCTTACTCGCATTTGATTTCGGCACCAAAAGTATCGGCGTAGCGATAGGACAGCGCATCACCGGCACCGCCCGTGCACTGCCAGCGATAAAAGCGCAGGACGGAACGCCAGACTGGAACATTATCGAGCGTTTGCTGAAAGAGTGGCAGCCGGATGAAATTATTGTCGGGCTACCGCTCAATATGGATGGCACAGAGCAGCCCCTCACCGCTCGCGCCCGCAAGTTCGCCAACCGCATTCATGGCCGTTTTGGCGTACAGGTTACGCTGCATGACGAACGCCTCAGCACCGTAGAAGCGCGCTCTGGCCTGTTTGAACAGGGCGGTTATCGCGCACTCAACAAAGGCAAAGTGGATTCTGCCTCGGCCGTCATCATCCTCGAAAGCTATTTCGAGCAGGGTTACTGATACGAATTGCCTGATGGCGCTTCGCTTATCAGGCCTACAAACTTATCAGGCCTACGGGCACGCTTGTAGGCCGGATAAGGCCATCGGCCGCCATCCGGCACAACCGTTCGCTAAAGCCTGCCCTGCGCCTGCCGCTGTTGCAGACTCTGGGCAAACGTCTGCATCCCCACCTGCTGGCTGGTCTGAATAACGCCGGGTAACTGGTGAATTTTCCCCTCCCGAATAAGATTGCCAACCGCTGGCGTGTTGATGAGCAGTTCAAATAACGCCACGCGTCCGTCCTGCCTGTCGGTTTCCAGCTTCTGCGACAACACGGCGCGCAGGCTGCCTGCAAGTTGACTGCGTACCGGATCTTTCTCCTGCGCCGGAAAGGAGTCGACCAGCCGCTCTACCGCCTGTGCCGCGCCGCGCGTATGTAGCGTCGCCAGTACCAGATGCCCCGTTTCCGCCGCCGTCAGCGCCAGGCGAATAGTCTCGCTGTCGCGCAGTTCGCCTAATAAAATCACATCCGGGTCTTCACGCAGCGCAGCGCGTAACCCGGCGGCAAAGGTGCGGCAGTGTACGCCAACCTCCCGCTGCTGAATCAGGCAGCGCTGGCTGGTATGGCGGTACTCAATAGGATCTTCCAGCGTCAGGATATGACCATCGAGATGCTGGTTGAGGTATTCCACCATTGCCGCCAGCGTGGTGGATTTCCCGCTTCCCGTCGCCCCGGTCACCAGAATCAGTCCGTTCTCGCCGCCAAGGAGTGCGGGTAGCGCGGCAGGTGTCTGGAGCGCGTCCAGTTGCGGGCACGTAGTGGGCAGCAACCGCAGCGCCAGCGATGCGCCCTGCTCGTGATGAAAAGCGCTGGCGCGTAACCGCAGTTCGCCCGGCAGCGACACCGCAAAGTCGAGCTGACCATCCGCCTGCCACGCCCGGCGCTGCGCGTCGTTAAGCCATTGCGACAGCAAAACCTCGACATTCGGGCTGCTAAACGGGGCTATTTCCACTTTTCCCCGTTTACGCCAGCGTGCAGGCCATGCGTTGCACAGGTGTAGATCCGAGACGTTATGCTTTACACTAAGGGCCACTATTTCTTCCATATCCATACGAACATCCTCGGAAAATGAACGATATCGCGCATAACCTGGCACATGTCCGGGACAAAATCTCAGCCGCCGCGACGCGTTGCGGGCGGTTTTCAGAAGAAGTTACGCTGCTTGCAGTGAGTAAAACCAAGCCTGCGAGCGCCATCGCGGAAGCCATCGCGGTCGGGCAGCGAGCGTTTGGCGAAAACTATGTTCAGGAAGGGGTAGAGAAAATTCGCCACTTCAAAGAAAGCGGCGTCGAAGGGTTGCAATGGCACTTTATTGGCCCCTTGCAGTCCAACAAAAGTCGTCTGGTGGCAGAGCATTTTGACTGGTGCCATACGATCGATCGTCTGCGTATCGCCGCCCGCCTGAGCGAACAGCGCCCGGCAGGTCTGCCGCCGCTGAACGTGCTGATTCAAATTAATATCAGCGATGAGAACAGCAAGTCCGGGATTCCGCTTACGGAACTGGACGCTCTGGCGGCAAGCGTTGTTGAGCTTCCCGGTATCAGGCTGCGCGGACTGATGGCGATCCCCGCCCCTGAGTCAGATTATGTAAGGCAGTTTGAAGTTGCACGCCAAATGGCTGTAGCATTTGCCGGGCTGAAAACGCGCTATCCTGGCGTTGATACCCTTTCTCTGGGTATGTCGGATGATATGGACGCCGCAATTGCGGCAGGTAGCACGATGGTGCGCATCGGCACCGCTATTTTTGGTGCGCGTGATTACACAAAAAATTAAGGAAAACTGAGGAACGCCATGAAGACGTTGACCTTCCTGCTCTCAACGGTAATTGAACTGTATACCATGGTGCTATTGTTGCGCGTATGGATGCAGTGGGCTCGCTGTGATTTTTACAACCCTTTCTCACAGTTTGTGGTGAAAGCGACTCAACCCATTATCGGGCCGCTGCGTCGTATTATTCCGCCAATGGGGCCGATTGATAGCGCTTCCATGCTGTTGGCATTTATTCTGAGCTTTATCAAAGCGATAGTGCTTTTCATGGTCGTGACGTTCCAGCCGATTATCTGGATCGCCGCCATACTTATCGTCCTGAAAACCATCGGCCTGCTGATTTTCTGGGTACTGCTGGTGATGGCGATCATGAGCTGGGTGAGCCAGGGCCGCAGCCCGATTGAATACGTTCTGCTTCAACTGGCGGACCCTTTGCTGCGCCCGATTCGCCGTCTGCTCCCTTCGATGGGCGGCATCGACTTCTCGCCGATGATCCTGGTTCTGCTACTGTATGTTATCAACATGGGCATCGCTGAAGTCTTACAGGCGACAGGCAATATGCTGCTGCCGGGGCTGTGGATGGCGCTATGAGTGCCGTTACACCCTGCGCTGACGGTCTGATTTTACGGCTCTATATTCAGCCGAAAGCCAGCCGTGACAGTATTGTGGGTTTACATGGCGACGAAGTGAAAGTCGCCATTACCGCCCCGCCGGTTGATGGCCAGGCCAACAGCCATCTGGTGAAGTTTCTTGGCAAACAATTCCGCGTGGCGAAAAGCCAGGTCGTCATTGAAAAGGGCGAACTGGGCCGCCACAAACAGGTTAAAATCATTCATCCGCAACAGATCCCGCCAGAAATCGCGGCGTTAACTGATTAGGTATCCTATGCAAAAAGTTGTCCTCGCTACCGGCAATGCCGGTAAAGTGCGTGAGCTTGCCTCACTGTTGAGCGATTTTGGGCTTGATGTCATCGCGCAAACCGAACTGGGCGTTGACTCAGCCGAAGAGACCGGTCTGACGTTCATCGAAAATGCGATCCTGAAAGCGCGTCATGCCGCAAAAGCTACCGGTCTGCCCGCCATTGCCGACGACTCCGGCCTGGCCGTTGATGCGCTGGGCGGCGCGCCGGGTATTTACTCCGCCCGTTATTCCGGCGAAGACGCCACCGACCAGCGTAACCTGGAAAAACTGCTGCATACCCTGCGGGAGGTGCCGGATGAGAAGCGCCAGGCGCGCTTCCACTGCGTGCTGGTCTACATGCGCCATGCAGAAGACCCGACGCCGCTGGTGTGCCACGGAAGCTGGCCAGGAATGATTACCCGCGAAGCGGCGGGCAATGGCGGTTTCGGCTATGACCCTATTTTCTTTGTTCCGTCGGAAGGTAAAACGGCAGCCGAGTTAACCCGTGAAGAAAAAAGCGCGATCTCCCACCGTGGGCAGGCGCTGAAGCTGCTGCTGGACGCCTTACGCAATGGTTAAGCTGCCGCCGCTGAGTCTTTATATTCACATCCCGTGGTGCGTGCAGAAATGCCCGTACTGCGATTTCAACTCGCATGCGCTGAAAGGCGAAGTGCCGCACGATGATTATGTTCAGCACCTGCTGAGCGATCTCGATACCAACGTGGCATATGCGCAGGGACGCGAAGTAAAGACCATTTTTATTGGCGGCGGTACGCCGAGTCTGCTCTCAGGCCCGGCAATGCAAACGCTGCTGGACGGCGTGCGGGCGCGCCTGCCGCTGGCGGCGGATGCAGAAATCACGATGGAGGCGAATCCGGGGACGGTAGAGGCCGACCGTTTCGTTGATTACCAACGCGCCGGGGTAAACCGTATCTCCATCGGCGTGCAGAGTTTTAGTGAACCGAAGCTAAAACGCCTCGGGCGCATTCACGGCCCGGAAGAGGCGAAGCGGGCAGCGAATCTGGCGAGCGGTCTGGGGCTGCGCAGCTTCAACCTGGACCTGATGCACGGCCTGCCGGATCAAACGCTGGAAGAGGCGCTGGGCGACCTGCGCCAGGCTATCGCGCTCAATCCGCCGCATCTGTCGTGGTATCAGTTGACTATCGAACCTAACACGCTGTTCGGCTCACGCCCGCCGGTATTGCCAGACGATGACGCACTGTGGGATATCTTCGAGCAAGGCCACCAGTTGCTGACGGCGGCAGGTTATCAGCAGTACGAAACCTCCGCGTATGCCAGGCCGGGTTATCAGTGTCAGCACAATCTGAACTACTGGCGCTTTGGCGATTATCTCGGAATTGGCTGCGGCGCGCACGGTAAAGTGACCTTCCCGGACGGGCGCATCCTGCGTACCACTAAAACGCGTCACCCGCGCGGTTATATGCAGGGGCGCTATCTGGAAAGCCAGCGTGATGTCGAACAGGCCGACAAGCCGTTTGAGTTCTTTATGAACCGTTTTCGGTTACTGGAAGCGGCTCCCCGGGCAGAGTTTACGCAGTATACCGGGCTTGCCGAAGCGGTAATTCGTGAGCAGCTCGACGAGGCCATCGCCCAGGGGTATCTCACCGAATACGAGCAGCACTGGCAGATTACCCAACACGGCAAGCTGTTTTTAAACTCCCTTCTGGAGCTGTTTCTGGCGGAGTGATGGCGGGTGAAGATGTAGGCCGGATAAGGCCTTGAGCCGCCATCCGGCAAATTGCCTGATGGCGCTGCGCTGATCAGGCCTACAGGATTAGGGCGATAAGCGCAGCCACCTTCACCGATTAATACTGATTAAACATCGTCTGGATCTGTTGCGGATCTTTGGTTTGCGTCAGCGCCAGTTGCAACAGCACGCGCGCTTTTTGCGGGTTCAACGAACCGGAAGCGACAAACCCGTATTTCGCGTCATCGACTTCAGCATCCTGCGTGGTGGCGCCAGTCGGTACACGAGAAGAACGCACGACAACCGTGCCTTTATGCGCAGCAGTCGCCAGCGTATCGAAAACCGTTTTGTACAGGTTGCCGTTACCCACGCCCGCGCTCACAATCCCTTCATAACCCGCATCCACCAGCGCTTTCGCCGGCAAATCGGACGCATTCGCGTAGTTATAAATAATCCCGACTTTCGGCAGCTCAGTCAGCTTAGAAACGTCAAACGGCGTGGAAGTGGTGTGCTTGCGCGCTGGCGTACGCTGATAATCGATTTTACCGTTGTGAATGTAGCCCAGCGGCCCGTAATTCACAGACTGGAAGGTGGCGACATCGGTGGTATTGGTCTTGGTAACGTCACGGCCGTCCAGCACAGTGTCGTTCATCACCACCAGTACGCCGCGATTCGCGGACGCTTTATCCGCCGCAGTAACCACGGCGTTATAGAGGTTGAACGGGCCGTCTGCGCTCATTGACGTGGACGGACGCATCGCCCCGACCAGCACTACCGGTTTATTACACTTGACGGTCAGGTCGAGGAAATAAGCCGTCTCTTCCATCGTATCGGTACCGTGGGTGATCACGAAGCCGTCGGTGTTATCGCAGTCGGTATTGATTTTCTTCGCCAGCGTTAACCAGACTTCATCGTTCATATCCTGCGAACCGATATTGACGACCTGCTCACCTTTTACAACTGCGATATCCTTTAACTGAGGCACCGCGTCCACCAGGCTTTCGACACCAACTTTACCCGCCGTATAATTTGATTTTGTCGCGGAGTCACCGCCACCGGCAATGGTTCCCCCGGTCGCCAGAATAGTGACATTCGGCAAAGCCAGCGCCGCGCCGCTGCAACCCATTACCAGAGCGGCGAGTACCGTTTTCCTGAAAAACTCCATGTTATTTCTCCAGTTACGTGAATTTGACGCATTATCCCAATGTCGAAGATGAATAATGTGACGTCTTCCAATTAACCAGATAAATATCTTTTTACGTTTGTGGTTTTTAGAGATGGATATCAAAACGGCGGGGTATGACAACATAAAACGGCACAGCAGGCGCTGTGCCATAGACAAGAGTTTTATTTCAGGCTGCTCACCAGCGCTTTGCGGCTGTCTTCCAGCGTCACAACGCGACTGCACACATCTTTGCCAAACTGCTGGAAGTCTTTTTCCTGATTCTTCCATTCGTTCTGAATCGACGTTTGCAGACCGCCGAGGCTACCCAGCACGCCCTGCAACGGATTACCGCCGCCTTTAAGCACCGCTTTCGCGCCCATTTCGTTAATGCTGTCCTGCAAAATGCCGCCCATCGCCTGATTCACCAGCTGCTGGCCGTCGGCGCGCACCTGATCAATCGCCTTGTAGTGGAAGGTCAGGCCGTCAGTACGATGCTCAATGATGCGGTTCATCTGCTCTTTCAGTTGCGCATCAAGTTTGGTCAATCGACCACGCATATTGCTGCTTTCGCCCACTTCCTGCGCGATGATTTTATCCAGCGCCACGCGGCCTTTCTCGACGCGGCTTCTGGCGCCCTCATCGATCCACGGCAGCGCGCTGCGCAATTCCGCCTGGTAATCTTTCGCCTGTTCGCGCTGCGCGGCGCTAAGGGTGTACTGTTTGCCGTTAAACATCAGGTTGCCGTCCGGCGCGATCACCAGGTTGCCGTTTTCGCCTTTTACCTGAACCGTTTGCGGGCTAAGAATCACATCGTCACGCGGAGTGACGCTGCATTGATAATCTGCGTGTGCGGCCATCGCCGTCAACGAAAGAACTGCCGCCAGCAGCGTTTTGCGCATCATAACTTTCCCTCAAGACAAATCGGGCCAGCAAATGCTGGCCCCGTATGCTTTATTAGTCCCACCAAACGTCGAAAAGTTCGCTGGTGCGCACGTCTTCAAGTTTGTGTTCTTCCAGCCACTTACGCACAATCGCCTGATGTTCTTCGGTGCATTTGCCGATTTCCTGCATGCAGATCAGCCCTTCCCAGGACAGATAACCGCTGCCGTCAAACGCCAGTTTATTTGGCTCAATAACGTCATTGATAAAGTCATCGACAATTTTATCAACCTGCTCTTCAGAAGTGCCTTCCGGGAAACGCCATGCAACCGAAAACCCTAATTCCTGGAATTCGTCGATATGCATTTTTTTACGCAGACGACGACTACGGTTCTTTGCCATTATTTCACCCTCTCGAACATTAAGTCCCATACGCCGTGGCCAAGACGATGACCACGTTGTTCAAATTTGGTTACCGGGCGCGATTCCGGGCGCGGTACATAATCGTTACTCTCTGACAGGTTTTTGTACCCGTCGATGGAGGACATCACTTCCAGCATATGCTCCGCATAGGCTTCCCAGTCGGTCGCCATATGGAACACACCGCCCAGCTTCAGTTTGCTTTTCACCAGTTCGGCAAACGGAACCTGAACGATACGGCGTTTATTATGACGCGCTTTATGCCACGGGTCAGGGAAAAAGAGCTGAACCATCGATAAAGAATTGTCAGGAATCATTTTATGCAGCACTTCAACCGCGTCATGACACATCACACGCAGGTTCCCCACGCCTTCTTCGTGCGCAGACGCCAGACATGCGCCAACACCAGGCGAATGCACTTCAATACCGAGGAAATTTTGTTCCGGGCGGGCTTTCGCCATCGCCACCAGCGAGGCGCCCATACCAAAACCAATCTCAAGCGTAACCGGCGCGTCGCGGCCAAACAGCGTGGCGAAATCCACCGGTTCTTCGCTGAATTCAACGCCCATCACCGGCCAGTAGTTTTCCAGCGCGTGTTCCTGCCCTTTCGTCAGTCGCCCCTGGCGACGAACAAAGCTACGAATTCGGCGCAACGGGCGGCCGTTTTCATCAAATTCCGGTGAAATGACGTCGTTCTTCATAAAAGTTAAGTCTGCTTGTGATTGAGTTCCGAAAACGGGCATTATCCAAAGTTAGTTGCCGGATGCAAGTAAAGGAAGAGAGTGATCACAGGAAAGTTCCGGTTTACACCTCGTTGCCTCTGTGCTGCAATCTTGCCCCCAGCAATTTTAAAGCGGTGACCATGCAAGCGTCTCAATTTTCGGCTCAGGTTTTGGGCTGGTACGATAAATACGGGCGGAAAACCCTGCCCTGGCAAATTGACAAGACGCCCTACAAAGTATGGCTCTCGGAAGTGATGTTGCAACAGACGCAGGTTGCGACAGTTATCCCCTATTTCGAACGTTTTATGTCGCACTTTCCAACGGTGACGGATTTAGCCAACGCGCCGCTGGATGAGGTTCTGCATTTGTGGACGGGCCTCGGCTACTACGCCCGCGCGCGCAATCTGCATAAGGCGGCGCAACAGGTGGCGACGCTGCACGGCGGCCGGTTCCCGGAAACGTTCGACGAGGTCGCCGCCCTGCCCGGCGTAGGCCGCTCCACCGCCGGCGCGGTTCTCTCGCTCTCTTTGGATAAACATTTTCCGATTCTCGACGGCAACGTTAAACGCGTGCTGGCACGCTGCTATGCTGTCAGCGGCTGGCCGGGGAAAAAAGAGGTTGAGAAACGGCTGTGGGATCTGAGCGAACAGGTTACACCTGCCAACGGCGTGGCGCGTTTTAACCAGGCGATGATGGATTTAGGCGCTATGGTGTGTACGCGCTCCAGGCCGAAATGTTCGCTGTGCCCGCTCCAGAATGGCTGCGTTGCCGCCGCGAACGAGAGCTGGTCGCTGTACCCCGGTAAGAAGCCAAAACAGACGCTGCCGGAGCGTACAGGCTATTTTTTGCTGTTGCAGCATAATGACGACGTGTTTCTGGCGCAGCGTCCGCCGAGCGGCTTATGGGGCGGATTATACTGTTTTCCTCAGTTTGAGGATGAAGATGACTTGCGTCAGTGGCTGGCGCAACGGCATATTCAGGCCGATAATCTCAGTCAACTTAATGCTTTTCGCCACACGTTTAGCCATTTCCACTTAGATATTGTGCCTATGTGGCTTCCCGTGTCTTCATTCACCGAGTGCATGGATGAAGGCAACGCGCTCTGGTATAACTTAGCGCAACCGCCGTCGGTCGGACTGGCGGCCCCCGTGGAGCGTTTGTTACAGCAGTTACGTACTGGCGCGCCGGTTTGAGCACCCCGGTCGATAAAGAGGATTTTTTATGAGCAGAACCATTTTTTGTACTTTCCTGCAACGTGAAGCGGAAGGCCAGGATTTTCAGCTGTACCCGGGCGAACTGGGGAAACGCATCTACAACGAGATCTCTAAAGAAGCGTGGGCGCAGTGGCAGCATAAGCAAACCATGCTGATCAACGAAAAGAAACTCAACATGATGAACGTCGAGCACCGCAAACTGCTGGAGCAGGAGATGATCAACTTCCTGTTTGAAGGGAAAGACGTGCATATTGAAGGCTATACGCCGGAAGAGAAAAAATAAGCATCTCTTGCTGGCAATCTCGTAGGCCGGATAAGGTGCTTGCACCGCCATCCGGCAAAACGATACAACAACAAACACAACACGCACTCCCGGAATGATGAAAAAATTTTTCGCGCTTGCTCTTGTTGCGCCGTTGCTCATCTCCTGTTCCAGTTCGACCAAAAAAGGCGATACCTATAACGAAGCCTGGGTCAAGGATACCAACGGTTTTGATATTCTGATGGGGCAGTTTGCCCATAACATTGAGAATCTGTGGGGGTTCAAGGAAGTGTTGATCGCGGGTCCGAAGGACTACGTGAAGTACACTGACCAGTATCAGACCCGCAGCCATATCAACTTTGACGACGGTACCATCACCGTCGAAACCATTGCCGGAACAGAGCCCGCCGCGCACCTGCGTCGCGCGATCATCAAGACGCTGTTAATGGGCGACGATCCCGGTTCGGTCGACCTCTACTCCGACGTCGATGATATTCAGATCTCCAGAGAGCCGTTCCTGTATGGTCAGGTGGTCGATAATACCGGGCAACCCATTCGCTGGGAGGGACGCGCAACCAACTTCGCTGACTATCTGCTGAAAACGCGTCTTAAGAGTCGCAGTAACGGTCTGCGCATCATCTACAGCGTGACGATCAATCTGGTGCCGAACCACCTGGATAAACGTGCGCATAAGTATGTTGGCATGGTTCGCCAGGCCGCACGCAAATACGGCGTCGATGAGTCGCTGATTCTGGCGATTATGCAAACCGAGTCCTCTTTCAACCCGTATGCGGTCAGCCGTTCCGACGCGCTGGGGCTGATGCAGGTAGTACAGCACACCGCCGGGAAGGACGTATTCCGTTCACAGGGGAAATCGGGCACGCCAGGCCGCAGTTTCCTGTTCGATCCTGCCAGCAACATTGATACCGGCACCGCTTATCTGGCGATGCTCAACAATGTCTATTTAGGCGGCATTGATAATCCAACATCGCGTCGTTACGCGGTGATCACCGCCTATAACGGCGGTGCAGGCAGCGTGTTGCGCGTTTTCTCTAACGATAAGGTTCAGGCGGCAAACATTATCAACAGTATGTCCCCGGGCGATGTGTACCAGACATTAACCACGAGGCATCCTTCTGCGGAATCGCGTCGCTATCTGTATAAGGTCAATGCCACCCAGAAATCCTATCGTCGGAAGTAATCTCGCCGTTCCCGCCCCCGATCGCACTGGGGCGGGAAGGCCGAAAAGTGTTAACTCCATCACTCTTTTGCTTTGCAATTAGAAATTGTTTGCAAATATTTGTCACAGGTAACAAAAAATACCCTTTCCTCATTGATAGAATCACATCATATTGCAACGGCAAATGTGCCTTTTAAAACATTCATCCGCTATATGGTGTGAGGAAATTAACATGAATCTTAAGCTGCAGCTGAAAGTCCTCTCCTTTCTGCAGTTCTGCCTGTGGGGAAGCTGGCTTACCACCCTCGGCTCATATATGTTTGTCACCCTTAAATTCGACGGTGCATCCATCGGTGCTGTGTATAGCTCGCTGGGGATTGCCGCCGTCTTTATGCCCACGCTGTTAGGGATTGTGGCCGACAAATGGTTGAGTGCGAAATGGGTATACGCCATTTGCCACGTCGTTGGCGCTGCAACATTGTTCATGGCTGCCGAAGTGACCACGCCAGGCGCCATGTTCTTTGTGATCTTGCTTAACTCGCTGGCCTATATGCCAACGTTAGGGTTGATCAACACCATCTCCTACTACCGCCTGCAATCCGCAGGGATGGACATCGTCACCGACTTCCCGCCTATTCGTATCTGGGGCACCATCGGCTTTATTATGGCGATGTGGGGCGTAAGCTTCTCTGGCTTTGAACTGAGCCATATGCAGCTGTACATCGGCGCGGCGCTTTCCGTCCTTCTGGTACTGTTTACGCTTACGCTGCCGCACATTCCGGTTGCCAGACAGCAAAAGAACCAGAGCTGGACTTCAATGCTGGGGCTGGATGCTTTCGCGCTGTTCAAAAACAAACGCATGGCGATTTTCTTTATCTTCTCCATGATGCTGGGCGCCGAGCTGCAAATTACCAATATGTTCGGTAACACCTTCCTGCACAGTTTTGATAAAGATCCGCTGTTCGCCAGCAGCTTTATCGTGCAGCATGCCTCGGTCATGATGTCGATTTCGCAAATTTCCGAGACGCTGTTCATCCTGACCATTCCGTTCTTCTTAAGCCGTTACGGTATTAAGAACGTCATGCTGATCAGTATTGTGGCCTGGATGCTGCGCTTTGGCCTGTTCGCTTATGGCGACCCAACGCCGTTCGGTACCGTGCTGCTGGTTCTGTCGATGATTGTTTACGGCTGCGCCTTCGACTTCTTCAACATCTCCGGTTCGGTGTTTGTGGAAAAAGAGGTACGCCCTGAAATCCGCGCCAGTGCGCAGGGCATGTTCCTGATGATGACTAACGGCTTCGGTTGTATCCTTGGCGGCGTCGTGAGTGGTAAAGTGGTGGAACACTACACCCTGAACGGCATTACCGACTGGCAGACCGTGTGGCTGATTTTCGCAGGCTACTCTCTGGTTCTGGCCTTTGCGTTCGTGGCGCTGTTTAAATACAAACACGTTCGCGTTCCGGCAGGCGCGCAGACTATCGCGCATTAATCTTTACGCCGGATGGCGCTAATGCTTATCCGGCCTACAAGGGAGTCGCCCCGTAGGCCGGATAACGCGAACTTATTTCAGCACATAGCCATACAGCCGTTTAATCCCATCGGCATCGGTTTCGCTGTAAACTCCCTGCAACTCAGGCGAGAAGCCGGGTAGCAAATTGACGCCCTCTTCCAGCGCCAGGAAGTAGCGCTGTACCGCCCCACCCCACACTTCGCCCGGCACGACGCACAGCACGCCCGGAGGATATGGCAGCGCGCCTTCTGCCGCGATACGCCCTTCAGCGTCACGAATACGAACTAACTCAACATCGCCGCGAATAAAAGCGCTATTGGCATCCTGCGGATTCATCGCCACCGCAGGCAGGCTCTCTTTGCGGAACATCGCTTTTTGCAGATCTTTCACATCAAAACTGACGTACAGATCGTGCATCTCCTGGCATAACTGGCGCAGGGTGTAGTCGCGGTAACGTACCGGATATTTGTTAAAGATGGTCGGCAGCACATCCGCCAGCGGCGTGTCGTCTTCGATATGTTGTTCGAACTGGGCCAGCATCGCCACCAGTTGCGCCATTTTGGCTTCGCTTTCGGCAGGCGTCAGCAGGAACAAAATCGAGTTGAGATCGCATTTTTCCGGTACGATGCCGTTCTCACGCAGATAGTGCGCCAGAATAGTGGCCGGGATACCAAAGTCGGTATAGCGCCCGGTTTCAGCATCAATGCCCGGCGTGGTCAGCAGCAGTTTGCACGGATCGACAAAATACTGATCCTCCGCATAGCCTGCAAAGCCATGCCATTTCGCCCCGGGTTCAAAGCTGAAGAAGCGTCGATCGCTGGCAATCAGTGCCGTTGGATGCTCCTGCCACGGCTTACCGTCCACAAGCGGCGGAATGAATAGCTGAAGCAGTTTGCAGCGGGCGAGTATCGCCTTGCGTGCCTCGATGCCCAGCGCCACGCACTCTGCCCACAGACGGCGACCGCTCTCCCCTTCATGGATTTTGGCATTGACATCCAGCGCAGCAAACAACGGGTAGAACGGACTGGTGGAAGCATGCAGCATAAAGGCGTTGTTCAGGCGCTTGTGCGGGCAAAAACGCGCCTGACCGCGAATGTGGTTGTCCTTTTTGTGAATCTGCGAGGTTTGCGAGAAACCAGCCTGTTGCTTGTGTACCGACTGCGTAACAAAAATTCCCGGATCGTTTTCGTTCAGCGCCAGCAGCAGCGGCGAACCGTCCGCCATCATCGGAATAAATTGCTCATACCCGACCCAGGCGGAGTCAAACAGGATGTAATCACACAGACTGCCGATTTTGTCGATGACCTGACGGGCGTTGTAGATAGTGCCGTCATACGTCCCCAGTTGAATGACGGCCAGACGAAACGGGCGCGGCCGATCGGCTTTCTGCGGGGCGACCTCACGGATCTGCTCACGCAGGTATGCCTCGTCAAAACAGTGCTCATCAATGCCGCCGATAAAACCAAACGGGTTGCGCGCGGCTTCGAGATAGATCGGCGTGGCGCCCGCCTGAATCAACGCCCCGTGGTGGTTTGATTTATGGTTGTTACGATCGAACAGCACCAGATCGCCGCACGTCAGCAGCGCGTTGGTCACAACCTTATTCGCCGCCGAGGTGCCATTCAGCACGAAATACGTTTTATCCGCATGAAAGACTTTCGCCGCAAACTTCTGCGCATGCTTGGCCGATCCCTCATGAATGAGCAGATCCCCCAGCTTTACGTCGGCGTTGCACATATCCGCCCGAAAGAGGTTTTCGCCGAAGAAGTCATAAAAATGCCGACCGGCCGGGTGTTTTCTGAAAAACTCACCGTGCTGATGGCCCGGGCAGGCAAAGGTGCTGTTACCCATATCGACATACTGGGTCAGCGTGTCATAAAACGGCGGCAGCAGATTCTCTTCATAACGGCAGGCGGCCGACTCCAGTTCCAGCCAGTCCTGCGCGTTGCCGCTTATCACCGCCTCAACACCGGCAGGCGCATCAACATGATCGTCAGAGAGAATAAACACCGGCAACTGAAAACCGGTGCGTTTAAGCAATGCCAGGATGCCGCTGCGACTATCCGCAACGGTAATGACGACTGCCGCGACATCAGTAAAGTCAGTGCCGTCCAGCGCCACCACATGGCGGTGGGTAGACAGGCGGGAGACCAGTTCACCACTGGCGGCAATATTCATTGATTTCATAAGCGCAAAAACCCGTTTCGGGAGAATAGAAGTCCCAGGCAAGGTAACATTACCCTGCCCCACGAAATGTTGGGTCAAACTGGTCACCAGCTCCGACCGCCAGACATCAGTAAAAGCAGACAGCCTCTGATCTTACTGTTGTCCCGCAGTGAGCGTGCGCTGCCCTCACCGCATGGTGAGAGAATGAAGGGAGATCAAAGAAAGGGGCAATCGTCGCGCAGAAAGGCGAAGTTGAAGGCGATGTAAGGGTAATATGGTCATCCCAGGCAGCCCCGTACAAACAGGAGAAAATTCGCGCAATCATGGCACCTTTCCCCTGGGGGCGCAAGATCAAATCCCGGACATACGCGCCATCGACAAACGCGCATAATACGTGATATTCAGGGCATAATAATGCAATCAGATAAAACAAATAGCAGGAGCGACTGTGGTAATCGGGCCTTTTATTAACGCCAGCGCCGTTTTAGCTGGAGGCGTGCTTGGCGCGCTTCTCAGCCAGCGTTTACCGGAACGGATTCGTGTCTCAATGACCTCTATTTTCGGGCTGGCATCGCTGGGGATCGGTATTTTACTGGTCATAAAATGCGCTAATCTTCCGGTAATGGTTCTGGCGACAATCATCGGCGCGCTTATCGGCGAGTTTTGTTACCTGGAAAAAGGCATCAACACGGCGGTGACGAAAGCGCAGCAACTGATTAAGAAACCGGGGAAGAAAGCCGTCCACGACACCTTTATTCAGAACTATGTCGCCATTATTGTTCTTTTTTGCGCCAGCGGAACCGGCATTTTCGGCGCGATGCATGAAGGCATGACCGGCGACCCGAGCATTCTCATCGCAAAATCGTTTCTCGATTTCTTCACGGCCATGATCTTCGCCTGCTCGCTGGGAGTCGCCGTCGCCGTTATTTCCGCCCCCATGTTGGTTATCCAGCTATTGCTCGCCACCTGCGCGGCCTTAATTTTACCGCTCACCACCCCGGCGATGATGGCAGATTTCAGTGCCGTAGGCGGATTACTGCTGCTGGCGACCGGTCTACGTATTTGCGGAATCAAGATGTTTGCGGTGGTCAATATGCTCCCCGCCCTGCTCCTGGCGATGCCGCTTTCCGCCGCGTGGACCGCGTTTTTTGCCTGAAAATGCGTGCAATACCAACAATCTGGTGATAGATTGTGCAGTCTGCATGGATTTGAAGAAATTTCGTTGACGAAACGAAGCGAATCGGTTTTAATGCGCCCCGTTGCCCGGATAGCTCAGTCGGTAGAGCAGGGGATTGAAAATCCCCGTGTCCTTGGTTCGATTCCGAGTCCGGGCACCACTTATTCATACACGGACGTCCATTGACGTCCGTTTTTCTTTTTAAAGTCAACAAACTATCTACTTTATCCCCCTCACTGACGTTCACTAACATTCATCAACATCCACATTGCCTTGATGGTATATCTGTTGGTATTGTTAGTTCGATACGTTTTGTACCATCACAGGGAGGGGTAAACGATGGCTCTCACTGATGTCAAGGTAAGAAATGCCAAGCCCGCCGACAAGCCTGTAAAGCTCACTGACGGCAACGGCATGCATCTTCTTATTCATCCCAATGGCTCCAAATACTGGCGTCTACAATACCGCTTTGCAGGAAAACAAAAGCTACTGGCTCTTGGGGTCTACCCTGCAGTCTCTCTTGCTGATGCCCGTAACCGTAGAGATGATGCCAGAAGATTAATTGCTGCTGGTATCGACCCCTCCGAAAAGAAAAAAGCAGAAAAGGTAGAGCAAAGCGGCGCTCTTGCTTTTGAGTCCGTTGCCAGAGACTGGCATGCAAGCAACATCAAATGGTCAGAAACTCACGCAGAGAGAGTGCTGAACAGCCTTACCAACCATGTGTTCCCTGTTATTGGTAAACGAAACATTACCGACCTCAAAACCCGTGACCTACTTCAACCAATTAAGGCGGCTGAAAAGTCCGGGCATCTTGAGATTGCTGCTCGTCTCCAGCAACGTATCACCGCTATCATGCGATATGCTGTCCATAACAGTATTATCGATAGTAATCCTGCACAGGACTTAGCAGGTGCCATTGCAACAGCAAAACGAGTCCATCGCCCGGCTCTTCCATTTGAACGCATTACAGAGCTTCTCAGCCGTATTGAGAGCTATAGAGGAAGACAGCTAACCCGCCTCGCTGTGCGACTCACTTTACTGACTTTTGTTCGTTCAAGTGAGATGCGTTTTGCCCGTTGGTCTGAAATTGATTTCAAAAATGCGCTCTGGACGATACCTGCAGAACGTGAAGAACTACAAGGAGTGAAACACTCCAGCCGTGGCTCTAAGATGAAAACCCCTCACTTTGTTCCATTAAGCAAGCAGGCTTTAGCCATCTTGAGAGAAATTCAGAAGCTCAGTGGAGATCAGGAAATCATCTTCATTGGTGATCATTATGCCTATAAGCCTATGAGTGAAAACACTATCAACAACGCGCTTCGTAAAATGGGCTATGACACCAAAACAGAAGTTTGTGGACATGGTTTCCGCTCTATGGCCTGTAGTGCCTTAATCGAATCCGGCTTATGGTCAAAAGATGCTGTTGAACGTCAGATGAGCCATCAGGAGCGTAACAACGTCCGCGCTGCTTACATCCATCTTGCTGAGCATCTTGATGAGCGGAGGCTAATGCTTCAGTGGTGGGCTGATTATCTAGATGCTAACCGGAAAGGGATATTACGGCCATACGATTTTAAAAACTGAGGGACGTTATAAAAAAGTTGGCTGAGAAGATAATGCCAATCACTTAAGCATTTTGAAGAATATAAACTCATAATAATGCTTAAAAGTGAAACGAAGAAATCAGTATTCATCCCTATTTTTCTTGCTTAGAGGCCCGTATTCTTGGGCCTTATTACTTTAGTCAACAGCATTCGGCTGAGAATGCTCTATTTAAAAAATGTTTTTATCAGCGTCAATAATTTATGTAATTTTTTATGCTTGTTATTGTGATAAAAATATTTGCCTCCTTTTAATGATACAAAATCTTCATGTAAAAATTTTTTTGAACTTGCGCACTAGTATATTAACTAGTTAATGTTCAAAATTCGCGAATAGATAATAATGAAATTTCTTTAGAAAAAATCACTAATAAAAATGTAATAAACCTTGTGCAGCGGATGGAATTTTAATATAAATATGTAGACTACACTACATGGAGATACGTACAATGCCATTCAACTTATGCTGGAGAAAGCCAAACCTCCCAGAGGGGGATCTGCAACTGCTGGTTCAAGGACATGCTTCTGGCGTGTTACGCCTTACACAGGCTGGCTATACTGACAATGGTAAAGTTATTGATCAAACGGAATATTTCCGGTATCAGGTATTCTCTGGATTGCTATGGTATGAAATTGATGGAAAGGAAATGGCTGAGGCAACCTTCCATTTACAAATAAAAGGTACATCGGTAGGTACGTTTAAGCTTAAATTAAGCCATAAACCTTCATGGGAAGCAGGCCAGAATAATTATACAACCGGATTGCACTGGGATGACGCCAAATATTTGATTCAGCGTCGTGATTTAGTAGGGTGTGATCTCGAACTATACAAGGCCATCGATGAAAACTTCGATTTTTTAATTTCAATACATTGACACTTAGAGTTTTCAGGGAGAACTCTATAGTTCTTCCCTGTTGGACAATACAGCATATTATAAAATAGAGTTAATGCAGATGACTTTAAAAAATATACTACTACAGGGTTTGGTTTTGGGAGATGAACATATTCATTCAGTAAAGAATGTGTTATCAGATGAAAAAAATAATAAGATTATAATTAGCGTGGCATTTGCAAGAAAAAATGGAGTGCATCTGCTCAAAGATACTCTCTCCAAGTTCAAAGATAAAATTGAACTATTCGTTGGTATTGCTAATGGTGTAACCTCAAAGCAAGCGGTAGAGGAAATCATTAGATGTGGTATTTCTCCATATTTAATAAATATGGGAACAGTATCGAGAATATTTCACCCTAAAATATATCTCGCTTTTCAGAACGAAGGCATACATATTATCACTGGCAGTGCAAATTTAACATATTCCGGGCTTAGTGAAAATATAGAAATTAGTACGCATGTTTTTTTAGAAAAGGGAACATCAAATTATGATATTTTAACTGATAAGATTGATTCAAGTTTTGAATTATTAAAAAACAACCATCCTAACAATGTAAAAAAAATTAATAGCAAGGAAGAATTAAATATTTTACATGAAGATGGTTTTTTAGAAGATGAGGATATTAAAGACTCAGCATTAATACTAAGTAAAACAAAAACTAAAAACCCTAAATTTATTCCTGCATTCCCAAAGGTTATTAAAACAAAACAATTAACCAGCATTGCTAGCCACATATCACATAATGAAAATCATGTGGGCGAGGTCTGGAAAAGTAAACCTTTAACAAGAAGAGATTTAAATATACCGACAGCTACAAAAACAAATCCAACAGGATCAATGTTTTTCAAAAAAGGATTGTTCAGCAACATTGACCAACGACATTATTTCAGAAATGAATTATTTAGCGAACTAACATGGGTTATAGATACCAATCCTAATAAAAAACATTTGGAAAGAGCCGAAGCCATATTTGAAATAATAGTCAATGGGATTTCTTATGGTGATTTTAAATTAAAGTTAACACATGACAGCAGAACGGATAGTAAAACATATAAACAAAATAATAGTGTTACACAGATCCATTGGGGAGGAGCTAAAAATTATATTTCAAGAGAAGAATTACTAGGAAAAACAATGATTTTATATCATATTGGTGGTAATAAATATCAAATTTCTGTTGAGTAATTATCGAAGCCCTATCAATTTTGATTTAATGATAGGGCCACTTTTAAAACTTCTAACTTCGCTGCCTTCTATTTTTTAACTTATTCCAAATATGTATTAACTTTTCAACTACTTCGTCACCATATCCCATGTGAGAGAATATTTTCTTCCCTTGCTCTGCAAGAATTTGCTCCATGGATCTGTTCATCATAGAGTTATTTAACTCAGATAAATCGAACTCAATTTTTTCCGGTAGAGGGATAAACAGCTTCCTTATCTCAGAAGGGACAAGCTCCATTACGCCACCACCATAAGAACGCCCCTCTAGTTCTGCGAATATAGCAGTTAAAGGATTGAGGAAACAATAGGACAATTTTTCCTCATTAATATTAGATTTAGGTTTAATTCTATAGGCTGTATCGGTTGTATAAGCTTGATATTGATTATAAATTAATCTTGGAGCATCATGAGATCGTTTAAGCATAGCTAATTTTGTGCTAAATACAGAGGGAACCTTATACCAAGGTTTTCGAATTCTGCACTTATATCGCTTGTGAAAGCCCTGTAATTCACCATTGAAAATGTATTCTTGCGTTTTTTTAGGTAGTTCATGAAATTCTTTATCCAAATATAAAAAATAAACTGGAAGCTTATTCTCTATATTAGCTAAATGTTGAACCTCATCGTATATAACACCTTGGCAATGTTGACTTCTTCCAAACATTGGATGGGTGAACTCACTTAAATCAAATGCGTCAACTACATCTTTATTTACGAGGAAAAACTCATTGGCACCTGTGACCATTCCCACTTCAACATTTGCTATAGTATCAAAAGAGTGTACGTTTGGATGTTTAATAATCTCATTAAGAAGGTTAACTTCATTTTTATCTAGGACGGCTTTTGTCCACTTACCTTTTACGGTATCACCATTGATTGTATTTGTTTCGTTGAATATATCTTCGGGATTTTTTTGTAAAAAATCGAAGCCACTGACCCCTTTAATTCCGACACCTTGTGATGCACAATCCAGATTAATTTTCTTTTCAACTAATAGAATGACCGCGCCTTGTAAGGTTTCACTGAACCATATTTCTTTTGGATCAATAATTACAATTTTAGAGCAATGCTCACCCAAGAATGTCCTCAAGGATTGTGCATGCATTACATTTATAATTTCTGATGGAATTACCATGCCAAGACGTCCTCCGGGATTGAGGAGCGAAACGCCAGACAAAATAAAAGGCACCCATGCATTTGTATGTTTAGTAAATTTTAAGTCAAGCAATTTGAAAATTGCTTCAGTATTTTCTTGGAAATCCTTTTCTAAGAATTGATAACGTATAAAGGGAGGATTGCCAATAATAGCATCGAAAGAAGTATTTTTTTTCTGAATTGCCACTTTTGCCCATTCCAGAAAATCACCTTCTGTGATTTCAACGTCTGAAAAACCTAAGGATTTGCATAACTCCATAGATTTTTTAGCTTCTATATCGAAAAGTTCATAACCTTGTACTTTAGTGTTTTTGTCAAATTTATTATTGTATAGAGACTGAAAGAATACACCATCACCGCAACTCGGTTCTAGAATACTTTTAGGTTTGTTATTAAGAACCCATTTGGTTGTAAAGTCAGCGATGTTTTGTGGTGTATAATAACCACCACGTAGTTTTTGAGCTGTCTGATCTGCTTTAAATTTCATTTCGCATTCTCTTTATTCTTATTTTCAATTTGCTCTTTCGCTTTTAAAGTAAACCAATCTTTAAGGGTTATAGACTCCATAGCTAAGATAGAGTAAAGCTTTTTTTTTAACTCAGGGTCTACTTGTAACACGATCCTTCCAGATCTTCCGATAGCCATATATATCTCTCTTAAATTCATTCACACCTATGTTACCTATGTGACATAGGCATTTCAAGTTATTTTTTTAAAGAATATATGGCAGAATTAATCTTTAAGAGACTACTAAGCATGGCGCAAATAAATATTCAAAATAAATTTATTAATTAAACACCATTGAATATATAAAGATGATATAATTGTGAATATAAGCATTTATTATTGCCTGCCAATCAATTCATCAAGAAACCTTTTTCCTCGCAATTTGAGCCTTGCCTTATCTTCAGCACCAAGGTTTTTAAAATGAATTAATACGCCTAATACAAACTCCTTATCAACATCTTCTACTTTACAGCCAACAGCTTTAGCCACTTCTGCCCCGAGAATGATCTTCAGGCGTGTCTCAGCACTCTTGGACAAAGATTTCTCTTTAGTCTTGAGACGATTCAAACGCATCTGCGCTGATGCTATTTTTTGCTTAATGGTTTTTTCTGATCTTGGCTTTCTGCTTTTATCATCCGTATTCATAATTAATTTTCCTTTTGGTTGTCAAAAACATGGAATACAATTAAAAAAGGAAAAGGTCAAACCATAGGCAGAAGGTTGAATGCTTTGTATTCCAGATTAAATTACGCAGCGCGATATGATTGTTCCAGACAATCAATAGCTGAACAGGCTTGCCTGTTAATGATTGTATTTATCCCGAAAAAATGGCATTTTGGTTTTAAAAATGAAATGTCAGTAAGCTAAAAATAAAATCATGCAACACAAACGAGTGCAACCACTAATATTTAATACCTAATACTCTCCACGTTACTTATTTTATCAAATCAATGGAAACAATTTCATTTGTTATCTTTTGATTCTGTTTTTTGATCTTAACCTGTGAATTGTGCAACACATAAAAGCATCTGCTATTTTCACTATTTTATCTCAATTCCACTTTCCCGCCTTACGGCGGGAGACTAATTTAACTACTTTTGCCCTTACGGGCGCTTTCTAAACACCAAAATCCAATATTATTATCCTACCTCAACCGTTTATCCGATTCCACCCCTGTTAATTTCACAGATATTGAAACTAGCGTTATTATTTAACTATAGAAAAACTTTTTACATTGTCATTATTTTTAGCTCCTTTAGGAGATATAAAAATAAAGCAATGCCCACCTATACACTGCTACGCAGTGTGTGGGGTCTACCGACGGTTGCCTGCCGCAGGCTAAAAGCAAGGTCAACGTCAACACCAAAGTTTTTCTTGCGAAAAACTAAAACCAGCATAGTCACATTGGAGATTTAATTTTTGGTTTGATTTTTAAATTTATATTGAGGTTGTTTTTATTATATGGCTATTTTTCATCTTGATTTTAAAATTGTGAAACGTTCAGAAGGCAGGTCTTCCGTTGCGAAGGCTGCCTATCATGCTCGTACACGCATAACAGATGAAAGAACAGGTGATACCTATGATTATAGTCGCCGAACTGATTTGTACGGGCATTTCATATTAGCACCAGTTAATGCTCCAGAACATATAGTAAAAGACTCTACAGCATTGTGGAATGAAGTTGAAAGAGTTGAGCGCCAGAACAATGGACAAACAGCCCGTTATTTCGATGTAGCTATCCCTGCTGAATTAAATAATGACGACAAGAAAAAACTTGTCCTCGAATATTGTCAGAAAAACTTCGTTGATAAAGGCATGATTGCCGACATCGCTTTTCATGATCTTGATAGCGACAACCCACATGCTCACGTTATGTTGACATTAAAAACTATAGGACCAGAAGGTTTTGGTAAAAAGGAAAGGAGCTGGAACGACAGAAAAATGTCTGTTTTATGGCGTGAATCATGGTCAGCTATGGCTAACAGCTACCTTGCTGCCGCTGGTTCGTCAGAACGTATTGATCATCGTTCCCTTCAGGCCCAGCACGAGGAAGCGTTAGAAAAAGCCGCAGTTGCTTTGGATAATGAAGAAAAAGCGCTATGGCTTGCTAAGGCCGCTGAAACAAATCGTCCTGCAATGAAACGTATCCACAGCGCTAAATGGCGTAGTAAGGCTGCTCAGGAGCAAAGAGCCAAAGAACAAGCTGTTCGTGATGCTGCCAAGCAAGAAGCCGTTGAAGTCTACAAAACATTCAGTGAGCTTGATCTTGAAATCATTGTTGATGTCAGAAGCTTTACTGTGGCTGTTCTTGCTGAATCAGAAGAGATCGTATTACCTGAAACACACTCCGGCTCTTCTACTGATGAGAATCAAAGACCTGTATTGGTAGCACCAGCTCCTCATACTCGTATGCGTGGCGTTAAATCTTACCGTGATAAAACAAAAGTCAGTAAAGTTGTTGCTGGTAAAAAACCATCGGTCAGTATTTCTGATTCTGGATCAAATACTATTCTGCAAACATCCTCCTCTCAAAACCCAAACAGGGCATCCAGAAGCGCCCCTGAACGTGTTAAAAGGAAACAGACTATTCCACGTCAGGATAATGTCTTTAAACGCTTTACAGCCCTTTTGGTTGATTTTATCAGGGGTAAATTTATATGGGCTAAAACAGGCAAAACTAAAGTTGATATTATCAGTGAAGAACATGATAAGCGTATTGCTGAAAACTACGTCTTTGATGAGGTATTAGGCCGTCATGTGTCACGTAATGAATATGAACAACGTGATAAATTCAATAATGATGAAAAACAACATCAAACTGAGACCTGTGTCCTTAAACCAACGGGAAAAGAAATTAGTCGTTTCCCAAGTCGTGTGAAAAAATCTGAACAACACAACAACGAACCGGAGTACAGACCTACACTCTCATCTGGTAAGCGCAGCGGGCCTAAATTAAGACCGCCGGGCTTTCCGCTAAAATGAGATGATTTTTACCGCACTAACCTCGTTCACTGGACTTGAAAACCAGAACACCCCCTGACATAATGCTTATCTTTTATAAAATCAGAGGGTTTAAATATGTCAGACCGTTTCTTGATTACTCCACATAGCACCACACTTACTTACAGAATCGGGGAAGGAGAGGAAATCACTCAGGAAATCCCTCTTCATATCGTGTTTGATATTGTTTCTCAGGTTGTTATTGGGGTTTATGGTTCTTTAGAAGAAGCTCAGCTAAAAAAGACCGAGCTTGAAGAAAAATTAAAATCTACACGAAAACTTCGCATGTAATGATTGGCATTTCTTTATACCTGTTTTTATGCTCCTGAATCTCAGGGGCATCAAACATGATTACTGCATCATTCCCTTCAGGTGATACATACCAGCAGCCATTTTCTTTTTTATTATATGGATGTCTCTTATCTGTTTTTGATATAAAACCTTTTCTTATGTTAACACCTTCAGGCCATTCATTGATTTCTTCAATCATAAATGAAGTTTCATCTATGTGTGTATGCCTGAAAAGTTGAAATTCTTTTATCTCTACAGAAAAAGGCATTTTTATATATGACTGATAAACATTACCATCTTCACATAATAAAAAGCATTCGATGCCGGACCAAGGAATCTTGTGAACCCACTCATTAAGGACTGGATTGCCACTCACATGTTCAGGCCAGTCATTACTCAATTTTATTAAAATTTTCATACTCTCTCCTTTTTATTATTAATTAGCAAAACAAAATCCAATGTCAAATAAAAAGCTGAGAATAAAACCATGCCTTTCAAAAAAAGACATGGTTTAAATTCTATTTTACATCCTTCGCCTGAAAACAACATTATCAGAGAAAATTGCCTTACCTGCGACAAACCCAACAGCCGCAATTATTGGTAGGCTGATAGTAGCTCCCGCCATACCTGTAGACATTCCGATCAGTATAGACAGGCCGAAGGTCAATAATATAACCACGAAAGCATACCAGCCGGGGAAGGTTCCATACAGAACCGTCGCCATGCAGCCGGTGCAGACATGGACGCCTCTCTGACTTTCTTTTAGGCAAAAAGGACACTGAATAGTTTTGTTTTCCATGATAGACCCCTTAGATCGCTTTCCAGCCATTGCTGGTTTTAACAAGATTAATCATGCTCTCTTCAGGTTCATTCATACCCTTGACGCTGGAGAACGCTTTTTTGTCCACCCAAGAAGGAACATCCGCCAACTTCCATGTATATGACACGCGAACAACTTTCTGATTACCGTTTCCCGGTTCAGTCCATTCCTTTATCTCAGCAACCGCACGATGACCAATACAGGCACCATCTTTACGATCCCAAAACTCAACCGCTTGGCCTTTGTCTGTTACTTCCAGAACATCGACACTACTGAAACCATTAGCTTGTTGAGAAACATCAAGCAGCCCCTGATTAGCCAGACCTTTCAATATTTCATCACTGGCACTATACCCCGCTGAACGGTAGCCACGGTTAACCTTAATCGGAAAACCTTTATTAAATACAATGTCGTTGTCCTGCAGGGAGTAGCACAGCTTTGATTGTGATATTTTTGCGTTGATCGCTTTCTCAAAATCCCCTTTTTCACCGCATCCCGATACAAGAGCAGCAAGACCCGCCACGAGTAAAAATTTACGCATAGTGTTATCCCAGAGTTAATGGTTGATTGTGCCGTTTCTCAGAACAACCAGACGAACTGGCATATCGGCATTGTTGACGGTAGCGAATCCACGGACTTCGAAATTGTTTACAGTTCCGGTGACGCTGACTTTCTGGCCTTTCTTATAAGTAAGAACTGCATTATCAATACCGGAGTAGTAATCCAGCCAGACCATCCCGCCGCAGTAGCTTGTATCGGCTGTTTTAAAGAGCAGATAATAGTTAGGGGCTGATTTAGGCATCCCCGTCATCATATCGCTGGCACTTCTGCCTTTCGTAACTTCAAGAACAGTCGCATTTGCGATTGAGATCCGTTTTCCCGTCCATTTTTTCTCTGCTGCCATTGCGTTTTCTTCATAGTCTTTGCAGACAGCACCAAGGCCAGATACAGACGATACCGGGCCAAGGCTTTGAGTGGTGGCAGTTCCCCCCAGCGCTTTACCTACTGAAGACAACGAAGAACTGATTGCTCCATTAACTGTATTCACGCCATCGTTGAGCTGCTGACAACCTGTTAGTGCGGCAGCAGACAGTACCAGTGGCATCACTATCCGTAATTTCATATCTATCCCCAATGTGTTGAAACTTTATGTCAAAGACAGCCCTACCCATAGGTTGGTCTCTCTGGGCTGAAAAAAAGCATTAATCAATTGATAGGATTCAATTTATTTTTCTGTTCGTCATATCGTTTGTATCGATCGAATTCAAATCATTTGATAGTTTTAAGCTATCATAAACACACAATCGATCGATATAAACAATTAAAACACCGATCAATTGATGCCCATTCGATAGTTATAATCTATCAAATGTAATTTATTGATCTTTTATATCGATCAATAAGTGGTGTAATGTGCACGAAGAGCCATGTCAGTAGCTGTTTGCACATGGATGGAGATAGAAAGGTATAGGTCAGAACAGGTAATACCCTGTCGACCATTACGCAGACAGGGATTGTTAGATCTCAGGTAACGTAGCTATCTTCCGATATGGTGTTGCAAAAACCTGTATGCAACGCATGTTTTAATATGCTGTTTCATATGGAATGGCTACCATTCAGATTTTTCAATCATCTTCCAAAGCACTCACACCGCTTGCCGGGAAATTGGTTTTCATATTATTCGATATCTTCGGAACTAAGGACTCTATTGTTTCTTCGCTAACTTGGCTCAGTTCAGAAATCAATCTTCTATATGTATTAATCATTCGTTCCTGATCACACTCATGTGCTGATTCTGATAAGAAGAAATAGTCATAATCTTTGACATGAATATTATCACTATTTTGCAAAGTGAGTTTTATTACTTGTTCATTCTCTTCAACATCTTTAACAATACAAGTCATAAATGGTATTTTTCTATTTGTATGAAAGAGCGTAATAATCTTAATGTTGTTCATTCTTTATTTTCCTTCTTTTTTATTATTTAATACCATATCGAATCGGTAAAAATCAAATTTAACTCATTTAATAAACGTTTTACCTGTTTTTTCTTATTCTTTTGAAAAGATATATCTCTTATGAGCTAAAGCTCATGTGCTGACGCACGGCTACGCCCTAACTCTGTAAAATATATTTAACGATTTAACAATGGTCCTTGCTATGTTTTAGGGTAAAGCCAAAAGGATCAACATCTATTCTTTTATTCATGATTAAATATTTTCGATCCTATATTTCATAACAGCATTAGCACTAAAAGATATAGTATTTGCTCTTAAACGCATAGGAAAACTATATTCATAGAAGCAGCACTTAGTGATTGCTCAAGACAATCACACTGCTGAAACAGGGTTCATCCCTGTTAATGATGGATTTATCCATAAAGAATTGCGGCGTAGCCGCTATAACGTAGAGGAAAAACAATTGTATATTTACTAAAAAATCAGCAGCGCTTCGTGATTGTATAAAACAATCACTTGCTGTCCATAACATCAAGTAAAAAAATAGCGGAAAAATAGACGGTGCCATTTAACCGGCACACTCCCCGTTAAGGTTATTAAACATATTATAGTATTAAGGAGGCGTAACCTATTATATTTAAAAGAGATTTGACGAAAAAAGTTTCCTGTACGGAAATTTAAGTTTCTTCTGTGGAAACCGAAATTTCCTGTACGGAAACTAAAGTTTCTTCTGTGGAAACTTTTTTATAGTTAAAATTTCCAGAAAGAAGTGAACACTATTTCGCAAAAGTGTATTATTTTTCCTTTTTTCACATTTATTTTTGACAAAAGTATATCCTGCATTATATAGAATAAACATAAAAACAATAAAAGGATAACCGATGAGCATTGATTACAATACAATAATGACCTCCAGCAGTGAAGAAGTGGAAGAATATATAAACAGAAATCATTTTACAGACAAACAGAAACTGGAGATTTACAGTTTTTATAACAGAAACAGAAAAGATAAAATAACCGTAAATGTAAAAAAAGAGAGAAGCTCTGATATTCAACCGGGAATAGCCTATGTTCATGCTTTTCTTGATAATCTGGAAAAACTCGGAAAAAATATGTCTGGCGCAGAATACACAATAATGATCCGCTTATGTAAACTCATGCAGCATGGAAACCTCATTGCCAGTATATCTCAGTCGGCACTCGCAGAAGAGCTTAATATGAGCAAATCTAACGTGTGTAAATGCTGGAACAAGCTAGTAAATAAAGGCATTCTGGTCAAAGAAGGGAAGCATACCATGATAAACGCAAATCTCTTTCTGAAAGGCCAGTACAGAACATTAAATGCCACAAGGAAAGAATATGTTAAGAAGTCGCTGAGAACGACCAGTGAAGGCATAGAAGACGTATTCGTCACCGTTTATAAAGATACGGTACTTACAAATAACGCAGAAAAAACAATCGATAAAGAAAATGATAAACCTTTACTTTCTACTCCCGACGAAGATATTGACTGGGACTCTGTTTCAGAAGATGGCATTTTTGTTGATTATCCTGAAGATATTGATCAAGAAGAAAGAATATAGTTTTCATCTGAATATTATCATTCTTATTTCTCGGTTATATTTGACACTTACACTATATCTCGTAATATAAATATATCCACTATTTTATTTACGAGGTATATATGAGGAAAGTAAAATTAGACAATGATGATTTAATTCAGTATCTGAACACCATTAAAGCATTAAAAAAATATCCAACGATGTCTGAATACAGAGAGGAATATCGCAGGCTAAGAACCGATGGCTCACCCTTGATTGAAGCAAAAAAATTTAAATCGGCACATACCGAACTTCTGAGATTAGACAGGAAGAAAAAGTCACTACTCGAAAAATTTATTGAAGAACTCAACCCTGTAAGTCACGCATCAGCCCTTGCATCAAGAAAGCTTGAAAAAGTACAAGAGTCCATTATCTACCGAAAGTCATTACTTGAGAAAAGCCCTGATGAACTCGTCGCTCTGGTCATAAAACAGCGCACAGAAGCTGCTATTGAGTTCCAGCGTTCTGTTGAACAGAGTCTTGAGCAACTTTCAGATATATCTTCTGATTTTAATGCATCAGCAACAAAGCGCCGAAAATTTTCTATCTAAAATAAAACTACCATACTGGCAGTATATTACCAATATGGTGGTTTTATTTTATAACTCATGTGGTGATACACGATCACGCTCCATTTTCTTAAGCAACCGTTGTAATCTTTCTGCCCTTAGCTTTTGAGCCTTCTTCTCACCAATCTCCTGATAGTATTCTTCCCGACGCTCCGCAACAACTTTGCGGAACTTCTTCAATAAACGTTCCAGTGTTTTCATATCTGTTGCCTGAGCTTCGGCTTGGATTTTTTTGTACATATACAACACATGAAATTCATCAATCATTTTTGGCTCCTGTTTTTATTTACTGTTTTTTAGTTAGCCCCTTGCGGGGCAACTTTTAGAACTCATTTCCTGAATCGTTCTGAATGCCACACTAACAGAGCAGCAATCTGCTCGAAGTTAACTTCATTAATACTCCCGCTATCACCTTCTTGGGTTGTAAATCTCTCAAAGTTATTCTGAATATGGTCAATGATGTTCATAATAAATGGACTCATGAAATCAGGATCATCAAGATAGTCATTAGCGTCTCCATCTCCATTCACTTCCTGAAAAAGCTTCCAGCTTGCCTCTAACGATCTTATAGCAAGATCAAGGAACAGCTGTGTAGACTTATTTGTTACTATAGTTTCTTTAGACATAATTAATCCTCATTTTTACATATTTGTTTGACTTATTTTATTTAGCCCCGGAATAGGGATAAAGAGATAACTACTTTTTATAAACCAGATTAATGATCACTGATCCGTATCTTAAATCCATTTCACTGACAAGCTCGTTATTAACATACCTGTTCAGTGCGTCTGTAAGGTTTTCATCATCCATTACTTCCTCTGCTGAATACCCACATAGCGCAATGAACGTACTGACGCTTGCTTGGATGGTGCAGAATATTTCAGGCGTTTGCTCACATAGCAGACTTACTGATATTGCAATATTATCATTCATTTAAATGTTCCTTTATTGAGTTGATTATTAGCCCCTTGCGGGGCCATATACTGACCACATGACCATTAGTTTGAGTTAAAAATAACGTTGTGCATATGTCTCAGATTCACTTTGACCTCATCGAATAAAACATCTCTGAGAGAGCCTGAGCTTTTACACTCCTTAAGAAACTTATTAAATCCTTCCTTACTGTTTTCTATTACCTTGTCAAAAACATCATCCATATATATTCTGTCTTCAACCATTTTAACAAATCTATCGCCCATGTATTCCTGCATATTACTGATATAAAGCTCATAGCAATAAAATGACTTTACAAGGAATAATCTGGTAGATTCATTGTAAACTTTGATTTCGTGGACTTCTGTTATTGCTTTACTCATTTTTATTTCCTTCTTTATTTTTAAGTGAACGTCCCCCTACAGAAATCTGTATGATTTTGGTAAGGGATATTATTTACAACAGTTTTATTTTATTATGTTTACATAAAACCTCCTTAGATCATTATATAGATAATATTTGTTAAACTGCTTGTTTTCGTGATGCCTGAATAGCTCGTTCAATCCACGCATCCACCTCACTTTCAATAAAGGCGATTGCTCTCACACCTGTTTTTATCTGTGCGGGAAAGCAACCCGCTTTAATAAGCTCATATATCCATGTTTTCCCGAATCCAGTTCTGCTCATTACTTCAGGTAAACGAATAAGCTTGGGATGTTTATCTGTTTTGATTTGAACCATATTTATCTCCTGTGTTGTTCAATGAGATAATTGTATGGGTTTTTCTTGTGATTTAAGAGGGACGTTCGAGAAGAAGTTTTTTACGCAGATTTTTGGGAGGATAAAAATAGGGTATGTTCAGGTTGAGTGAATGTAGGCGATATCCGCATTGCGCAACACACCGCCTCCGGGAATGTCAGTCCTCACCGAGTTCGTCAGTGATGAGATCCTGAACCTTCCAGTGTCTTCTGTCGTCGTATCTATATGTAAAATCTACAAAAGACTGATAGTGAGCAAGGTTTGTAAGATACTTAACTGCCAGAGGATGATCTGTTGACTTCACCTTATCAACATCACGGATACCGTCTTTAAACTCATCAGGGTATAAAAAGCTGGTCAGTTGTGGCATACCAATCCTGACCTCTTCATCCTGCGCCCAGTACAGCAGGTCCATGATGGGGATAATGTTGTAATCTAGTATTTTTTTAAGGTTGCTGACCCCAAAGCGAAAATCTCTGGCTGGAGGCTCAGGAGCCTGTAGCTGCTGTTTCCACTCAGGAACCATGACTTTCAGGTGATTGATGATTTCTTCGGGTGATGTTTCTGCCAGATTAATTTGAACCAGCATCAGCCCTTCGTTGTTTACCTCGGCTTCCTTCAGATAGTGCGAGACTTCCATATGAGGTAGGGGTTTTCCTTCCGGGTTAACGTATTTATCGAAAGCCGCAACATAACCCGCCACTTCCCATAGCCCTTGGTGTGTTACAGGCTTGATGGCATAGCTGGAAGATAGTCTTTTTTCTGGTCCACCGAAAATATCACCAAAGACGACTTTACCTTCAATCAACTCTTCGTAATATCTCTGATGCCTACTAAGGTTTTCGGGAGACAACTCAGCCCGGTTTTGTTCCATACGATAGGCGACAATCCTGTTCTCTATCTCTTGGAAAAGCTGTTCCACTGTCAAATTTTGCAGGACGCTGTAATTTTCAATGTTGAACCACTCATTAACAGCGCTGGCGATCTCCGCTTTGGTCATGAGGTATCTATCCTTCTGGCTTTACTTATCGCTTTGATATGTTATGAGTAAACATATCGGATTTGATGACGGTAATCTATTGAATAGAGCAGGGAAAAGCAGAGGAACAATCAATCCAGACTTGAAGATTGTTCAGTGAGGTTCGGCAGGGTATGTTGTCATAACCAATTGAATATAATTGACTTTATTTGCAATCACATTTATAAATTGATGGTACATTTGTTGGTATAGTTAAGGTTATTATGATTATTTTACATTTATTTCATACATTTAATACAAATTACGATTCCGAGTCCGGCACCACTTTCTTGCTTGTTTTGCGCGTTTCTATGAATCTCTATATGTAGCGGGTTCAATAAGTTAGCGGAAAACTCTTCCCAGCGGATATCTATTTATCTGTCTGTATCTGGGGCTTTTGGTGGTCAACCTGGTTCGATAAAGGAATGCCCCCCAAATGGCATTAACCGATAAACAAGTCCGCAGTGCAAAACCTTCTGACAAACCTTATAAGCTCGCTGATACGCTGGGTCTGTATCTTCTCGTAAAACCCAATGGTTCCCGCATCTGGGATCTCAAATATCGCTTTGAAGGAAAAGAGTCCAGGGTATCATTTGGCTCTTATCCCGAAACGTCTCTTGCTGTCGCCCGCGAAAAACGCGATGACACCCGGCGGGTGCTAAAATCCGGTTTTAACCCTTCTCAGTAGCGCAAGGCCGAAAAAAAGGTTGTCAATGAGTTACGGACGTTTCAGTACATCGCCACGTTGTGGCATACCGATTGCCTGAAACTCTGGTCAGAAGGTCACGCCGATAAAATTCTTATCTGCCTTAAACGCTACGTTTTCCCCGATATCGGCGCAATGGATATTGCTACGATTGAAACCCGGCATCTCGCACTACTTGTCAGAACTATTGATGATAAAGGCGTACATGATGTCGCCGGGCAGGTTCGCCAGTATCTGACCAAAGTCATGCGCTACGCCATACAGAAAGGCCTGATTAAATATAATCCAGCTTTCGATCTGGATGGCGTCGTGACCCCTGTTGTGACCCAACATCACCCGCCCTGCCCCTGAAACGTCTGCCGGATGCCAGCCGCCAACAACTTTGCCTCCATTTGAACCAGGCTTTTGTTTTGTGATTGTGGTTTTTTTTACAATATCGTAATTCATGCTCTTGCCCTGGGTACGCCATTTTGATGAACACGGGCGTTTAACCGAAGCAATGAGGCTCCTGTGTCGCCAGCCGGGTAATCAGCAGCAGATGGGGGTGAAAGTGCGGGAAATTAACATTCCCCACTGTCATTCATTCGGTGCCACAGGTTCAGGTTTTGTCCACGCATACAGCCTGAAATGCTTCCCACACGCCAGGCAATCTATCTTCGGGTTTTCCTGCGAATATTTTGTCACGCAATACGTTTTCAGGCGCGCCGAACCACAGTAAATACAGCGAACGCCCTGCTCCCCCGGAGAAAATCCCACCAGCAAACGGGGATACGGTGTCACCGCCCTGTCTTTGCACAATTCATCAACCAAAGGCCGGAGCCGTTTGCGGTACTTCGAATAGCTACTCACTGCTGGGATCAGGCACACCGCACGCGCCTGCACGGGTTTCCAGGAGGTCCAGAGAGACACGGCCACCGTATAAAACCGGGGCCAGCATTTGACCGGAATATTATAAAAAATCGTTTTCTCAACAGACACAAACCGTTGCTGGCAGGCGTGGCCGTAATAAACGGCATTCGGTGATGTATCCGTCTCATATTTAGACAACTCGCGACCACCGCACCAGACACACTCATAAACATCCCCCATCAGCGGGTTCATTGCATCCAGCCGATCAATCAACTCCCGCAGCACCGGTTCCCGCAGCCAGACCGCACTCAGATGCTCAAACTGCGCCGGAGTGGTGTGTGTAAACTCGCGCCGGAACCAGGCGGGTAATGCATCGCCCTACGCTCTTTTCATCCCTGCATCGTCAGTCATCCCCCCTTCCTCCGACACCGGATGCCTACGAAACCGTTTTCCACAGTCTTCACATATCACCAGCGGTTTTTCAGAAGGCGCATCCTCGCTATAAACCAGCCAGGACGATCCACAGTCAGGGCAACGGACAAGCGTACTCAGATCACTGCCCGGAAAAGCAATGCTGGCATCAGATTTGAACAGCGCCACTTCCCGCTCTGGCTCAGTGCGCAGGGACGGCTCACGATCTGCCCCGCCATACCGGCGGTACAGTGACTCCATCAGCACATAAAAATTCATCCCGCGCACATCCGGGAGCGATGACGTTTCCCCTACATCAGGGCGTGCTGGCCTGTGTGTTGCCATTCCCAGGACTCCTGACTTTCCGTGTTAATAATTTTGAGGCAGTGAAATGAGTTGATGCTGGCGTACAGCGCAAAAAAGTATGACAGCACGGTACCCAACAGGTAGATCTCGCCTTCACAGACAAAGGGGGCGGGATTGATCCACTGCGTGGTGGACAGACCGCGAACCGGGACGCCTTTAAACAGACGGTCAACCGGGCGGGATTCCATTTTTTCGATGGCATCGAGCTTCTGTGAGGAAAGTCGCGCCTGCTGTGGATGGTGGATACCCGGCATATCGAAGGTACGCAACACCTGGATCAGTGCTTCCCGGTCCAGCAGCGAAAGGTAGTTCAGGTTCATGCAGGAAATCAGCGACCAGTGCATATCGCCATCCGTTACCGGATATAGCGGGCGGGTCGGGCGCGTAACGTTGCTGAAAGATGCCACCGCCGGATTTTTGTTAACAGCCTCACAGATATCTCCGGTATGCAGTGACGCAGGTAACATCCGGTTAGTGCAGACCAGCGAAGCGGTGAATACTTCACCGTTCAGCCGGGAAGAGTCAGGCTGATTGCCATCGGCATGAACAAAGGCAATGGCGTGCTCCAGACCACGATGAAACAGGGAGGTTCTGGTACGGTGGTGCCAGTAGACAACTTCACGCTGACGGCTGTACTCGATCTGATGCTGAAACCCTTCAAACTCGGGCCAGAGGCAAAACTTTTTCCCCTGACTGGTCGTCGGGAGCTTACTGGATACTGATTTTACCCGAAAGATATCGCAGGACTCCGGATACTGCTGACTGGCATACAACAGGTACTGTGGTGCGCTGCTAACGCTGATGGCACACCGGATGACGAAAACGCGATTCGGTGGATATACGAGCCGGGGAGCTTTACGCCGCTGGCGCGTTATGAGAAAGGGCAACTGCACTATGCCATCACAGATACGGTTGGCCGCATTCAGGAGCTGCTGACCGAAGACGGCACGATTGTCTGGCGGGGTAAACAGCAATTCTGGGGCCGGGAAGAAAGTGCGAACGACGATAACCACTCATGCAGACTGCGCTTTCCGGGGCAGTATGAGGATGCGGAGTCAGGGCTGTACTATAACCGGTTCAGGTACTATGATTGCGAGACAGGGCAGTACATTTGTGCAGACCCGATAGAGCTGAGGGGGGGAATAAACCTCTATAGTTACGCTCCGAATCCTCTCTCATGGATAGATCCGCTGGGATTAAGTTGTAAGACTGTCAAAGCTAAAAGTCGAAATGATGCTTTGAGACAAGCTCAGCAGCATGCTCAAGTACCACGAATTTCGCGGGGTGGTGAAAATATTGGTCTGGATGATTTAAATTTAACCAGTCGTGGAAATAATTGGGGTAAAATGAAAGCCAATGGTGGGCAATCATTAGGTCGGCGTAATCCCAATGGGAAAAATCAATGGTTTGAACACCCCGACGGTCATCCTGATGCTGGACAAGCTGGTATTCCTGAGCATCATTCTGGTGGTCATATACATGCGATAGATCCTAAAGGTAATGAGGTGATTTTTACATGGTAAATAATATGCCTGAAAGATTAATTAAATTCCCCATTTCCGAATGGATGGTTCAATCAGGTCGTTTCAAAACTGATTTACCATCGGTAGCTTATTGTATTTGCTACCAATACAATATAGATAGTAATGGATATGGTCCTTATGGTTTTTTAACGGAAAGATCGGATAGGTTATTGTCAATTTTATTTACTAATCTTATGTTTTTTAGTAAAGAGGGCAAAACGCTTGATGCTTGCTCAACCCTAAGTAAGAATGGGGTTTATTTTTATGGTAACAATAATGATCGAATGAATAAACAGTTAGTGGAGTATCGCAAGGTGCTTCTGAAAAATAAGCTAAGAACTAACAAAGGATTATTAGAAGAAACCTGTCCTGAAAAACCTATATTACTTAATCTCTATAATGATTATGGTGGAATTGAAGTAAGTGTAATAAATTCTTTAATAGAAGAAGGTTATCACTTTCTATTTGATTGTTTTTTTACTCCAGTAGCCGGGAAAAGTATAATTGTTTTTGATTGTAATATATGGGATAGAGCCATTGAATATTGCAAAAACAATGGAATTGATTTTCAAGAGGTTGACTCAGTTGATAATTTGAAAGAATGGTAAGATTGTTTTTGTAAGTTAGCTAACTGATTGATAAAAGAACCGGGAAGAAATTAAATCTTCCCGGCTTTTTTATTATTTAGCCTCGTTCAGCATACTAAACATCCCTTTCTGCATTCCCTTAACCGTCTGTTTAGCCTGATAAAGCTGCTCGCGCAGCTCCTGCACCTCGTTGCACTCAGCCATCAGCACAATGCACCCCTCTGAAATCTTCACCGTCACGCCGCGCCCGGTCTCAAATCCCGCCTCTTCCAGCGTTCCCTTTAAGGTGCAGGCTGGGGCTGCGTGTATATCTGGTGGGGACTTTGGTTTTACGGTTGGTGCGGGGGATGCGGCATAACCGACTTTAAGACTGTGCCGGGTTTTGGATGAATATCTATGTATTTAACTTACTGATTTAATAGTACAATAATGAGTGTGCAGATAGCTTAACTGATCAGGGTATGGCGGTAGCGTATGTATTATGACCTGGTAATTTCAGGTCAGTATGACCGAAACTGACGGTATAAACCGGACTTCGGTCAGATTACGCAACTTGACCCGATAGGTCTGGCGGGGGGACTGAATCTTTATCAGTATGCACCTAATCCACTGTCATGGCTCGATCCGCTTGGGTTATTAAGATGTGGTCTGACTGGTAATGAGGTTGGTGATGCTTCGAATCTGCCTGTTATAAAACCTGGTTCTAAAGAGTGGAAACAGGCTGTTGATACGATGAGGAATAATGGCAGTAGTAAACCTAATTTTAGGGTTGCAGATAAGAGTACTGCAGAAAGTCTATTGAAAGACTCCAAACCTAAAATCCCGGAGTATCCAGAGTATTTTGGAAGTAAAAATTATCCTGATAAAACTGGTTTTGAACATCATCCTAATGAGTCTCATACTATAAATGCGCCAGAGAATAACCTGCCACATATAAAATGGTCGGATTACGGTTCAGGTAAGAAGGCTCCTGGTAGCGGAAAAGGACATATTTTTTATGACTGATATCATTTTTGATGAAGCTCTCTACCCTATAGCCTGGCGTCTGAATTCAGAAGATTGTCGTTTATCTCCTGATGAGAAAAGAAAGATTGTGCTTCTTAATGGGGACGAGTCTGAGAAGCTTTGGGATCTAGTTTTTCCATTTGATATGTTAATGAGTATTAAACCATCGCAATGTCGTATCATTGAAAAAATGGAATTAGATTTTGATGAGGCAGAAGAATCTGCATTTTTTTTTCGCGAGAAGTTAAGAGGGTTCTCCGATATTTTATTCTTTTGGGGGCGGAGAGCAGCGGCTATTGTCATTTCTTCAGATATTTTTATAAAAGCATGGGATGATTTTTTCTATCCTAGTGATGAAGCGAGTATTATTTATATTCCGAATACAAAAAATATAATTTTTTCTTATGAAGAAATATTTTTCTATGCTGAAATATTAAAATAAAAGTAGCCGGGTAAGAAATTAACTCTTCCCGGCCTTTATAGCGGCACTATGCTTTGGAAACCCTGTCTTTGGCCTTAGAATAGTGCGATGGAGTATCGGGGTATGGTGGTAGCATGTCTGCATGATGCGGGCGTTTTAGCAGATTATGGTGCAGATTGACGGTACTATTGATTCAGGGGATAGGATTGTTCGGATGACCCGATAGGGCTACTTGGCGGGTTAAATCTTTATCAGTATGCGCCTAATCCTCTTTTGTGGATCGATCCGCTTGGTTTAAGTGGAGAACCGATAGGCAGTGAGAACAATCCATTTGGTTCTTCTCGCGCTGCTCGTCGTGAAGCTATGAGGCAAGCAGGGATACCCACCAACCAGCAACCGATCAGTCAATCACAAAATAGCTCTGGTCGAGAATATTCTTACGAAACACCGAAACCAAGTGGCGGTACTGGCTTATCATCTGTGCAAGAACAAACAATGGATATTAGCTATCCAGATAAGCCACATTGGGAAGCAGGACAAGTTAAAACAGATAACTTTGGAAATCCCCGAATGAATAAATATGGGCGTCCTCAATTACGTAATGGTAAAGGGAAAGCATATTATGATAAAGGAGGATGCAAATGAGTGTATCTGAATATAAACGAGCATTGCTCTATAGAAAAGCTCAGGCTAATGTATGCAAAAGTGATTATTTTAATAAAATACAAGCATTTACCAATGGTGTTGTTGAAGATGGTAAGTTTCTTACCCTGGAAGAAACTGATGGTATTATAAATTTTCTCAAAGAGAAGGAAATAAGTTCAAAAACTAAATTGAAAATTGATAACTATCAACAAGTTGTTGAATTTATCAAAGAGAAAGTTGCAGGTCTTTCTTCTTATTTATTAATTGATGAAGAATGGAAGTTTTGCGAAATATATAAAATAAGCAATGGGTTTTTTAGTGATTATAACTTTTATAAATTACATTCAGACGAGATAAGAATAATATCTTGCAATCTCTCTTTTCAGATTCAAATAGACTATGACTACAATGAAATAGAGTGTAAATATATTCTGTATAAATAATCTTCCCAAACCCTGATATCAAGGAGTTGATAAAAATGTTCCAAAAGATAACGCTTCTTTTAACTCTGATGTCGTCGGGTATTGTTGCTTGTATTGCAGCGGAACCAGATAAAATACAGTCAGACAGCATTATCATGAATAGTTTTGAGGTTGGTGAGATTCCTGACCTGGGGCACCCCGTTTGCACCCTGAGCCTGGCTAATAATAAGAAAGTGGATTTCTATAACTATGTTGAAGGAGATATCTGTCCCCCGGATGGAAGAAATTGTACGTACACTGCTATCATGAAATTAAATGGGGAAATAGCTATATTGAAACAAATATCGTCAGGTGAAAATAACTCAGTATATAGAAATAGTGATTTCTATATTTCCATAAAACAGACTCCGATGACAGAACCAAACAATGATGAGGGAAGCGACGTTAAAGCTACTATCGTCCTCAAAACAAAACAAAACAAAACAAAACACAGTGAAAAGATTCTTAATATGACTGGATACTGTAGGGTTTAAAAAATGAGTATCCTCTTTCGAGAACAGAACGTTCAGAATAAATATTATTTTTGTAATACATAATTTCATCCGGGAAGTAAATTGATGGGAAAACCACAGGCCAGGAGTCACCGAAAAATGTGGACGCCCGAAGAACTGGAATTCGTAAAGACCTACTATGGTATTGTTCCAACAGCAAAGATTGCAGAAATCCTGGGACGAACTTTTGACGCGGTCAGATGGGCAAGACAGCAGTCCCCGAACGGCATGATGATGGTACTTGTTTACCGCATCAGTTGAACACTGGACTTAAATCCAGAGGATGGTACGAACACCCTTTGGATTTATCATTATCCGCATTTTTACTGCACGAACGCATCTACCTTCAGATCCTCCTCCATCAATCTTTTGTAACACCCCCCCATTTTTTCTGTTTTTAATTTCATTAACTTAGATTTAATTTAAGATTCATCTTATGCCACATCCAGCTCCGCCAGCATGTCCCTGACCTTATCCAGATTGCTTTCAACATACTCCAACTGCCGTTCTCCGAAGAAAACACCGGCGTGATAAACTGTAAACGCAACGATGTCGTCAGGATTTATACATCCACGGTACGCACGGGCAAGTTCAAGCTCCCTGCCTACCAGAAGTAACGTTTTAGCATTGTCAATGAATCAGAAAAATCACTCGGCCAGAAGCGTACGAAGAATGCTTGCCGTACAACCGACTGCCCCCGAGCTGGCCGCTCTGCATGCACAGAAGGAACTGCCTGCTGACACGCGGAGATATAATGTCATCGTAACCGCCATGTTAATTGACCTGGTTTAAACTTTAAAATAAAGCGACCGCCAATTCCCTATTCTTAACTGTACAAAGATATTTTCTTAAAACTTTATTACAACATAACAAATTGATTAATAATGAGAAATAAAGTATCTTTTTTGCCGAGTTACTTTCCAGGGAAATATCTGCTTTATATGTACATCTATTTCAGATTATTTTTACTTTATTAAAAAGTTACTTCCCTGATATTTGTTTCCAACGTTATTATTAGCTTAATAAGGTGCATATTTGTATGGAAATATCAACACACACGCTTTCTGACGGTATCGTTCTGACACATCGCTCCCCTTCAGGCAGTACAAAAAATCCAGTGATTATTTTATGTCACGGCTTCTGTGGCATCAGGGAAATTCTGTTACCTGAGTTCGCCGAAGCCTTTACCCGTGCAGGGTTTTCCACGATCACATTTGACTATCGTGGGTTTGGCGACAGCGACGGTGAACGTGGCCGTCTGGTTCCCTCAATGCAAATTGCCGATATCCTTTCCGTTATTAACTGGGCAAGGGAACAACCCGGTCTTGATGACGAAAGAATCGGTCTCTGGGGAACATCGTTTGGTGGATGCCACGTCTTTGGTGCCGCAGCCCGGGATTCGGGGATCAAGTGTATTGTCAGTCAGCTTGCCTTTGCAGATGGCGAGGTTATCGTCACTGGTCATATGAATGAAGCAGAGAAAGAGGCGTTTATTGCAACCCTCGACAAAATGTCAGAGAAGCAAAAGAACACCGGAAAAGAGATGTTTGTCGGAGTTACCCGTGTATTAAACGATGCAGAGTCAAAGGCCTTTTTTGAGGAAAACCGGGCACAGTATCCGAAGATGGACATCAAAATACCATTCCTTACTGTGAAGGAAACGCTCCAGTACAAACCCGCACTGAATGCCGCACAGGTGAGCTGCCCCACGCTGATTGTTATTGCCGGTAAAGATACCGTTAATCCTCCCGAACAGGGACGGGCATTGTTTGATGCTGTCGGTGCAAAAGAGAAAAAACTGTATGAAGAGAATGAAGCCCGTCATTACGACATTTATAGCGGGGAACACTTCAGACAGGTAATCTGCATTCAGACTGAATGGTTCAGAAACTATCTGTAGTCTCTTGACCAGACATACAATTTGCGTTTTGGGAGGGCTCAAAATGGACAGTGAACTGCAATAGGGATATATGTGTCGCGTAAACTCGCCCTCCTGTTGTTGCAGCCCCAAAACCAGTATTCACTAACGAATACTGGTGATACAGTTAAGGGCAATCTAATGTCAGTTTATATGTCGAAGACGCGCCATCGACACCAGGTTTAGATATGTAGCCATATTTTAATTCACCACCGCCGCCTTCGGTTGTGTTTTTCCCCCCTGCACTAACAATAGGCTGGTCATTTAAATACCACTCAAGATCGTCCCCCTCAATTTTTTCTATTGAAATCAGTCCGTCCCCATCCCCCTCAACAGTTCCGATACTTGTCAATTCCCACCACGTTTCTTTCAGGTTCTGATTCTGGGGAGAGATTATAGCAACTGTTGAAGTTTGTCGTGATTCTAAAATCGTTTGACCTATATGCTTTAATTCCGTATTGTCCTCGGCATCGTAAGTAAATGCGCGTACCACGAGGGACATCAATACAGTGTCCCAATCATACATTTGCGTAATTTCAGCCAGACTCGGGTTCCATGGTGTAAATGTTTCAGTATTCATATCGCATGCAGGATATGCATGTTTACCGAAAGATATTCCACTGGATATATCGATGAGTCGTAGTTCAACATATCTGCCATCATCATTACGTTGAATACAAAAATTTCTTATTTCGTTTGGGTTCGTTTCTAATGATGTAATCAGTTCATGCACTTTCAACGCAGCTATCGAATCAGGATAACTACATTGGATCGATATACTGGCATTAACCACGAATGAAAACATGGAGGTTAGCAGGATGGAAATACGTAACATAATTGCAATCATCTGTTCTCGAATAATATTTTGCACACAAAAAACAACTGGCGTTAATAAACTTACGTTTTCAGAGAAGTCAGGAGCAATATTATTAACGAATAAAAATATTTAGATATATTCATTCATTGCTGTTGACTTTCCTGAAACCGGAATATATGTCAGTCATAATCAAATGTCAGGTTCACCCAAGCTGTGAATGTACCAGCGCCTACGCTTTCGGGTTTTATCGCCACATATCCGGCTATAAAAGTGTAGCTAGTTTCCTCGCCTACGGGCTCAGGAATGAGTGAAACACGGGAGGTACCATCAGGTAACAGAATATTACTGTTGGTGTCCATTAGACGTAATGCCACATTACTGGCACCTCCAATATTCTTGAATGCACTGATATCGACATCATCCGGGTCCCCTGATGGCACAATATTCACTTTACTGACGTTCGTGCCGCAATTTATACCAACAGAAAAAGACTTCAGACCCTGTATCGGTTTACGCTTAAAGGAATTCGCGAAGATATCATCAAACAACACCGTCTGTACCTCATTCGTAAACTTACAGGTCGATGCAGGCCATCTGCGGACAATTTTTATACTCTCTGACGCGGTTGTTGCAGCCACCGCAGCGGATAAATCCATTATGGTGATCATACCCGCGATGATATAGAACGCACCAAACATCCCTCTGACTTTCATTACAAAATTTTCCTGTTAATTCATCGACATATTCCGTCAACGCGGGCAACGGGTGAGGCGAGTAACTTTTCAGTCAAATGATAGCTGACCACACATGACTGATTCACATCTTTACTCCAGCTCACCTGAACTTCACCACTTTCAGGCATTCCAGACAGATAAACCTGCCCGTCATCGCCGACCAAACCACTTGTGCTGCCCCCTGTGACAACAGAACCAAAAGGAAGTGGTTTGCCATTACGTGTCAGCGTAAATAATATGCGATAGCCACGGCGGACATTAAAATCAACACGAACCACTGCCCCCTTTGTCGGGATTATTCTGGCTGTACCGGCATCAACAATATCCGTGTGATCGTCCAGTGATTTACTGTCAACAGAAACACGGTTTTCGCGGTAGGATGTAGTGTAGGGCTTGATGGTATAGCCTCTCCAGTCTGTTCTGACACCCGGTTCGTTCTGAATACTGACGCCCTGCACACCACCGGAGGAAATAAGCACAGCTGTTTCACCGGATGGTTGTCCGATCGTCAGCCCGTTGCGATGCAGGATTGCACCACCGGACATGCTATAACTAAACTGCTGAAAATCATTTCCGTAGCTGTATCCTATACCGGTATTACCGTATGTCCCCCTATAGGCCAGGCTGGCGTTACCAGAACCATTCCGTTGACCACTCAGGTTCTGTGATACGCTCCAGTTGAGGTTGTTTTCTTCGAGCAACGTGCCACTCAGCCCTGCCATTTGGCTGTTCCGGCCTTTCCCATCACGACTCCCGTAAAACGAAGCATATGTGTTGTTATTCCCGGAGTCAGGTGAAAGTAATCTTCCCAGTGGAAGCGAAAGAGACAGCCCTATCGTACGGTCAGTCCAGGAAGGCACAGCAGCATTCTTCTGGCGGGTATACCCGTAGTTTATTGAATAATTAACAGAACCAACCGTGCCGCTGTATCCAATCTGAACAGAATCACGGCTCTGGTTACTCTTCCAGTAAGTCTGCCTGACACCAGACAACCACACTGAGCCATAGCGCCATACTGGCTGGGATATACTGGCTTCAAAACGGGCACGTTTGCTGTTGGTCAGGTCGTAATAATCAGAGTGGGTATCCGTTACCGGCCGACCATACCGATCCAGTTCGTCATGGTCATACAGACGTCCTCTCATCTTCCTGAGTGCTGTTTCTTCCAGAGTATGGAAACCTTTTGTCGAGTACCGATATCCCGTCAGACGAAGTCGGGTGCCTGTATCATTAAATATACGTGAATATAAAAAACGCACTGACTGACCGCGATAATCCTTTCCATTTGCGAGAGTGCTGTTGGCATGTGTTATATCGACGGAAAGCGCCCCCGGCCGTCCCATATCAATACCTGCACCGGACTGAACGGCCAGGTAATCCGGTGAATACTGTGCACCACCATAAAACGTTGTACCTCCCGGGCCGCCCCACACCAGTGTTCCTTGCATAAACAATGGATCACCATACCGGCTACTCATGCCACGAAAACGTGCCAGCGTCAGACCATACTTCATCCGACCTTTGCGAAGCAAAATGGGCATAGAGGTGTACGGAACGGTGAATACATTCACTTTTCCATTTGCCTCACTGACAGTGATACTGAGATCCCCACTGGCCGCCATCGGATTCAGATCATTAATCTCAAACGGTCCGGGTGGAACCGTGGCTTTATAAATGACATAACCATTCTGGCTGATGGTAACGTCAGCGTTATCGTCAGCCATCCCCCGAACAACAGGGGCAAACCCTCTCATCGAGTCAGGATACATATTGTCGTCTATTGTCAGTTGCCCCCCTCTGAAGCGAAGAGAATCAAAAATATCGCCTGATGTTGTACCTTCCCCGATTAACAACGCACTTTTAATCGAAACCAGTGGTCTTTCCACATAGGAATTTATACGCTGCCATTGCTGACGGCGACCATACCGACTTTCGTAATAGGTCCACGTATGAAAATCTCTCAGTCGCCACGCACCAACATTCAGTCCACTGTTGAGACTCAGAAAGTAGTTTTTGTCATTTTCCGAACGGGTAAAACGGTTGCTGCCGCTGAAATTGTAGTTCAGCAGAGCAGCGTTAATACCGTCATCCCAGAAAACCGGATCTATGTAACCTCTGGAAGTGTTTCGCACATACAATTGCGGGATACTGATATCGAGTCGCATCCCTGCGAAGTTAAATTTATAAAATGCACCAGAGATCTGTTTAGCCAGCAATATACAATTACTATTTTGCTGTCCATTCATATCTGGAAAAAGTTCAGTTCTGACTCCGATAATGCCTAAGTCCCCTGATGTCAGGCAGGGGAAAAGTCCTGTTTTATCTTTCACTCCTGCCTCAGACATGGAATTAGCAGGTAAAGAATTAAACTCAACTGTTTTTCGGTTGATAAATGAGCCATTCAAATAAATATCAACCTCATATGTTCCAGGCAATTGTGTCCCGTCCGCGCTGAAGTTCGATATATCCGCAATGGAACCATTACTGATATTCAGCAACTCCTTTGGGAAAATCATTTCGGCAGCAGTTTGTTTCAGGAAAAGAAAAAACGATACCGGAATAAATATTGCTATCGTTCTGAATAAATACATTACACGATGCCCTGTAAGTCAACAGCCAGTACGCAAATTATTTTATTTCGCCAGTCAATTCATTGGACATTCCACCGTGATCATTTATGACCTTATAGGTCAGTACCGAGGTATGTGTGGGTGAGGGAAATGTTTCATGCCCCATAGGAGGAACCATGACGTTCTTTGAGACTACTTTTCCGTTTACTGTTATCTTCACCATTGTTATGTAATACGGTGTCGGATTACTGACTGTAATCTCTGAACCATTGCGACTAAAATTCAGCTCAGAAGGCGCTTTTTCAACGGGCGGCAGTAGTCCATCCGGGCGCACAAACAATTTTATTCGTATTGCTGTGGCCAGCATCAGTACATTCCGTTCTTTCACTTCATCTTTATTAACGGCTGGTATGGCTTTTACTGTCAGGCGATAAAGCGACTCTCTGTCAGTGGGCAACGTTCCTCCCAGAAACATCAGTCTCAGGGCATTTTCATCCCCTGGGTTGCTGACAAAAAGTGGAGGCGTCAGGATGAAGTCACGGTTTTTCCCACCGGAAGCATCTTCCACCCATGACTGAATCATATATCGTTCCAGCTCTGAGGTGTTGCGAACCGTAATATTGGACTGTTTCTGATTCAGAGGGTAAATAATTCGGGTCTGATTCAACACTATCCCACCAGCGTATGATAATGCTGGCATAATCATACCTGCGAACAACAGGATAGCCGTTATAAATACATTCGGTACCAACAGGAACATAATCATACTCCTTCACCTCCCTCTCTCCTCCTCTCCCAGGAGAGGGGGAAGTGAAATTTTTTTATTCGTAATTCAGAGTAAAGTTTGCAACCGCATTTGCTTCACCGGCCTGGGTTATTGCCAACGTTGAAATATAACGGGCGGAGAATGGCAGGACATTGTTACCCTCATCAAGAGGTTTTGCGCTGGATGCCTGGGAACCATTCAGTTTCAGTGGAGTGCCGTTCTCGAGGATCTGAATCCCCACACCTGTAGTGGCAAAACCAGATGTGTTCAGAGTCTCATCTTCGCCATCAGCCAGAACATCGCCGGAGAATGTTACGCTAGCCGACCCCGCGCTTTCCCCACAATTTTCCAGATCGATGGTGAAATCTTTAGGTGCAGTGGTACTGCCTGCCCCAGCAATAAATGCCGTCGTGGCTACGTCTCCAAGTTCGACAGCCTTACTACGGGAGCCGGAAGACAGTTCACAGGTTGCTTCAACGATATTGCCGGTGAACACAACCGAGCTGGTTTCCCCTTCAACGGCATGTGCAGAAGAAACCATAAATATCGCCGGGATAAAAATCGCAAATGTATTTATTTTCAAACGGTATTTCCTTTGTCCTTAGTGAATAGTAAATGTAATGTTATGCAGGCAATCATTCACCAACCGAGTAGCCCTTTCGATACATCGGTAAAAATAAAAAATTAACATTGCTAAGAGCTCTCAACATAAAAGGTGTTTATCGCAATATTAATAATGAGATACAGCCATCGCTCTGAATGCCCACTAATAAAAATTAGCCGCAATTACCCTTAGTGGTTACCTCAATAGTGGCAATCGGTTTGGGGCGGAGAACATCGTTCAAATCAGATCCATTCCCTTTGTTTTTACTTTCTTTCCATCGACATTAAATAAAACGGTATTTTGGTCTGTATACTTAAATGAGAATCACTTCTCACTAGATTTGCCTGCTGAAACAAGATTTAACAGTTTGAAATATTCATATTGCAGCAATACATCGATCATTTACCCCATTTTCCTGTCATGCCCAGGATTTTATTTCTCACGAAAAGCCCTTAACTGCTATTTTAGGGTGCTGGTTCGACCAGAATAGCCCACCATAGCTAAATAGTACTTTCATCTGACATTACAGGTAAAAATCACTTTTTATAGTTAAAATCAGCGAAAGCATCAGTAGGCACACCCAAATATAACACCATATATAGTGTTATATTTTTTATAAAAACTGTAGAAAGTGATAAAACCGGTTAGCTGTAGCTAGCTCAGGAAGGCTCGAACAGTATGATCAAATTCATCTACTCATCTTTTGACAGCGCATCCATTGCAGATGTGGCTGCACCAACGCCCGGCAGAGCCCCAGGTCCGCTACCGATCAGTCGATTACGGCAGTATGTCTGGTAGCCAATGACCACCTGAGTCATCACGATATAAATCCATCTCCCGTCTCGTTTAGGCTATTATCGTTAGTATATATTGTATTCAGAATGACAACTTTCAGGATGAATATGAGTAAGTTACGCACTGCAATTATCGTGGATGATCATCCCCTCGCGCGTCTGGCTATCCGTGGAGTGCTGGAGAAACAGCGCATTACTGTAATCAACGAATATGAAGACGGGGCGACTGCGCTGGAAGCGTTAACAAAAACGGCTGCGGATATTGTTGTCGTGGATGTCGAGATCCCCGGAGTGAATGGCGTCGAACTGGTAGAAAAGCTCAGAGCACGGCAGTTCACCGGAGTGCTGATCGTCGTGTCCGCGAAAAACGATCGTTACTACAGCAAACGTTGCGCTCAGGTGGGCGCTAACGCTTTCATCAGTAAAAAACAGGATATGGAAAACATTCTGGCCGCCATTAACGCAGCGCAAAATGGTTATAGCTATTTTCCTTTTTTCCTTGAAGCCCCCTCAGTTGCGTTAACCGATGCACAACGCCTGGAATCCCTCTCGGCACAGGAGATGAAGGTGATGGGCTATATGCTTAATGGTCTTGATAATTCACAAATTGGCGATGCAATGCATATCAGCAGCAAAACGGTCAGCACCTATAAAACACGGTTAATGGAAAAGTTAGGCTGCAAATCATTAATTGAGCTGCTCTCATTTGCCCACCAAAATAAGCTGACCTGATGATGAATAAATGGCCCATATTCGTGCTCATTGTTTTATCGATTACCGGGCGTGGCGTTCATGCCCAGGATGAGCTACCCGTTGAGCTGGAGTTGTCGGGCTACAATTACATTACGCCGGTTCCTGTTTATCTGAGTGAGGATGACAAGCGCTGGCTGAAGCAGAAAAAAACGCTTAAGGTTGCGGTTTATCAACCAGAGCAATCGCCCCTCGTGCAGACCACGCTCACAGGACGTTACCGTGGGATGAATGCCGATTATCTTGCGCTGATTCAGCATTCACTCAACACCCACATCAGCGTGACGGTCTGGAAAAATCAGGAATCGGCAATTCATGCGCTGAAAGCGGGCGAAGTCGATATGGTATTGACCGGTCTGGAGAGTCGCCCTTTCACCGAAGAAGGCATTCTGTCCTCGCAGCCGCTGGTACATTCCTGGCCAAATTTAGTGACGTCGTTAGCCAATGTCATGGTTCCCTTGCAGAGTGCGCAAAGCACCCGGGTCGCTACTGTGAATCACTATCCTGATGAGGGGTTTATTCAGCAGTCATTTCCTAACGCAGAGATCATTAATTACCCCACCTATCAGGAAGCGCTCAGCTCCGTCGCGCATGGGCAAAACGCCTGGTTTGTTGGCGACTCACTGACAACCAGCACCTGGCTATCGCAGGAATTTAGCCTCGCGTTGACGACGGTGAAATACTGGCCTGAACCACAGAAAAAAAGCGCCTTTTTATTTTTGCCAACGCAGGAACGTCTGCTGACAATTGTGAATAACACGCTCAGCGCCATCGATGAAAATGTGCATGGGCAAATAGCCCAGTCAATGATCGATAAAGGCAATCTGTCCTTTCTGTTAGAGCCGCTTAACCTGACCAACCGAGAGAAACAGTGGCTGAAAAGTCATAACACACTGCGTGTCATCATTAACCCGTGGTTTGCGCCTTACACTATGGTCGACAGTAACCAGGAAACGCGGGGCGTGGTGGGGGATATCCTGAATCTGATCGGTCTGCAAACCGGTATGCAGTTTGAAACCATTGTCGTCAAATCGAACGAAGAAATGGTTTCTGAAATGAAGAAAAACAACTGGCATATTGTGCAGGCCGCAACCTACGACTTGAGCCGTGAAAACGCGCTCTCCTTTACCCATCCCTTTATTACCACCCAATTCGTCACCGTTGTCAGAAAAGAGAATACGCAGGAAACCACGCTACGGGCAGGGATGAATGTGGCGATCGGCGCCGACCACGCGTTACTGGCAAAGCTTAAAGCCCAACACCCCGGCATCCAATGGAAAGAGGTGGAAAACTCCAGCGTAGCCTTGAATCTCGTGGCGACGGGAAAGGTGGACGCAGCCATTTCAAATCAGCTGACGGCCCGCTATATGAGCGAGCATTATTATCCCGATCAGCTCGCCTGGCTCCCGATTGCCGGTGAAGCGCCGGCGGCAATCAGTTTTGCCGTTCCCCGTTCCGAACCGGAACTTCGGCAGATCCTGGACAAAGCCCTGGATGATATTCCGCAAAAAGAGATTTTCCAGATCGTCAGTAAATGGATACGCCTGCCGGACGTCAAAATTGATACCTGGGAGTTGTATAACAGACCGTTCTATCTGGTGGCGATACTGGCGACGTTGCTGGTGGTGAGCAGCTTGCTGTGGGCCGTTTACCTGTCGCGGAAAGTCCGCCAAAGGAAACGTTCTCAACGCTTACTGGAGGCGGAACGAAACAAGGCACAGCAGGCCAATGAAGAGAAGCGGGAATTTCTTTCCCATATGAGCCACGAGATCCGAACGCCGGTCAGTGCAATTATGGGATTTCTGGAACTCTTGCAGCTCTCCCCCGCTCGCTTCAGCCCTGAGGATAAAGCATCGGTGGATCAGGCCGCCCAGGCCTCGCGATCATTGTTAAAACTGATTGGCGAGATCCTCGATCTGGAAAAGATTGAATCAGGACTCTTAGACACCGTTCCGCAGTGGGTAAATGTTGATGCTCTGATAAAAGAAAAAATGACGCTGTTTAGCGCACTGGCGGCCCAAAAAGGGATCGACCTGCGTTATGACTCGCGGCTGGACCCGCAAGAGGCGATGCATCTGGACCCCCAGTTGCTGGGGCAGGTACTCACCAACCTCATTGGCAACGCGGTTAAATTTACGCAGCAAGGGCATGTCAGGATTTCGGCGACAAAGTCCAACGCGATGCTGGCGCTCTCGGTGAACGACTCCGGTCCGGGTATTAGCACTGAAGAACAGAACCGTTTATTCACCGCCTTTAGTCAGGGGAAAGCGGGTAAGCATCATCGCGGTTCGGGCCTGGGGTTAGCGATCAGCCGGGCATTGATGACGCAAATGGGGGGAACCATCGCGCTGCAAAGCGAAATAAACCGTGGAACCACCCTGACGCTGAACCTGCCCGTGCAAACCTCGCGTGATATCACGCCGGTATCTATTGACGCGCCCCCACCCCCTCCCGTTATTCAGGGGACGCTGCGGGTATTAATCGTTGACGATCATCCCTCCAGTCGACTGCTCCTGAAACGCCAGCTTGCAACGTCAGGTATTGTTGCGGATGAAGCCGAAAACGGCGAAGAGGCCTTACGATACCTTCAGCAACATCATTATGATTTGCTTATTACCGATCTCAATATGCCCACAATGGACGGCATTGAACTTACCCGTCAGGTACGGAAATTTAATCGCGACCTCACCATCTGGGGGTTGACCGCCTCAGCGCAAGAACATGAACGCGAACGCTGTCTTGCGGCAGGCATGAATGCCTGTATTTTCAAGCCGATTACGTTATCGCAAATCTCGCACTTCCTTTCAGGAATGTGTGAGACAGCCAATACGATGTTTGATATCGAAATGCTGGGTATGCTGGCGCAAGGCAACCGGGCGCTCATGCTTACAGCGTTAAAAGATGCACAGCAGGAGAACCGCCGTGATTTAATCGCCGCCCGACAAGCGGCGCATACTGAAGATTATCTGACCGTAAAGCGCCATATTCATCGCATTAACGGGACTGCCCAACTGCTGGGCGTTAAGGCATTAATGAAGGTAGCGCAGTCGCTGGAAGATAAACTACCTGACGCCATTTCCGCCGCAGACCTTGCCACAGACCTTGATCGCATCGACGCCTTACTTGATGAATTAGATCAGGCTATCGCAACATTCATTCCATAACCTTCCTACACGCGTAGGCGGCGCCTGACAGAAAAATAAGGTGCCGCTGATGTTGTCCCGTTGTTAACCAGGTAAAATTAGCCTTGTTCTGACGGAATATATTTCGTTAATTAAACCTGGGATATTTCCTAAGAAAAATCCATTTTTACCGTCATTTCAAGTTTCAACTATCAAATGACATCAAACCATTAAACCACACCTATCAATAGTGATAGTGTTAAATTTCATCTTTATGGCACATAAATAGTTTTTTATTTCAATAAAGACGGCAATCACTGGATCGTTGTTCTTTTGAAAGGGAACAAATAGAAGAAACGATCGTTTTTATGATTATATTCGAAATCCATTATTTTTGTGGTGTCATCTGATTTTATTTTCTGTAAATTTCACAAAGAAACATGAGGTGAATTTCTGGCGTTAAATAACCAAAGAGGGCATGCCAAAAAGGGAAGTTTTATGGATTTGTCAAACTCCGTTTTTTCTGATGATTATTTTTTTATCGTCGGTATCAGTACGCTGTTAACATCGGAGTTGATTGATGAAAATTACTACATAGTAGATGTTGAGACAACAAACCTCCTGCAGGTTAAAGAGCATTTTTTTGCAGACAGGAAGATTATTGCGTTTATAAGCAATGATCTTGACTACTATGCATTAAAACATCTACGGAGTATTACGTTTGTTGATAAGCGAAGCCGACTTAATGAAATTCTGTCCTGCCTGTTTGTCAATGATTCCCGATATATTTATCGGGTGAAGTACACGCTTTCAATGCGAGAAAGCGAAGTGCTCTCATGTATGCAAAAAGGGCTTGATGCGAATGAGATTGGTAAACAATTAGGTATGACGGTTAAGACATTTTATGCCCACCGGCGCAGTTTGGTTTTTAAACTTCAGGTCGGCAATCGTATATCTTTGTACCGAACTATCGCACGAGTAGAAAGTTATAAGCAGGACACCTGCGAACACAGTATTTCGTTAATCAGACAATGTCATTCGTCAGATAAGTATTTCACTGGAGGGAATTAGCACATTATTAATTAACATTTAAAGCATCAGTATATTATTTCTTAAATATTAACTTAACTAACTGGATCTTATATGAAAAAGATTGCACTGATTTCCGCGATTTTATCGCTCTCTGTATTTCAGGCGGCAAATGCTGCTGACGGCGTAATTAGTTTTACTGGCAGCATCACCGGTACGGCCTGTGTGGTGGATACCTCTGCGATTGCGCAGCCTGTCAACCTGGGGACTGTCGCGACAACCGCATTCTCAGGCGGTAGCGGAGCAACGGCGGCGGCAAAGCGTTTTAATATTGTGCTGAAATCCTGCCCGGCCAGCATTTCCAACGCCAGTATTCGTTTTGATGGCATCACCGACACGATTAACCCTTCTATTTTAGCACTGAGCAATGGGCAGACAGCGTCGAATGTTGGTGTCGCGATTTATGAGCAGGACAACTCAACGCTGATCCCCGTGGGTTCCGCATCCTCCAGCGTAGCGCTGGAAGAAGATGTTGATAACACACTGACTTACTTTGCCAAATATATGGCAACCGGCGCTGTTGGCGCGGGTACGGCAAACTCTTCAACCGCGTTTACCGTTATTTACCAGTAAAAGCAGGGCCCTTCGCGGCCCTGAGTAATTCACTCAGGATCTCTTCATGTTTCAGAAAGTCTATAAAAAGATTGCCGTTGGTCTTTTGTTTATCTCCGCAACGGCAATAAGCGGTGTGGAAATAGGCGGCACCCGGCTTATTTATAACAGCAGTGGCAATCAGGCGGCAATCAGCGTTAACAATCCAGATAACAAGCCGTATTTAATTCAGTCATGGGTGAGCAAAAGTGAAAATGGCGATGACAGTGACAATGCATTCATCACCACGCCGCCTTTATTCAAATTAAATTCGCAGGCGCAGAATTCAGTACGCGTTATGTTATCAGGCGACACGCTCCCTACGGACAGAGAAAGTGTTTACTGGTTGAATATTAAAGCAATCCCTTCGTCATCACCGGATGCTAAAAATGAATTATTGATTGCGGTCAAAAGTAAAATGAAGCTGTTTTATCGTCCGGCAGGATTAAAAGGCGACCCTTCACTTGCGTATCAGCAGCTAACGTTTTCAAGCGTGGGTGGAAAGTTAAGTGTGCATAACCCCTCGCCGTATAGCGTGTCGCTATACGACATCAAGGTGAATGGGAAACAACTAGCAAAACCTCCAATGGTTTTACCATTTCAAACGGTATCGCTACCTCAGTCGGCGGTAACGGGTGGTGAAGTATCGTGGCGTGCGATTAATGACTTCGGAGGCATTACGACTGAACATAAATTTAAAATGTAGGTTACAAAGCCATGTTTCATGTCAATGCAGTTTCGGGTTTTGCTAAATTAACTCGGTTATCCACACTTATTTATCTGTGTACGCATACTCCTGCTGTACTGGCTGGCGATTATTTCTCTCCAGATTTTATTGAAACCCGTGGAAATATCCCGCGTGATATTGATATTTCTCGTTTTAATGAAGCTGACGGGCAGGTGCCTGGCGTCTATCACGTTGATGTCTATGTAAATGGAAATTATCTGGCATCACAGGATATTTCATTTATTGACAGTAAGAGTGGGTTAATACCGGTGTTGACTCGTGCAGATCTGGTGCAATGGGGCGTTAAGCGCAATGCACAACCTGAATGGATGCACATGGCAGATACCGCGAACGTTGAACACCTCAGCAAACTGCTTCCCGGCAGCCAGCTTATTTTCCAGTTTGACGGGATGCGCCTGGATCTCTCAGTGCCGCAGGAGTATCTACAGCGCGATCCACGGGGGTCGGTATCGCCTGAGCGGTGGGATGATGGACTGAATATGCTGTTCCTGAACTACAACTTCTCAGGTGCTAGCACGCATGGCAGCGACAAGTCGAGTAACGACAGCTATTTGAACCTGCGTAGCGGTATTAACGTTGGGCCCTGGCGGTTGCGTCATTACGCCACTTATAACAACAACGATGGCGCTGGTCACTGGAACACCCTTGGCACATCGCTGGAGCGTGACATTAAGGCTCTGAAAAGTCAGTTCAGCATAGGCGATGGTTATACGCAGGCCGGTGTGTTCGACAGCGTGAATTTTCGCGGCGCGCAGCTTTATTCAGATGACAGCATGATGCCGGAAAGCGTCCGTGGTTTTGCTCCCGTGGTACGCGGTATTGCACAGACCAACGCGCAGGTCACCATTCGTCAGGGTGGCAACGTTATCTGGCAATCTTATGTGCCGCCAGGCCCGTTCGCGATTGACGATCTGTACCCGACCACCGCCAGCGGCGATCTGGAAGTGGCAGTACGTGAGGCGGATGGATCGGTGCATCAGTTTATTCAGCCATTTTCCGCGGTGCCGGTGATGCAACGCGAAGGTCAGTTCAAATATGCGCTGGCAGCAGGGAAATATCGCGCGGCAAACAGCAAAGATAAAGAGCCGGAATTTCTACAGGGCACGCTGAGCTACGGTTTACCCTGGGATAGCACGATATATGGCGGCACGCTGGCATCCGCAGATTACTGGGCCGGAGCACTGGGGATCGGAAAAGGGTTCGGTGAATTCGGCTCGCTCTCTTTTGACGCCACTTTCGCCCGTACGCAAATGCCCGGTAAGACAGAAGAAGGCGTGTCGCTACGCGCGCAATACGCCAAAGACTTTGCTTCGACAGGCACCTCATTCAGTTTGATGGGCTATCGCTATTCCTCATCAGGTTTTCGTGATTTCCAGGAAGCGAACGGGGACGTGAATACCTTTCGAATGGGGAGCGACACAATACGTGAAGGCAACAGCTGGCGCTATGAACGGAACAAACGCAGCAAGGCGCAGGTGACGCTGAACCAGCGACTTGGCGACTGGGGAAATATAAACCTCTCCGCCTGGCAACAGGATTACTGGGGCGGCGACACCGAGCGCAGCGTTAACGTGGGTTACAACACCAGCATAAACAATATCAACTACGGCCTGAACTACAGCTATTCACGCGGCCCCTGGCACAATGAAAACGATCATATCATCTCTCTGACGATGCAGATTCCGCTCTCACGTTTCCTGCCAGACAGCTGGATGACGGTATCCGGGAACAGCAACAAAAAAGGCGATACGACTTCGCAGGTGGGGTTATCCGGTTCAGCGCTGGAAGATAAAAACCTGAGCTGGAACGTACAGCAGGGCTACAACAGCAAAGGCTCGGATGCGATGGGAAGCGCTTCCGTCAATTACAAAGGCCGTCATGGCGAGTATCAGCTTGGTTACAACTACTCTCGCGATAACCGCCAGATGTCGGTTGGGGCGATGGGCGGCATTGTGGTTCACCCTTACGGCGTCTCGGCCACGCAGCCTCTTGGCGAAACCATGGCGCTGGTGAAAGCGGACAACGCGGCGGATGTGAAAGTGGCGAATAACAGCGGGATTTACACCGACAGCAGAGGTTTTGCCGTGGTGCCGTATGTCACGCCGTATCGGCAGAACAGTCTGTCATTGGATACCGCATCGCTGAACCCGCATACCGATGTGCTGAATGACACCTACACCGTTGTACCGACCAAAGGCGCGCTGGCGCTGGCTGATTACCCTACCGTCACCGGTTATAAGGTCATGCTTCAGTTCACCGGAAAAGAGATTCCGTTTGGCGCGACGACCCGTATTAAAAATCACGACAACATTCCAGAAGGAATGGTTGACGATCGCAAACGCGTCTGGCTCAACGGCGTACCGGAAAAAGGAACCGTGATCGTTAACTGGGCCGAGGGAAGTTGTCAGGCAACGTATCAGATAACGCAGATCGCTGACAAACCGCAAACAGTCATCGCGCAATGCCACTGATCTGGAGAGAAAGAAAAATGTATCGAATTTTAATCAGCTTAATTTTTACCTCGCTGGGATTATTTTCACACACCGCCCTGGCGTGGAACTGCACTACGGTTACGTCAACAACAACGATCTCGCCGCAGAATGTAACTATCTCGCGGGATCTCCCTGTAGGCTCGATAATAGGAACACAGGTTATTACACCGACAATTAATGCCTTTAACTGTTGGGACTCCGCTGAGGGCGTTATATCCAGGCAGATTTTTGGTATCAGAGCCATTGGCACATTCGATTCGTCACTCAACGGGCGTCAGATATATAAAACGAACATTAGCGGCGTGGGGTATTCCCTGTCCGCCGCAACGACAAAATGTGCCGCAGGCATCGTGACCGTTACGGGAAGCAATACCATACGGGGAGACATAAATACCGCTAAGCTCTGTGAAAATATGGCGGGGATGGTGAACAGCAATTTGGATGGCGTGGTTATCGTGACATTTTATAAGACAGCAGCCGAAACCGGGTCTGGAACCATAACGGCAAGAACCGTGGGATCGCTGGTTATGTTAAATAACGCGCTGCTGTGGCATTCACCCGAATCTTCCGTCAATATCAACGCGTTCACGGTTACCACGCCAGCCTGTAATCTACAAACGACGTTTATCCCCGTGAATATGCAGGACGTGGATAAACAAGCCTTTAATGGCAAAGGCACCACGCCGGGAGACGCACACACAAAGTCTTTCGATCTGCCGATGGTTTGTAATGCCGGAACAAAGGTCAGCGTTAAGATGGAAGGCGATATTTTTGATGCGAGCAAAGGCGTGCTGAAAACCATTGGCGGAAATAATGCCGCCACGGGCGTGGGAATCCAATTACTTTATAACAATCAGCCGATGGCGCTGGGTTCAGATGTCGCCGTTGGCACCTCATCCTCCGGCGGCGGATTCACGGTACCGCTGAAAGCGCGTTATTACCAGACCGGAGACACCATCACGACCGGTGCAGCGAATGGCGTTTTGTCATTTACCATGACATACCAATAAGACAGTGAGGGGGCGGCAAGACCGAAGCTGAACCACGTCCCCTCGCCATTTATTTTACCGGTTTTCCGTGGCGGTCGCCGGATTACGCAATTGCCCTATCAGCCGCTGCATGTTGTCCTCACAGGAAATCCCGTCAGGCCGGTTTGCAATACTGGCGATCAGACTCAGCAACTCGCTCTTGCTCTCTTCAAGCTGCTTCTGCATGAGTTCGATCTCCGCGATACGCTTCTCCAGGGATTGTATCAGCCCCTCGTGATCCCACTTTTTCTGCTCCTGCGGTAAAAAGCAGCGGATCTGCCCAAGTGAAAAACCGGCACGCTGAGCGTTATCAATAATCTTCAGCAGATTCGCCACCTCCGCCGAATAATTACGATACCCGTTGCTCTGACGCTGTGGAGGGCTGATCAGCCCTTCTGCTTCGTAAAACCGAATACGGGAGGGCGTAAGCCCCGTTACTTTTGCCAGTTCACCAATCTTCATACCGTTTACAGACCTCCCTTGACCTTAAAGTTAACTTTAAACTTATACTCTCTAAACGGTCAACAGAAGATCGTTGCCGGACGCGCGCGCAGACCCTGACGTTTCTCCTTTTTTCGGGAGCCAACGTCCTGGCGCTACGCGCAAGACAAGTCTCTCCCTTTAACAACTTACTGAACCGGAGAAACGATATGGGTTACGTAACAACCAGCGATGGCGTTGACATTTTCTATAAGGACTGGGGACCGAAAGAGGGAAAAGTGATCTTCTTCCACCACGGCTGGCCGCTCTCCAGCGACGACTGGGATGCTCAAATGCTGTTTTTCGTGGACAAGGGGTTCAGGGTCGTCGCGCACGACAGGCGTGGTCATGGACGTTCCAGCCAGGTGTGGGACGGTCATGACATGGATCATTATGCCGATGACGTTGCCGCAGTCGTTAAGCATTTAGGCGTCCAGGGCGCAATGCACGTCGGGCATTCAACCGGCGGTGGCGAGGTCGTGCGCTATATCGTGCGTCACGGCGAAGATAACGTCTCCAGGGCCGTGCTGATCAGCGCAGTTCCGCCATTGATGGTAAAAACCGACAGCAATCCGCAGGGTACGCCCCGGTCGGTGTTTGACGACTTCCAGGCGCAGCTGGCCGCCAGTCGGGCGCAGTTCTATTACGATATCCCTGCGGGTCCCTTCTATGGCTACAACCGTCCGGGTTCCAGTCCGTCTGAGGCGGTCATCTGGAACTGGTGGCGTCAGGGAATGATGGGGGGAGCCAAAGCGCACTACGACGGTATCGTCGCGTTCTCGCAGACGGATTTCACTGAAGATCTCAAGCGCATCACTATCCCGGTTCTGGTTATCCACGGCGATGACGATCAGGTCGTTCCCTACCATGATTCCGGCGTACTTTCAGCCGGGCTGCTCAAAAACGGTACGCTGAATACGTACAAGGGAGCCCCGCACGGCATCCCCACCACGCATGCAGATCGGGTTAACGCCGACCTGCTGGCCTTTGTGAATAGCTGATATACCAACCACGACGGATGGGCTGGCAAGTCAATTAGCAAAAAAGGAGTCGCGGGCGGCTGCATTCCAGTTTAAAACATACGAACCTATGTTGAGGAGTCTGACCATGCTGGATCACCGCCCGAACTCACAGGATGATCGCCTGCGGCAGGACACCGCATCGCTGCGCCACGAAATTACCGCAAAAGTCAGAACATATACCGAACATCAGGAACGGGTCGTCTGCCCGTTCCCCGGTCTGAGCGTTGCTGAACTCCACGGCCCAATGCCGCCGCTTTCTTATATTTACCAGCCCAGCGTGTCGCTGATCCTCCAGGGAGAAAAGCGCGTCACGTTAGGCGATACGGCCTATGTGTACAACGAATCCCGTTTTCTTCTGACGGCGGTCAATCTGCCAACCGTCGCCGAAGTGATGCAGGCCAGCGCCGAGCGTCCTTTTATATCACTGTTGCTGGAACTGGATTTATCTGTTGCGCGCGAAGTATTGGTTGATATGGAACAGCACGGCAATGACGTGGGATTCGCAGGTGAAGGACTCTCGCTCAGCCATGCCGACCGCTTTTTATTTGACGCCATACTGCGCTACATCACGCTCGCAGAACGCCCGCAGGATAAGGGGTATATCGGCAACCTGATTCAGCGGGAAATTCTGTATCGCATTTTAACCAGCCCGGCAGGTATGACGCTGCGGGAAACCGTACTAACGGGATCGAGCAGCCAGAGGATATCTTCCGCAATCAACTGGTTACGCACGCACTATTCCCAACCGTTAAAAATGGAGGATCTGGCCGGGATTGCAGGAATGGGCGTTTCGACGCTGCATCACCACTTTCGTCGCATGACCAACATGAGCCCGTTGCAGTATCAGAAGCAATTACGGCTCCATGAAGCCAGACGCCTGTTGTTGTCAGATAATGTGGATGCCTCGACAGCGGCCATCAGAGTGGGTTATGAAAGCGTCAGTCAGTTTCACAGGGAGTACAAACGCCTGTTCGGCATCACGCCAATCGGCGATAAAGTGCAGTCGCTGAAAGGCGCAGAACGCGTCCGGGAAGCGGGAACGCTGACCGGGATACCGCGCTGACACACGCATATCGGACCGCAAAACAGCCGATCCGATATGCGTTGCTTACCGTCAGTTCGACAGTGAAGCCATATCAATCACAAAGCGGTATTTCACATCACCCCGCTCCATACGCTCAAAAGCCTGATTAATCTGCTGGATATCGATGATCTCACACTCCGGGTACACACCTTTACGGGCACAGAAATCCAGCATCTCCTGCGTTTGTGCAATTCCGCCAGACGGTGAACCCGTGATGCGACGACGCCCCAGAATCAGCGGCAAGGTACTGAACCCTTCCATATTCCCCAGATTACCGACAATAACCAGCGCCCCTTCCACATCAAGTAGCTGAACGTAGGGTGAAACATCATGGCGCGTCGGGATGGTGTCAATAATCACATCAAAAGAGGACGCCGCGTTATTCATCGCCTCTGCGGAAGTCGAGAGCAGAACGTGTTCGGCGCCCAGCTCATGCGCCTCTTTCGCTTTTGACTCACTGCGGGTGATAACCGTCACCTCTGCGCCCAAAGCGGCCGCCAGACGAACCGCAAGGTGCCCCAGGCCACCGATGCCAATCACCCCTACGCGCGAGCCGGGGCCAACGTTCCAGGTCCGCAGCGGCGAGTAAACGGTGATGCCCGCGCAGAGCAACGGCGCCGCTCTGGCCGGATCAAGGCCTTCCGGCAGATTCAGGACAAACTCCTCGCGAACCACGATATGTTTCGAGTAACCGCCGTAAGTGACGTCTCCTGAGATGCGGTCACGCCCGTTATAGGTCACCGTCGGAAACTCACGGCACATTTGCTCTTCGTGCCTGCGGCACTGATCGCACTCCTGACAGCTATCGACAAGGGTTCCGACCGCCACCTGTTGCCCGACCTGATAACGCGTCACTTTACTGCCGACATCAATCACTCGGCCAATGATTTCGTGTCCGGGAATACAGGGGTAAATCGTCGCGCCCCACTCTTTCCAGTCGTCACGGGTTTGATGCAGATCGCTGTGACAGACGCCTGACCACAGGATCTCGATCGCCACATCATTGGCACGCAATGCGCGTCGTTCAAACGTAAAAGGGGCCAGTGGCGTAGTCGCGTTTAATGCAGCATAACCGATGGTTTTCATAGCAGCTCCAGTTGTTTGTTTTCCACCTGAAACTGTAGCGGTTTGATGAATGGCAGAGTGAGCCTAATCCTGCCGGATAATTGCCTGATACTCCCGACAGAACGTCTGTCACGAATCCCCTGGCATTGAATGGCCAGGGCGGACGCTGGCGCATCACGCCCAAGGCTCTTTTTCAGAAGAGGCTATTCCCCTTTTTCCACAATTAACGGCTCGATATCGCTCTCTTTTTTGATAACCAGCGAATCATCACCACGCAGACACGTACCGCCATAGTTGCCGCCAACGGTGAAAGTGCAGACCTGAATATACTTCCCGGCCACGTTTGGCAGGCACCACAACTGCTGGTAAATGTTTTTCTGCGCGGCAAATTTCCCACTGGTTTTATCGAGTAACTCTTCCTGATGGCTCACCAGATCGATATTGCTGCCGCAGCGCCCGGCGATCGGTTTCACCGCATAACCGGTGCGCGCCAGTTCGTCATTAACCGTGAAATCGGTATCCAGCAAATAGCGGTGATGCGGGAAGAGCGACCACAGGATAGGCAAAATAGCCTTATTGCCGGGGATCACCGTCCACAGCGGTTCAAACACCAGCACTTCCGGTCGCAATAGCACATCAATCAACCGCACTTCATTTTCAGGATGGCCGGTACGAATCGGCACGGCGGCGTATTCCGTCTCGCTGACTTCACGCACCTGTTCAATTGCGGTTTCCCACGCCCAGGTTTTCCAGACGCAGTTCACCAGGCGGCCATCGCCGTCAATCAGCTGACCGGCATCGTCCCAACGCAGCGCATCCAGTCCCCGGAGAATTTTGCTTTCAAACCCGGCCTGGCGCAGCGCCTGCTGCATAAACTGGGCGTGATAGTTCTCCTCAATATCCTTATCCTGCATGATGTGGACGAAAGGACGCGCGAGGCTGTGTTTCCATGCGCCCGCCAGTTCGTTGATCAACCCTTCCGCCGGATTATGCCCCTTCCCGGTGTAGCCCTTTTCGGCCCAGCGTTCGAGGATCAGCCCCGCTTCGGTATGGCATGATGCGGAATCGGCGTTGTACTCGTACACCTTCAGGCCGCGTTCATCCATACAGAAATCCATACGACCGGTGATCATATGGTGGCGACGACGCTGCCAGGAGAGGCGCAAACGCGGCCAGAGGATTTTCGGAATGTCGAACAGCGCCAGCAGGTTATCGTCTTTCAGCACCTTGTCGGTGGCATGCAGGTACATCAGATGCAGCTCGTTGGTGGCTTTAATCAGCTCCTGCTCGGCGCTTTCCGTAATGGTGAAATACTGATGCGGGTCCTGATTAATCACATGTCCGTTCGCCAGCACATAGGCTTTTTGCAGCGGGTCCCGCTCATCCAGCCATTTGCCGTCAAACTGCCCTTTCTCTTCCAGCCGCGCGCCGCGAATCTTCAGTGAATCGTTGGCGATGTCTGGTTGAGGCAGGCTGTACTGCGTGTCCTCGGTCTGAATCATCCAGCCCAGGATCGTGGTGTCGTCAAAGGTATCGCGCAGGGTATAGCAGCCGTTTTCCACCATCATATCCAGCTCGCGGGTCCACTGTTGCCCTGGAGGCAGCGGCGTGTGGATCACATTCTGTTCGGCGATACGGATCTTGTTGTCCAGCAACTGGGTAATGATCGCCACATGGCCGGTATCTTTAAACTCGCCGCCGTTTTGCCAGATAAGCAGCGCGCCAGCGACCGGCGCGCGGGGCGAACCATTGGGGAACGCCTGTAACGGCAGGATGTTGTCGTTCACCACTTCGCGCAGGAAACGCAGCGAGAAGATCTCCCACGCCATGCCGACATCCGTGAACACAACCCCATAATTGAGAAAGAGAAAGCGGCGGGCGAACTCAACGCACTGCCATTTATGGCCCATATACTCGTTGCCGATGTAGCTGCGAAACGCGGCATCATCGCTGTATTCCCGTGGGTCGAGGGAGCTGTAATCTGAAGAGTAGATTGCTACGCCACCGGGGGCGTAGCCCAATAATGTCCCGAATGGGGCATCCTGACGGGTCGTTCCTTTGCTCATGCACCTTACCTCAAAACAATACAGCCTGAGCAGTATGGCGTGAATTTTTCGCTCTGCTTGCCTGCTCAATAACACTAACCGGACAGAGGTCGATTCATCATACACCTCTACCCGGCCAGACGGCGCACAGAGACAAAAAATTCATAGCGGGAACGATGCTTTATTGATAACCACCGGCACGCTCTTATAGGCTGGCGTCAGGCTTTCGCTATCGACCGCATCCAGAGACAACAGCACATTCGCTTCCGGCAGATAGGCGCCAATCGATCCTGCCGCCATGTTGTAGATCACGACCGTCAGCCCGCGCATCGCGCGATCCTCGCAAGGGCGGCCATGATCGTCCAGCGCCTGAATGGTCACCACATCGCCCTGCGCCAGCCCGCGCACTCTGGCTTCCGCCGCATTTAAAAACACGACGTCACGGCGGCCGGTAATGCCGCGATAACGGTCATTCAGGCCATAAATGGTGGTGTTGTACTGATCGTGGCTACGCAGCGTTGCCAGCACCAGCGCATCAGCGGGTTGCTGCTGACGCTCAACGGCGCGCTGCTGGCTAACGACAAAGTTGGCTTTGCCATTCCCGGTATGCCACTCACGGCGCGAGGCAGGCGTGTCCATGCGAAATCCGCCCGGCGCGGCAATGCGGGCATTGTAGTCATGAAACGCCGGAATAACGGCTTCAATGGCGTCGCGGATCAGAGCATAGTTTCCCACCATCTCTTCCCAGTTCACCGGCGAGCGCGTAAGCGTGGCGCGTGCCATTCCCGCCACAATCGCAGGTTCCGATTTCAGCCACGGCGAAGCCGGTTTCAGAGAGCCGCAGGAGGCGTGCACCATCGACATCGAATCCTCGACGGTGACGGACTGAATCCCCGTCGCCTGAAGGTCGCGCTCCGTTCTGCCCAACGCGGGCAGCAGATAGTTATGTTTCGCCAGCAGCAGGTGCGAGCGGTTCAGTTTGGTTGCCACATGCACCTGCATATCCAGCTTTTGCATCGCCGCAAACGTCCGCTGCGGCTGCGGCATCGCCACGGCCAGATTGCCGCCCATGCAGATTAACGCCTTAGCCTCGCCCCGCTCTATCGCCCGAATGCTCTCCACGCTGGCGCGGCCGTGTTGACGAGGAACGGTAATGGCAAAACGCGCTTCAAGGCGTTGCAGGAAGGCGTCTGACGCCGCTTCGTTAATCCCTACCGAACGGTCGCCCTGCACATTGGAATGCCCACGCAACGGGCAGATACCCGCGCCCGGCTTTCCGATATTGCCTTTCAGCAACAGCAGGTTAACCAGTTGCTGCACATTCCCGGTGCCGTTTTTATGCTGGGTGATCCCCAGGCCGTAGCAAATGATGGTGGCGCGCGATTTATTGTAGCTGTGCGCTAAATCTTCCATCTGGCTGCGCGTCAGACCTGAATCCGCTTCCAGTTCCGCCCAGTGGCACTGGCGCAGGTCATCATACAGCGCCTGATAACCGGCGGTATGCGCAGCAATAAACTCATGATCGAGGCAAGGCTGCTGGTTTAGCAGCACCCGCGCCTCATCCATTTCAATCAGCGCCTTCATCATGCCTTTGAGCAGCGACGCATCGCCGCCCATTTTCACCTGGTAGTAGCTGCTGCTGAGTTCGGTCGCCTGGCCGGTGAGCATCTCTTTAGGGCTTTGCGGGAAGCTAAAGCGTTCAAGTCCTCGCTCCGCCAGCGGATTGATGGCGATAATTTTGGCGCCGCGCTTTGCCACATCGCGCAGCGTGGTCAGCATACGAGGATGGTTGGTTCCCGGATTATGCCCGATGCAAATCACCAGATCGCAGTGGTCAAAATCCGCCAGTTCAACGGTGCCTTTCCCCAGACCAATAGCGCGCGTCAGCCCTGCGCTGGTCGGGCCGTGGCACATATTGGAACAGTCCGGGAAGTTGTTGCTGCCGTATTCGCGGGCAAACAGCTGATACAGGAACGCCGCTTCATTCGAGGTTCTGCCGGAGGTATAAAACTCTACCTGTTCCGGGGAATCGTAGCTGCGCAGGCGTTCGCCGATTTCCTGAAACGCGATGTCCCATTCCACGGCTTGCCAGGTATCGGTTACGGCATCATATTTCATCGGGTGCGTCAGGCGGCCAATATTTTCCAGCTCGTAATCACTGTACTGCCATAAGGTGGACACCGGATGACGACGGAAAAACGCCGGTGAGGCTTTCTTGCTGGTGGTTTCCCAGGAGACCGCTTTGACGCCATTCTCACAAAGTTCCATCGGCGCCCGATGGCCAGGGTCAGGCCATGCGCAGCCAGGGCAGTCAAAGCCTTTGACCTGATTCATTTTGAACATCGCGATAATATCGCGCGTGACGGCCTTTTGGGAAAACACCGACGCAGAGACCGCCTTCACGGCTCCCCAGCCGCCCGCCGGGCCCTGATAACCGCTTACTCCTGGAACACCATTTTTCATTGTTACTGCTTATTCACTGCCAATTTTTAATGGCGAGTACGGTAACAATTTCCGTCTGATATTGATTTCCTCTTGATGGAGTACAGGCGGGCTACAATTAACGAGTTATATTGTGTTCCCCTTCCAGCGAAAAAACCGGCGCTTAATGTCCCAATCTGTTAAACCGCATGGCCTCCGACTGCTACACTGCTTCAACACACCAACCCAGAAGGCAGGTCAACATGTCAGAGAATACTTATCAACCCGCAAAAGTATGGACGTGGGATAAATCCGCAGGCGGCGGCGCATTCGCCAATATCAACCGTCCCGTTTCTGGCCCGACTCACGACAAGACGTTGCCCGTCGGCAAGCATCCGCTACAGCTCTACTCCCTGGGAACGCCAAACGGCCAGAAAGTGACCATCATGCTGGAAGAGTTGCTGGCGCAGGGCGTGACGGGCGCAGAGTATGACGCCTGGCTGATTCGCATTGGCGACGGCGATCAGTTCTCCAGCGGTTTTGTCGATGTGAACCCAAACTCAAAAATCCCGGCGCTGCGCGACCACTCGCAAAACCCGCCGCTGCGTGTCTTTGAGTCCGGCGCAATTCTGCTCTACCTGGCGGAAAAATTTGGTTATTTCCTGCCGCAGGATCTCGCTAAACGTACCGAAACCCTGAACTGGTTATTCTGGCTCCAGGGGGCGGCGCCGTTCCTCGGCGGCGGCTTTGGTCACTTCTACAACTACGCGCCGGTGAAAATAGAGTACGCGATCAACCGTTTTACGATGGAAGCCAAGCGTCTGCTGGACGTGCTGGATAAGCAGCTGGCGCGTCATCCGTATGTGGCGGGCGATGAGTACACCATTGCCGATATGGCTGTCTGGCCGTGGTTTGGCAATGTCGTGCTCGGCAACGTGTATGACGCCGCAGAATTTCTGGATGCGGGAAGTTATAAGCACGTACAGCGCTGGGCGAAAGAGATTGCGGAACGTCCGGCGGTCAAACGCGGGCGCATTGTGAACCGCACCAACGGGCCGCTCAACGAGCAGCTTCATGAGCGTCACGACGCCAGCGACTTCAACACACAAACCGAAGATAAGCGTCAGAGCTAAACCGTGATGCCGGATGAGATTTTAATGTCGCCATCAGGCGTTATATTGCCTGATGGCGCTCCGCTTATCAGGCCCACGGGTTTGTGATAGTCGGCGTTTAATTAAACCCATGTTGCACGAGAATCAGTCCTGCCGGAGTGGAAAGCAGAAATTCGGCAAGCGGTTTTCCGCGCGCCGTCAGACAGGCAAACGCGTACTCAGCGATCGGATTATACGGTTCAGGAATATCAACCACGCGCAGGGTACTGATTTGCCGCAGTCTGGGGGCATAGCTGGCATAACCAATAAAAACATCCGTGTGATCGTGGTCGATTAACCATTGCGCCGCCAGCGCTCCGGCGGGAAGCGGCAAAGAATCCCGGCCGCCGACCAGCGCCACAGCACGCGAGCGGATCGCCTCGCCGACGGCTCCCATTCGCGAAAAAAGCTGTTGCGTGTAATCACCGGAAGGATCGCAGCCCGGCGTTGATGTGCCAATTCGCAGATCCTCGCGCATCAGCAACGACCGCCAGTCGTCGCCCTCCCGCATAACGTCAGCACGCACGGTCAGGCAGAGGCGATTCAGCGCAAAGGACGAAACCGACAGCGCCCGCCCGCTCGCCAGCAGCGCCTGCGGATGCGCCACATTAGCCGAGGCGAAAAAGTCGCACGGCTCACCGGCTTCAATCCGTTCACGCAGCAATCCCGCCGGGCCGAAATCACAGCGGATCGTCTCTGCCTGAAAACAGGCCATTAGCGGTTGCCAGACGGCACGCAGGCTGCCTGCGGCAAGGATTTTCATCAGTCAACGCCCTGATAGTCAGTGCGATAAAAACGCTGATACCAGTCATTGGCGACCTTGCGCATATCAATATCCTGGAATTTCTGCGGATAGAGTTTTTTCGCCATCCACAGCTCGCCAATGCCCATCGCTTCCGGCATCGGATAGCCCCAGGCCTTCGCGTAGTCCGGCATCAGATAGACGCGATGATTTTTCACCGCATCAATCACCTGCCACTGCGGGCTTTGCAGGATCTCATCCACCACTTTCGGATAGCGATCCTGAACAAAAATCACCTGCGGATTCCAGGCGATAACCTGTTCCATTGCGACCTGCTTAAAGCCTTTAATGGTCGATGCCGCCACGTTCAACGCCCCCGCGTGCGCCATCATCAGGCCAGTATATTTACCGGAGCCGTAGGTGGTCAGTTCCGGGTTCGCCATATAGGCGCGAACGCGCTGATCTTCCGGGATGTTTTTCAGGCGATCGCTCACCATCTTGCGCCCCTTATCCGTTGCGGCAATCAGCGCTTTTGCTTCGTCAGGTTTATTGACGATATCGCCGATCAGCATGATCCCTTCACGCAGCCCTTGATCGTAAGCCTGCTCTTCATCCGTCATTGTCGGGTTCATTTTAGCCTGTTCGCCCGCCGCATCATGGCGCAGAGAAATCGCCACCACCGAAATACCCAGGCTACTGATTTTGTCGATCATTTCCTGCGGCGCATAGTTAGTGACAAACACCACCTGCGGATGCAGCGCGACCAGTTTTTCCGCATCAACGTGGGTTAAATCACCCAACGCGGCTTTCGTTGTCAGCTCCGGCGCCAGGCGGGCATAACCGTCGCCAAGCTGTTGTTTCCAGTTCGCCATCACGCCAACAATTTTGTCGGTGGCGTTCATCTGCACCAGCAAATTCAGCGTCTGATGCTGGAGTACCACCACGCGATCCACCGTATCCGGGACGGTAACCTGGCGACCAATCTGATCGGTAAACGTACGCTCGGCCTGAGCCATAAACGGCAGGGAAAAAAGCAACGCCAGCAGGGAGAGCTGGCGTAAGGATTTAAACATGGGAGATGTCCTCACAAACGATATATATATTAGTATACAACGATTGCAAGGCCGCTTGATAGATTGCCTTCAGGGATTATCAGGCGCTGGTAACGTCATACTCCATTCGGCGTAGCGCGTCTAATGTGGCTTTGGCTTCCTCTTCATCAATGATGCTCATGGCAAATCCCACATGCACCAGCACCCACTGCCCCACCAGCGTTGCAGGGCTGTCTTCGCAGATCAGGGCAATATTCACATCACGCTTGATGCCGCACACTTCAACCTGCGCAAGCTGGTGAATATCTTCACCAACGGACAGAACCTGCCCCGGGACTCCAATACACATAGTTAACCACCTGGACGTTATTCCACTTCAATACTTTTCACTTTCAGCGAGTCGCCGGTATCCACCCGCAGACGATCGCCCTGACAGTGTGGGCACTGCGCGTCATGCTGCGTGATTTCAACCGCCTGGCTGCAATCCCAGCACCACGCCTGAGCGGGTTTATAGTCGATGTGCAACGCCCCCCCCTGCGCGAGCGTACCCTGGCAAACGATATCAAAGCTGAAGCGCACCGCGCTCTCTTCAACGCATGAGAGTGCGCCAATTTCCAGCCATACGCCGGTAACTCGCGTCACGCCATGCTGTTCCGCCTGCTGCTGGATAATCTCAACCGCGCTCTGGCACAGGGACAGCTCATGCATGCTCGCCGCTCCGGCGTCCAAACAGCAGCGCACGACGCCCTGCCAGCTGCGGCGCATCGGGATCGCTGACCGGCAGCGACAGCAGCATCCGCGCGCAGTCGTCCGCCAGACGCATCCCTTCTTGCGCCGACATACCGTGGTTGAGCGGCGACATCAGCGAGCAGGAGAGGTATTGCGAAACCCCGTCCAGTTCGCCAACGGTAAAGGTCATCGCGCCATACGGCAGACGTAATCCGAGTTTTTCACTGACTTTGCGTACCGGCCAGAGCTGGTCGGGGCCGGGGAAAATCAGCGCGCTCAGCATCCACGGCGCGATCACGCTGCCCGTCCACTGCCCTTCAAACAGGGTGAAGTCAGAGACATACACCGGCATATTCGGGTGCAAAAACGAGAGATCGTGCATTGAGCGTCGGGCAATCTCTTCAAACGCCGCCTGAACCTGCATTCTCGGGGAGGACGGGAACCCTGAAATCTCCTCAGACATGCGCAGCCTCCCGTGGAATAGCCTCAACGCCTGACTCGCGCAGCGCGGCAAGAACCTGCGCCAGAGCAGGTTCAATCATCGCTTCAACCGTTGGCGTCAGGCCGATATGCGGCTCCAGCGATTCCGGGATCACGCCGACCAGCGTCAGCTTTTTCGGAAACTCGCCAGTGAAGCGCAGGGCCGACAGAACGTCGGCCAGGCCAAGCTGATGCGGTGAGATTTTGTTGGTGAACAGCGCAGGCACCTCATCATCACGCAGGATCATAAGGGTTCCCGGCGTGTTCTTTCTCGACACAATGGCGTCCGCGATGATCAGGTGATCTCTGTCCGCCATATCGCCGAGAAGCTCCATTCCCGCCGTGCCGCCATCAAGGATCTCCACGAAATCCGGCAGGATGTACCGCTGTTCTAACGCTTCAACGATACGCACCCCGATGGCTTCATCGGTCAGCAAAATATTGCCGACCCCTAACACTAAAATCCGCATTACAGAACCTTAACTGAGACGACTTCGTTCCCGTCAGCGTCCACTACGTGCACCGCGCACGCCATGCAAGGGTCGAAGGAGTGAATGGTACGCACCACTTCCAGCGGTTTTTCTGGATCGGCGATCGGCGTCCCCACCAGCGACTGCTCGTACGGCCCCACTTCATCGTTAAAGTTACGCGGACCGGAGTTCCAGGTGGACGGAACCACCGCCTGGTAGTTGCTGATAATGCCGTCTTTAATAACCATCCAGTGAGAGAGCATACCGCGCGGCGCCTCAAGGAAGCCCACCCCTTTAAACTCACCCGTCGCCGGGATATCCGGTTTGACGAACGTGGTGTGGTCGCCTTTCCCGATATTGGCGATCAGCGCGCTGTACTGGTTTTGCAGAATACCCTGCAATTCGCAGCAGTGAACGGTGCGGCCAATAATACGCCCCAGCGTGGAGTGCAGTTGCGCTACTTCCAGCGTTTTACCGGTCAGTTTCTGGTAGATCGCGATGATTTCATTCAGTTTGGCCTTCGTGGACTCGCGTCCCGCCGCCAGTTTAACCAGCATATTGGCCAGCGGCCCCACTTCAACGGTTTTGCCGTAAAAGGTCGGGGACTTAACCCACGAGTATTTACCGTCATCAGACCAACCGGTGTATTCCGGGACGGTAGTCCCTTCCCACGGTTCCTGCGGCGCTTCGTCTTTGTACCAGGCGTGCTTCGCGCTCTCCTGAATCCCTTTAATCAGGTATTCATCGGAATGCGAGGCGATCGGGCGATACGTCGACAGATCCGCATTCTGGATATAGCCGCCAGGGAACAGGAAGCTGCCGTTTTTACCGTCGGTCGGAAATTCCGGCGCGCTCAGATAGTTAACCGCGCCTTTTCCGCGCTCCAGCCATTCTGGATAGAACGCCGCGATTACCGCCGTATCCACCTTGTAAACCTGCTCAACAAAGTCGCTCAGCTTGTCGATGAAGGACTTGATGTACATCAGGCGTTCAAGGTTCAGCACGCCGAGACCGTCGAGGTTGATCGGGTTCGCCACCCCGCCCACCGCCAGGTTCTGGATGTGCGGCGTTTTACCGCCCAGCAGCGCCACCACGCGGTTGGCGTCACGCTGGCATTCCAGCGCTTGCAGATAGTGCGCGACCGCAATCAGGTTCACTTCCGGCGGCAGTTTCATCGCCGGGTGTCCCCAGTAGCCGTTAGCGAAAATCCCTAACTGGCCGCTGGCAACGAGGTCTTTGATCTTGTTCTGCACCTTCGTGAACTCTTCCGCGCTATTCAGGTGCCAGCTCGACACGCCGTTCAACAGCGCCGACGCTTTCGCCGGATCGGCTTTCAGCGCAGAGGTGATATCCACCCAGTCCAGCGCAGAAAGCTGGTAGAAGTGCACAATATGGTCATGGGTAGTATGCGCCGCCAGAATGATGTTACGGATGTACTGCGCATTGACCGGAACGTCAATCTTCAGCGCGCTCTCCGCCGCACGAACGGAAGAGATCGCGTGGGTCGTGGTACATACGCCACAGATACGCTGCACAATCATCCAGGCATCGCGCGGATCGCGATTCTTCACGATCTCTTCCATGCCGCGCCACATGGTGCCGGATGCCCATGCTTTTGACACCACACCGTTTTCGATTTCGCAGTCGATGCGTAAATGACCCTCAATACGGGTTACCGGATCAATAGTAATTCTCTGGCTCATGCTTTGCTCGCCTCATGACGATTGTGATCGTTTTGTTTTAATGGAGGAAGTATCGGCAGTAGACGAATGAGTAAGATGTATGCACAAATCTCAATAGCCACAAAACCAATAGAAATCAGCAGTTCTTCCCAGGTGGGGAAGTAGTGGTAGCCGCCGCCGGGATTGAACGCCACCAGCGAGTAGGACATACGCCACGTTGCGCAGCCCAGCAGCATACTGAGGGCGGACAGATACAACATCCGCGAGTCGCCGCGCAGTTTCGGCAGACGGAGCACCACCAGCGGGAAGACCATCAGCAGGACTTCAACCCAGAACAGCAAGGAGTAGTAGTCACCGGCAAACGCATAAGAGAGCTTGTCGCGGTAAATCAGTTCACCAAAACGGCACACGAGGAACAGCGCGATGAAAACGCTGATAGTACCGGTCAGCTTGATAAACAAACTTTTCTCATCCGGGCCGTTGCCTTTTAAGCCGCTCTGCACCAGAGAGCCTTCAAAAATAACGATGGAAAAGCCCATGATGAAAGCGGTGAACAATGAGAACAACGGCAGCATTTCATAGCTCTGCCACAGCGGATGTACTTTAATACCGGCGGCAATCATCAACGATCCCATTGACGACTGGTGCATGGTCGGCAGCAACGCCCCGAGAGCGATAACAAAGAACATCACTTTGTTCAGACGCTTAAGCGAGACTTTCCAGCCCAGGCGTTCAAACAACGCGGGGGCAAACTCCAGCGCCATCACGCCGATGTAGATGGTCATACAGACCGCCGTTTCAAACAGCACCGAGTTCACATTGAAGTGCCCTGGGATGTAGAAATACGGCAGGTTCCAGTAACGGCCAACGTCAATGGTGATCGACAGCCCGCCCAAAGAGTAACCGAACAGGCTTGCCAGCAGCGCCGGGCGCACCAGCGGATGGTATTGCCCCCGGTTGAAGACATACACCGCCCACGCCAGCGCCCAACCGCCGCACGCGAAGCCGGTGCCGATCAGCAGGTCAAAAGCGATCCACACGCCCCAGGGGAAGCCGCCGTTCAGATCGGAGACCGATCCCAGCCCGAAGACCAGACGTTTCACAATGAGAAGCATGCACAGGACGACAAGCGGCCCGAAGATGATGATCGGTTTACTGATTATTTTCCCGCCCAGCGGTTTAGGATCATGACTCATGATCGTCTCCTCCGTCGTGATGCTCGTTTTTCGTATTACGACGAACCATCACGGTTAAGCCCGCCAGCACAGCCAGTGGCAGCATCATGCCTTTATACAGGGTGTGTTGAATGTGTTCAGAACGCGCGCCAGTTGACAGATCGGCCAGTTGAGGGAGATCCAGATTCTGGTAAGGAACGCCGGTCAGCACCAGCACCTGCGTGCCGCCGCCTTCTTTTTCACCGTACAGATGCGGGTAATACTTCGGTACGGTATGCAGATACGTATCGCCAGTCTGCAACGTCTGGCGCGGATAGTGGTATTCGCTGCCAGGCTTCAGCGCCAGGCGTTTTTGCGCCTCCGCCATTAGCTCTTCTCGCGTACCAAAAATCACCGCGCCCGCCGGACATACCTCAACGCACCCCGGCAGACCGCCTTTGTCCAGGCGTTCAACGCCCTTCTGGTTGCACAGTTCACACTTGTGCAGCGCGCCAAACGGGTTGTTGTAGTCGTATTTCGGCACGTTGTACGGGCAGGCGACCATGCAGTAGCGACAGCCGGTACAGACGTCTTTGTTGTAATGAACGATACCGGTTTTCGGGTCTTTCTTCAGCGCGGATACCGGGCAAACGGAGACGCAGTTAGGGTCAACGCAGTGCATACACTGTTTCTTAATGTACGCGTAGCCGTTCTCTGTCTGATCTTTATTGACGCCACTTCCGCTATGCCACACCTGAATGATGTTATTGGTGTAAGGCGACAGCTTGTCGTTATTCGACCAGGTTTGCGCCCCTTCCGGGTTACGCGCCGGGAAGTTGATATCCTGGCATTTGGTCACACACGCCTGACAGCCCACACACAGCGTCGAGTCATACAGCATCCCCAGGGAACCTGGGATAGGCGGACGGTTTTCCGCAGCCGCATGGCTGATGGACGGCGACGCGCCCAGCAGCAATGCCCCGCCAGAGGCTGCTTTAATAAAGTTACGTCTGTTCACGGTTATTCTCCCCGTGAGTCAGCGTTATCTTTCTTCTGCTGACGCCCCAGTTCACGTACCGCCATCACGCTGACACCGGCAACCAGCCCAACCACGCCGCCAAGCAGCCCAACGGCGCCTGTGGAAATGTGGCCGCCCTCTTTCAGGTTGACATCCGGCTTCTCGGAACGCGGGGTTTGATTTTCCACATGGGCGAGTTGGTGGATGCCTTTATGAAAGCCAACGCCTTCCTCGTTACAGCCGTAGCAGGGGTGCCCAATCGCCACCGGCCATACGCCGCCGACATCGCAGAACTGCAACGTCGAACAGTTGCCGTAGGTTTCAGGCCCTTTACAGCCCAGATGGTAGAGGCACCAGCCTTCACGGTGGCCTTCATCGCCGAACTCTTTGGCGAAGCGACCGGCGTCAAAATGCGGGCGGCGTTCGCAGTGTTCGTGAATCAGACGACCATAGGCGAAGGTTGGACGGTTTTTGGCATCCAGCTTCGGCGGTTTACCGTAAGTGATGATGTGGGCAACCGTTGCCAGGAAGTTATGCGGGTTCGGCGGGCAGCCCGGGATATTGATAACGGTTTTGCCCGGCAGGACTTCCTGCAACCCGACGGCGCCGGTCGGGTTCACGCCAGCGGCAGCGACGCCGCCCCACGCGGAACAGGAGCCGATCGCGATAATCGCCGCTGCGCCTTCCGCCGCCTTGCGGATGTGATCCACAATCGGCTCGCCGGCAACCATGCAGTAAATACCGTTATCTTTTAATGGGATGGAACCATCGACAACCAACACATACTGCCCTTTATACTTCTCCAGAGCGTTATGCTTGTTCTCTTCAACCTGATGGCCGAAGGCGGCGGAGAGGACCTCGTGGTACTCCAGAGAGATCGTTTCCAGAACGAGGTTTTCTACCGTTGGGTGGGTCGCGCGAAGGAGCGATTCGGTACATCCCGTACATTCCTGAGCGCCGATCCAGACGACGGGCGGGCGCTGCGGACGGGAAACCGATTCGGCCATTTCTGCGGCGGCTTTGCTACTGAGCCCCATGGTTGCGGCCAGTGCTGCACAAAGCTTCATGAAATCACGACGATTAACGCCGTGAGAAGTGATGAGAGTATTATCTCCAGTCATTTTATTGTTATTCCGTTGCAAAGACCTGGCTCTATTTTGCACCGTTCACAAATAACTTATTGCGATCGGCGCGCCATTTACCACACTTTCTTTATGGTTATTGAACCATGATACTTTGACGGAACAACAAAACGAAGGAGTAAGACAATAGTGTAATTAATTAAACCGGGGTAATACCCCCTTCGGATCAATTTTCGAGACGATAACCCGCCATAAAGAACCGGATAGTCGTATTCGATTGATTCTCCCGAAAGAAGTCCATCACCATATCTTTGTCCAGGCCATAACGGCGCGTCAGAATCCCCGCTTCCCAGGCGCTTAATTGTCGATCGCCGGTTTTTTCAAACATGCGATGCGAAAATCCTAATACGAATCCGCGCTTATAATCAGAACAAAAACCCGCCACGTTACGCGCGCTATCGGCACACGTTGCGTTTAATCCGGCCATCAGGCCCTTACCAAAATGATTGTCCATGATACCTCCAATCGATATATAACAAATTATATAGCGATTTTTTAAGCGAACGCCAGAGGTATCACATACTTTTTTTTACCGGATCAGAAGGCGACCCATTCATCGCCTGACTTCGCGGCAGACGCCCCACGCGGACTGACTGGAGAGACCGTTTTCGCCGGGCTGATTTGCGCGTCATTATGAGAAAGTCGGAACTGTTGCACAGAGCGTTGCAGCTCTTCCGTTTGCCGTTCCAGCGCCGCCGCTGCCGCAGAAACTTGCTCCACCAGCGCGGCGTTTTGTTGGGTCACGCTGTCCATCTGGGTTATCGCCACACCAACCTGAGAGATCCCTTTGCTTTGTTCCTCGGAAGCGGCGGCGATCTGCTTCATGATGGTGGTGACTTCGGTTACTCCGCGCAGAATGGCCTCCATCGTCGCGCCCGTCTCCTGCACCAGCTGCGCGCCCTGCTCGACGCGACGCACGGATTCAGCGATCAGCGTTTCAATCTCTTTGGCGGCCCCGGCGCTACGGCTGGCCAGATTACGCACTTCACCGGCGACGACCGCAAACCCACGCCCTTGTTCACCGGCTCTGGCGGCTTCAACGGCGGCATTCAGCGCCAGAATATTGGTCTGGAAGGCAATACTGTTGATGACATTCGTAATTTCGGCGATCTGTCTGGAGCTGGCTGAAATACCGTCCATCGTCTCAACCACTTCAGAAACCAGCGTGCCGCCTTTTCCGGCCGTCGCGGAAGCGGCATCAGCAAGCTGACTGGCCTGGCGCGCATTATCCGCATTCAATTTCACCGTCGCGGTGAGCTGTTCCATGCTTGCGGCTGTTTCTTCCAGCGCCGCCGCCTGCTCTTCCGTACGGGAAGAGAGATCGTTGTTGCCGCTGGAGATCTCTGTCGCGCCGCGCCAGATATTGTCACTGCCTGAACGAATCGAGCTGACCGCTTCCCGCAGACTATCCTGCATCGCGCTCAGTAACGGCACCAGACGACCGACACAGTTACGGCCAAACTCTTCAATCGGCTGACTCAGATCGCCTTGCGCAATCTGGCGGAACTGTTGGCGAATGCGCGCCAGCGGTTTCACTAACATCGTGACCAGGTAACGGTCGGTAAAGAAGAGAATCACAATTCCCAGAATAACGGCGGTGATAATCAGGGTGCGGATAATTGACGTTTTGCCGTCCACCATCACGCGGGTGCTGTCCAGCATCGTGCCGGCCGCGCTGTTAAAACGTTCTGCGCTGGCGCCGAAGGCGCGGCTCAGAGCGGGGGTGACATTATTAGCCTGTTCTGCAAATTCGGTGAGCGTACCCTGCTGCGCCAGTTGCATCTGCGGCGCGACGCCCTTATCAAGCAACGCCTGCCAGTTTGCCAATACCGCAGCGGCGATCTCCGGGTCCATCGGCCCTGGAGAGAGCGTTTTCATCTCTTCCAGCTTTTTGCTCATATTGTCCAGCGCCTGCTGTACTGGTACAAAATCGGGCGTACCGCCGCCGATTTTAACGTCCATCGCACGGCTTAAACGCGTGACAAAACGAAAATACTGATCGTTCCCCTGACTTAGCACCGTCATCTGACGCACAATATGACGATCGATATCATTCCCTTCCGCCACTTTAGATAATGCATGGACGCTGAATAAACCAACGCCCGACCAAAGAAGACAGAAGAGCCCCAATATTGTCAGCATGACAATACGAATAGTGAAGTTTTGCAGCAAACGCATAAGAATTTCCTTGCCATACTTGAGGGATTCGCCATCAGGCGACACTTATCCTCGTTATCGGCAGAGAATGCAGAATATATACTTTCTTTATTGTTTTTTTACTTAACTAAGTATACGAATCATCGTCAGCACACTATTCCTGTGAATGCTTATAAAGCATAACGGCATTATTATGCCGCAAAGCAATATGCCGCACCTGAAATAATCGTTTGTTTTTCATTGTAAATATTTCTCAAACCAGGCCAGAGTGCGCGCCCAGGCCAGATCCGCTGCGGCCTTATCATAGCGGGGAGTCGAATCATTATGAAAACCATGATTCACCCCAGGATAGATATACGCTTCATAAACTTTATTATTCGCCTTCAGCGCCGTTTCGTAGGCAGGCCAGCCTTCATTAATTGAGGTATCTAACTCGGCGTAATGTAATAATAAAGGCGCATTAATTTTAGGTACATCTGACGCCGGAGCCTGACGACCATAAAAAGGAACGGCGCACGCCAGTTCGGGATAGGCCACCGCCGCCGCATTTGATACGCCGCCGCCATAGCAGAATCCCGTAATAGCCACTTTTCCGCTGGCCGCCGGATGACGCTGCATAAACTCAATCGCGGCAAAGAAATCATTCATTAATTTTGTGGGATCAACCTGCTGCTGTAATTCCCGGCCCTTATCGTCATTACCGGGGTATCCGCCTACTGAGCTTAATCCATCAGGCGCCAGCGCAATATAACCTGCTTTCGCCACGCGTCGTGCGACATCCTCAATATAGGGATTCAGCCCCCTGTTCTCGTGTACGACCACGACCGCAGGCGTTTTACCCGTCGCCTTCGCCGGTTTAACCAGATAGCCGCGCACCTCGCCATGCCCGTTCGGTGACGGATACGTAATGTATTCCGGCAAAATGTCCGGGTCGGTAAATTCCACCTGCACCGCCAGCGCGTAATTCGGCTTCAGGAGATTAAACAGCGCAAGCGCGGTCACGCCGCCGACGGCATACTTTGCCGCGAGGTTAAGAAACTCGCGTTTAGAGATTTTTCCATGTGCATAGTAGTCATAGTAATCGAGCAACTCCTGCGGAAAGTCTTTGGCAGTCAGACGCGGCATAGTTTCACTCCTGAATTGATGTTTTTTTAAGCAAAGCATAACGACGTGTTTTTGCCCAATTTTTCGCATCAATGTGACCTGACGAACGGGATAAACCCCGCTGAGCCGCTAGAATAGAAACGTTGTTTTGAAATTCACTTTCTCTAAGGAGATGACATGGCCTGGTTAGCCAACCCCGAACGTTATGAGCAGATGCTTTATCGCTACTGCGGTAAAAGCGGTTTGCGTTTACCCGCGCTATCGCTGGGTTTGTGGCACAGTTTCGGCCACGTTCAGGCGCTGGATTCACAGCGTGCGCTGCTGCGTAAAGCCTTTGATTCAGGCATCACCCATTTTGATTTAGCCAATAACTACGGCCCGCCGCCGGGAAGCGCAGAAGAGAACTTTGGCCGTTTGCTGCGGGAAGATTTTGCGCCGTATCGCGATGAGCTGATCGTTTCCACCAAAGCGGGTTATGACATGTGGCCTGGGCCATACGGCTCCGGCGGGTCGCGTAAGTACCTGCTCGCCAGCCTCGATCAGAGCCTGAAGCGGATGGGGCTGGACTATGTCGATATCTTCTATTCCCACCGTGTCGATGAAAACACGCCAATGGAAGAGACCGCATCCGCGCTGGCGCAGGCGGTACAAAGCGGTAAGGCGCTTTACGTCGGCATCTCCTCCTATTCGCCTGAGCGAACTCAACGAATGGCGGAACTGCTGCGCGAATGGAAAATCCCGCTGCTGATTCATCAGCCGTCCTACAATCTGCTCAACCGCTGGGTGGATAAAAGCGGCCTGCTGGATACGCTGGCGGCCAACGGCATGGGTTGCATTGCGTTCACACCGCTGGCTCAGGGATTGTTAACCGGAAAATACTTAAACGGTATCCCGGAAGGTTCACGTATGCAGCGTGAAGGGAAAAAAGTTCGCGGTCTGACGGAGAATATGCTGACGGAAGCGAATCTGAACAGCCTGCGTTTACTCAATGAGATGGCGCAACGTCGCGGCCAGTCAATGGCGCAGATGGCGCTTAGCTGGCTGTTGAAAGATAATCGCGTGACGTCAGTGCTGATCGGCGCCAGTCGACCAGAGCAACTGGAAGAAAATGTGCAGGCGTTGTCGAACCTGACATTCAGCGCTGACGAGTTAGCGCAAATCGATAAACATGTCGCGGATGGCGAGCTGAACCTCTGGCAAGCCTCATCGGATAAATAACGCTTTCGGGCACGCGCGCCGGGTGGCGGTTTCGCCTTACCCGGCCAACGTCAGGCGCGTTTATTAAACCTCTTCCGGTTTGATTAGCGGCCGCTGATATTCAGGCCACACCAGAGCAACCAGGGAGGGATACGCCTCCAGGCTAAATTCCCGGAAACATTGCCGCAAGTTAAGTACATCCAGATCGGAATGCGGAACCTTTTCCCCGTTCAGACAACGCTTTTTAATGTTGTCATAATATTTATAGACCGCAGAGTTGAGATCGCTGCAACGGCGCTGCGCATCAAATAACCCCGGCGTTCCGTTTAGCTCCGCCATCGTCATCCGCTTTATCGTTGCGTGAAGAAAATCAATATATTCGTGATTGACTCGCCAGTACCATACCGGTGTAATAGTATTCATGAGCGACGAAAAATGATCTTCGCCCTCCTCTTTGGACAAGGGTTCCGCTTGATTTACTGGATTAGACGCCTCAGCAGAGCGCTGTTTATTAAATTCGTGCATCAAGAAAAGCACGCCGCCAGTGAGTAATAGCAGAGTGATAATAGAATAAAAAATGCTGTTCATATGCCGACTCCATTTTTTTTGATTTTAAAATTACACCATGCTATTGTCAACGAGACCTGCCTTATAAAAAACAATATACTATTGATAGTAAAGGACATTCCAACATGCTTCCCGAGCATCTTGTGCCGACTCGTTTTCATTTATCTGCCTCGCCAGGCGATGCTGAGACCGTAGAAAATAGTGAAAATTTGACTCAGGGAAAGAAAACGCTGAGCGATTACGAGCCAGATATTTTAATTAGCGCCACACCGACTGGTCAATCTAAAAACATGTTACTTGAAGAACGTGACCGTCATTTAAAGGACCGGCTTTATCGCGTAGCTAAAATTGAGACGTTTGCTCGTCTTATTAATAGCCTACAGGCGGAAGGCGATGTTGATGCTCAGGCATTAAGTAAAATTCTGGCAGATGCCACAGCAAAAATAAACGATCACGGCAATGAAATTTGGCTTAATCTCATAACCAGAGAGAAAAACTCTCCCGTTTTTTATTCTCTGGAAGAGAAATAATATGAAAGACGTTGAAGATAATAATGTTTATTTAGCTTTAGATAATAATAAAAGCGATGAATTTATCTTAAAGCAAAATCTTAAAGCGCTTATCGCCAATAAAAACGCGACCCTCGAACAGGTGGCGCAGGAGATCGTGTCGATTCCCGCCGCGTTAGTGCGGCTGAAATGGCAAAATCGCCGTGAAATCTATGCGCTCCAGGTCAAAGAAGAGATCTACGGTTCGGTTATCAATACGATTATTGAGCAACATCCCGAGATGCGGGACAAAATCATGGCGCGCCTGGAGAGCACATATCAGCACTTACTGGCGCGAGAAACGGCGACCCTGCGCTTGACCCGTAAGCTATCCGATGGCGATTACCGAACGACCAATATCACCACCGTCGCGCTGAATGAAAAACGTTTTCCCACGACGAAGTAATCTGGTGAGTCAGCAATCCAGCGATACCGCATCATGCAGGCCTGATAAGCGCAGCGCCATCAGGCAATAAAAAAGCCGGGTACGGCTTGCGCCCTACCCGGCCTGTCTGTCAGCCCATCAGCAACAACGATTACTTCGCTTTTGCGACCTCTTCACCCACGAGACCAATTTTCAGGTAACCCGCCTGGTGCAGCGTATCCATCACTTTCATCATTGTTTCATAATCAACGGTTTTATCCGCACGGAAGAAGATCGTCGTGTCTTTCTTCCCTTCGGTTAACGCGTTCAGCTCGCCGATCATGGTTTCATCCGTTACCTGATCGTTGCCGATAAACATGCTGTTGTCGGCCTTCACGGACAGATAAACCGGTTTTTCCGGGCGCGGCTGCGGGGTGCTGGTGGACGCAGGAAGATTCACCTTCACGTCCACCGTTGCCAGCGGCGCGGCCACCATAAAGATAATCAGCAGAACCAGCATGACGTCGATAAACGGCGTCACGTTGATTTCATGCATTTCACCGTTATCGTCCAGATTTTCATTAAGACGCATTGCCATGGAACATTATCCTACACGTAATTTCTGCGCGGTACGTACCGGCTGAGCGGAAGCGCTCGCGTTCAGATCCAGATCGCGGCTTTGCAGCAACAGAATCTGTGCCGCCACGTCGCCCAGCGTCGCTTTGTAGCTGCCGATCTGACGTGCGAAAATGTTGTAAATCACGACCGCAGGGATTGCCGCGACCAGGCCGATCGCCGTAGCCAGCAACGCTTCCGCGATACCCGGCGCGACAACCGCGAGGTTGGTGGTCTGGGTTTGCGCGATGCCGATGAAGCTGTTCATGATGCCCCATACCGTACCAAACAGACCGACAAACGGAGAGATGGCGCCGATGGTCGCCAGGTAGCCATTGCCGCGTCCCATATGACGGCCAACCGCCGCTACGCGACGCTCCAGGCGGAACCCGGTACGCTCTTTAATACCTTCGTTGTCTTCACTGCCTTCCGACAGTTCCAGCTCGTTCTGCGCTTCATAGAGCAACTGTGAGCTTAAACTTTTTGCCGCGAATGCGGAGGCAATATTGCTGGCCTGGTCTAAAGAACGCGCTTCAGCCAGCTGCTGTTGTTCACGCTTGAGCCGACGCTTCTGCGTAAAGAACTCAAGACTCTTACTGAAGAAGATAGCCCAGGTGACTACTGACGCCAGAATCAGACCAATCATCACGCACTTAACCACGATGTCGGCGTGCTGATACATACCCCAGACGGAGAGATCCGTCTGCATCAAATTATTACCCACTCTGTATCTCCAGGACGCAAATCACAAATTCTGAGCGTAATAATATCAAAACGACGTCGAATTGATAGTCGTTCTCATTACTATTTACATAGTGCCGCACCTTTGGTTTCTTTTCCTTGCGCTTACGCAGTAAAAAAGTCACCAGATGTCATTTTGAGAAAATTTTCTGCTTTATGCCGATTCTTCAGGATGCGTCACTCATCATTCATGATAGTTTAGACATCCAGACGTATAAAAATGGGTACTCCAACATGGCAGAAAAACATCTTGAAACCAAACTGGTGAGCGCAGGACGCAGCAAAAAATACACGCTGGGATCGGTGAACAGCGTCATTCAGCGCGCCTCCTCGCTGGTATTTGACACCGTAGAAGCCAAAAAGCACGCCACCCGCAACCGCGCCAATGGCGAGCTTTTCTATGGCCGTCGCGGAACGCTAACCCATTTTTCGCTACAGGAAGCCATGTGCGAACTGGAAGGCGGCGCCGGATGCGCGCTCTTCCCCTGCGGCGCGGCGGCTGTCGCCAACACGATTCTGGCCTTTGTGGAACAGGGCGATCACGTCCTGATGACCAACACCGCTTACGAACCCAGTCAGGATTTTTGCACCAAAGTTCTCGCCAGACTCGGCGTGACGACCGGCTGGTTTGATCCGCTGGTTGGCGCGGATATCGTGAAGCATATTCAGCCCAATACGAAAGTAGTGTTTCTCGAATCCCCTGGCTCCATCACGATGGAAGTGCATGACATCCCGGCGATTGTCGGCGCGGTAAGACGCGTTGCGCCAGACGCCGTCATTATGATTGATAACACCTGGGCGGCGGGCGTGCTGTTTAAGGCGCTGGATTTCGGGATCGATATTTCCATCCAGGCAGGAACGAAATACCTGATTGGTCACTCGGATGCGATGGTCGGCACAGCCGTGTCTAATGCGCGTTGTTGGGAGCAATTACGCGAAAACGCCTATCTGATGGGGCAAATGCTGGACGCAGATACCGCTTATATGACCAGCCGTGGGCTACGTACGCTGGGCGTGCGCTTACGCCAGCATCATGAAAGCAGCCTGAAAGTCGCCGAGTGGCTGGCGAATCACCCTCAGGTCGCCCGCGTTAATCATCCCGCCCTTCCTGGCAGCAAAGGCCACGAATTCTGGAAGCGCGATTTCACGGGCAGCAGCGGGTTGTTCTCGTTTGTGCTGAATAAAAGGCTGAGCAATGAGGCGCTTTCCGCTTATCTGGATAATTTCAGCTTGTTCAGCATGGCCTACTCCTGGGGCGGCTTTGAATCCTTAATTCTGCCTAACCAGCCGGAACATATCGCCGCCATTCGTCCCGAAGGCGACGTTGATTTCACCGGCACGCTGATCCGTTTGCACATCGGTTTAGAGAATGTTGACGATCTGATTGCAGATTTAGCCGCAGGATTCACGCGTATTGTGTAAAGTTTCCGGTCATGGACAGAATTGCAGACACTCCGGGCAGAAAAGTCTGCATTTGTTGCGTCCGGGATCAAGGCATCCCGGGCAATTCAGGAGTACAATAGCCCCATAAACGCGGTTCCACAGGAAAGTCCATGGCTGTCATTCAAGATATTATCGCTGCGCTCTGGCAACACGATTTTGCCGCGCTGGCGGACCCACACGTTGTTAGCGTTGTCTACTTTGTGATGTTTGCCACGCTATTTTTAGAAAACGGCCTGCTCCCGGCCTCTTTTTTACCCGGAGACAGCCTGCTTTTACTGGCAGGCGCGCTGGTTGCACAAGGTGTCATGGACTTTGTCCCCACGATCCTTATTCTGACGACAGCCGCCAGTCTCGGCTGCTGGCTGAGCTATATTCAGGGGCGCTGGCTGGGAAATACGCAAACGGTGAAAGGCTGGCTGGCGCAGCTTCCCGTTAAATACCATCAGCGCGCGACCTGTATGTTCGACCGGCACGGCCTGCTGGCGCTGCTTGCCGGGCGCTTTCTGGCGTTTGTGCGCACCCTGCTGCCCACAATGGCGGGGATTTCAGGGTTGTCCAGCCGCCGGTTTCAGTTTTTTAACTGGCTGAGCGGGCTGCTGTGGGTCGGCGTGGTGACCAGTTTCGGCTACGCGCTCAGCATGATCCCATTCGTGAAACGTCATGAAGACCAGGTGATGACGTTTTTGATGATCCTGCCGATTGCCCTGCTGGCCGCCGGTTTGATCGGCACATTATTCGTCGTGATCAAGAAGAAGTATTGCAGCGCCTGATTTGCTGATTGCCGGATGGCGCTCACGCTTATCCGGCTTACACATGATTAGCTTCCCTGCATCATTCTCATTCGTGCCGCATCCTCCCCCGGCGTTACGCCAAAATAGCGTTTGAACTCCCGACTGAACTGCGACGCGCTCTCGTAGCCGACGCGCATCGCAGCGGCGCTGGCTTTCATCCCGTCGTGAATGATCATCATCCGCGCTTTATGCAGACGATAGGTTTTCAGGTACTGCAACGGCGAGGTACTGGTAACGGATTTAAAATTATGATGGAACGCCGAGACGCTCATGTTGGCTTCCGCCGCCAGTTGCTCAACGTTCAGGTTCTCGGTGTATTTGGTTTCAATCCGCTTCAGCACCCGGCTAATCAGGCTGAAATGGGTCTGGCGGCTGACCAGCGCCAGCAGCGCGCCGCCACGCGGCCCCATCAGAACGTGATACAGAATTTCGCGAATAATCTGTTTCCCCAGGATACGCGCATCCAGCGGCCTTTCCATCACATCTAACAGGCGTTCCGCCGCACAAAGAATGTCATCCGACAGCGTGGCGGAGTTAATCCCGCTTGCCGCCATCGACGGTTGAAACAGATCGTCCTCGCCAATGTCCATCAGCAACTCCTGCAATTGCAGGATATCAACATTCAGACGAATCCCCGCGAGCGGTACTTCCGGCGTCGCATAAGTTTCACATTCAAAGGGTAAAGGTACGGTCAGCAGCAGATATTCATTGGCATCGTACTGAAATACGCGTTCATTGATATAACCGATCTTATGCCCCGAAAAGAGAAATATGATGCCAGGCTGATACATCACAGGCGTGCGCAACCCCGGCTCCGTGCCGTAGAGCAAACGCACGTCGGGCAGGCAGTCATTCAGGTTATTTTGATTGTTTATCAGCTGCTTAATTTTATCTGTCAGCAACAGACAGATGGCTTCACGGTTCATGGCGCACTTTTTTCTCATCGGTTTACGACGCGTTGATTGTGCGCAAATTTATCTTTTTTCTCCAGCGCTCTGGAGAAATGGGCAAGACATTGGCAGAAATGAGCATTGAGAGGAAGGCGGCTGGCGACCACAATGTTCACCATCAGGCAGACATTCGCCTGCCCACTTTTTTACCCACATAAGGGAACGAGCAATGAACAACTTTAATCTGCATACCCCAACCCGCATTCTGTTTGGTAAAGGCGCGATTGCCGATCTGCGCGATCAAATCCCTCAGGGCGCCCGCGTATTGATCACCTACGGCGGCGGCAGCGTGAAAAAGACCGGCGTACTGGATCAGGTACATGACGCGCTGAAAGGTCTGGACGTGCTGGAATTTGGCGGCATCGAGCCAAACCCGTCTTATGAAACGCTGATGAACGCCGTCAACATTGTACGTGATGAGAAAGTGACGTTCCTGCTGGCGGTCGGCGGCGGTTCCGTGCTGGATGGCACTAAATTTATCGCGGCGGCGGCGCAATATGACGAAGGCGTGGACCCGTGGCGCATTCTGGAAACCCGTGGCAACGACGTGAAAAGCGCCGTACCGATGGGATCGGTGCTGACGTTGCCGGCAACGGGTTCAGAATCTAACTCCGGGGCGGTGATTTCCCGTAAAACCACCGGCGATAAGCTGGCCTTTATGACGCCGTTCGTCCAACCCGTGTTTGCGGTGCTCGATCCGGTTTATACCTACACCCTGCCGCCGCGCCAGGTTGCTAACGGCGTTGTGGATGCATTCGTTCACACCGTTGAGCAGTATGTCACTTATCCGGTTGACGGAAAAATTCAGGATCGCTTTGCCGAAGGTATCCTGCTGACGCTTGTCGAAGAAGGCCCGAAAGCGCTGAAAGAGCCGGAAAACTACGATGTTCGCGCCAACGTAATGTGGGCGGCCACTCAGGCGCTGAACGGTTTGATCGGCGCGGGCGTCCCGCAGGACTGGGCAACGCATATGCTGGGTCATGAGCTGACGGCAATGCACGGCCTTGATCACGCGCAGACGCTGGCTATCGTCCTGCCTGCGCTGTGGAATGAAAAACGCGATACCAAACGCGCCAAACTGTTGCAGTACGCAGAGCGAGTCTGGAATATCACCGACGGTTCCGACGATGCGCGTATTGATGCCGCCATCGCCGCCACCCGCCGCTTCTTTGAACAAATGGGCGTACCGACTCGCCTGTCTGATTACGGTCTGGACGGCAGTTCCATTCCGGCATTGCTGGCAAAACTGGAAGCGCACGGCGGTACAAATCTGGGTGAACATCAGGACATTACGCTGGATGTCAGCCGTCGGATTTACGAAGCGGCTCGCTAAGGTTTTTTCGCCTCTGGCTTTCGTTTTTGGACATTTCGTCCAGACTTAAGTCACACAACCTCACCGGAGTTTGCTCCGGTGAGATCGCATAAAGGAGGAACGCATGGCTAATCCAACCGTTATCAAGCTACAGGATGGCAACGTAATGCCACAACTGGGCCTGGGAGTCTGGAAGGCAAGCAACGAGGAAGCAATTTCCGCCATTCATAAGGCGCTGGAAGTGGGATATCGCTCCATTGATACCGCTGCGGCGTACAAGAATGAAGAAGGCGTCGGAAAAGCGTTAAAAGATGCCGGTATCGACCGGGAAGAGCTGTTTATTACCACCAAACTGTGGAATGACGATCAGAAACGCCCTCGAGAAGCCTTGCAGGAAAGCCTGGATAAGCTCCAGTTGGATCACCTCGATCTCTATCTGATGCACTGGCCCGTTCCGGCTATCGACCATTATGTTGACGCCTGGGAAGGGATGATTGAACTGCAAAGAGAGGGGCTGGTGAAAAGCATCGGCGTGTGTAACTTCCAGGTAAACCACCTCCAGCGTCTGATCGATGAAACCGGCGTTACACCGGTGATCAACCAGATCGAATTGCATCCGCTGATGCAACAGCGTCAGCTGCATGCCTGGAATGCGACGCACAAGATCCAGACCGAGTCCTGGAGCCCGCTGGCGCAAGGCGGCGCAGGCGTTTTCGATCAGAAAATCATTCGCGATCTGGCGGATAAGTACGGTAAATCTCCGGCGCAAATTGTGATCCGCTGGCATCTGGATAACGGGCTGGTGGTGATCCCTAAATCCGTCACCCCTTCACGTATTGCGGAAAACTTCGACGTCTGGGATTTCCGTCTCGACAAAGACGAATTAAGCGAAGTGGCCAAACTTGACCAGGGTAAACGCCTGGGGCCGGACCCGGATCAGTTCGGCGGCTAACCTTCCTTTCCGGCCCGACATTTCTGTCGGGCTTTTTGACTACCAGGCGGGTTTGGTAGAAAGTGTTGAGTCGGTACGACGCGAATTGTGAACTCAGCAACGGAGAAAAGGAATGAGCTGTATTTTTTGCCAAATCGTTGAGGGTAAAGCCCCCTGCCATAAGATCTGGGAAGACGAGCATCATCTGGCCTTCCTCTCCATCTTCCCGAACACCGACGGTTTTACGGTGGTGATCCCGAAGAAGCATTATCCCAGCTATGCGTTCGACTTGCCGCCGCAGGCGCTGGCCGATCTGATGCTTGCCACCCAAAAAGTGGCGAAAAAGCTGGATAACGCCTTCCCGGATGTGGGACGTACGGGAATGTTTTTTGAAGGATTTGGCGTGGATCATGTGCACAGCAAGCTCAGCCCGATGCACGGCACCGCTAACCTGAGCGAATGGAAGCCTATTGAATCGCGGCAGGCGAAATTCTTTGAACAGTACGAAGGCTATTTGTCATCGCATGACCACGAGCGGGCGGATGACGAAAAACTGGCGGCGCTGGCCGCCAGAATTCGTGAAGCGAACGCGTAATCCGTCCGTTTGCCGGATAGCGGTGCAAGCACCTTATCCGGCAAACAGCTAACGGGTTTAACGTCCGGCTACCTTGCTGCGTTTTTTATTGCCAGCAGGCGTCTGACGCTGATGCGCCACTGGCGTATGCTTAGTCAACGCCGGGCGCGTGTTGCGGTTCTGACGACGGGCTTCACGCATCTCGTCCAGCGTAGGCGCCGGAACCAGACACTCGCGACGACTGCCAATCAGATGCTTTTTCCCCATCTCTTCCAGCGCCTGGCGAATCAGCGGCCAGTTCGCCGGATCGTGGTAACGCAGCAGCGCTTTATGCAGACGACGCTGTTTGTCGCCTCTCGGCACCACCACGTCTTCACTCTTATAGCCAATTTTACCCAGCGGGTTTTTCCCGGTGTAATACATGGTCGTTGAGTTCGCCAGCGGCGACGGATAGAAGTTCTGCACCTGATCCAGACGGAAGCGATGGCGTTTCAACCACAGCGCCAGATTCACCATATCTTCGTCCCGCGTACCGGGGTGCGCAGAGATAAAATACGGGATCAGGTACTGCTCTTTCCCGGCCTGTTTTGAGTAAAGGTCGAACAGTTCTTTGAAGCGATCATAGCTGCCCATGCCCGGCTTCATCATCTTCGACAGCGGCCCTTCTTCGGTATGCTCCGGCGCAATCTTCAGATAGCCGCCCACATGATGACTCGCCAGCTCTTTGATATAACGCGGATCTTCAACGGCAATGTCGTAACGCACGCCGGAGGCGATCAGGATCTTCTTGATGCCTTTCAGATCGCGGGCGCGGCGATAGAGGTTGATCGTCGGCTCATGGTTGGTATCCATATGCGAGCAGATATCCGGGTACACGCACGACAGGCGGCGGCAGGTTTGTTCCGCGCGCGGCGACTTACAGCGCAGCATATACATGTTGGCCGTCGGCCCGCCGAGATCGGAAATCACGCCGGTAAAGCCCGGTACGGTATCGCGGATCGCTTCGATCTCATTGATGATCGAATCTTCTGAACGGCTCTGAATAATGCGGCCTTCGTGTTCAGTAATCGAGCAGAACGAGCAGCCGCCGAAACACCCGCGCATGATGTTAATCGAGAAGCGGATCATTTCGTAAGCCGGAATGCGGCTGTCACCGTATGCCGGATGCGGCACGCGCTTATACGGCAGCGCAAAAACGCTATCCATCTCTTCGGTAGAGAGCGGAATGGCGGGCGGGTTGATCCAGATATAGCGATCGCCATGCTTTTGCATCAGCGCACGCGCGCAGCCAGGGTTGGTTTCGTGATGCAGAATACGCGACGCGTGCGCATACAGCACCTTATCGCCCTTCACCTTCTCAAAGGACGGCAGCAGCACGTAGGTTTTCTCCCACGGCTTCGGACGCGGCGGCTGAACGGTCACGGCTTTGGCTTCCTGCTTTTTCGGCGCAACCGGTTTGTTATCCGCGCACGGCAGATCTTCGCCATACGGATGGGGGATCGGATCAATTTTCCCTGGCGTATCCAGACGCGTGGAATCAACCCCACTCCAGCCCGGCAGGGCTTCTTTAACAATAATCGCGGTGTTACGCACATCGCGGATCTGGCCGATCGGCTCCCCCATTGCCAGGCGGTGCGCAACTTCAACCAGCGGGCGCTCGCCGTTGCCGAACATCAGCATATCGGCTTTCGCATCCACCAGCACCGAGCGGCGTACGGTATCAGACCAGTAATCATAGTGCGCGGTACGACGCAGACTGGCTTCAATACCGCCGAGGATCACCGGCACGTCTTTCCAGGCCTCTTTACAGCGCTGGGTATAGACCAGCGTCGCACGATCCGGGCGCTTGCCCGCCACGTTATCTGGCGTATAGGCGTCGTCATGGCGCAGTCGGCGATCGGCGGTATAACGGTTGATCATCGAGTCCATGTTGCCCGCAGTGACGCCGAAAAACAGATTCGGTTTCCCCAGACGCATAAAGTCATCTTTGCTGTTCCAGTCCGGCTGGGCAATGATGCCGACACGGAAACCCTGCGCTTCCAGCATACGACCGCAAATCGCCATCCCAAAGCTCGGATGATCGACATACGCATCACCGGTAACCAGAATAATGTCGCAGCTATCCCAGCCAAGTTGATCCATTTCGTCGCGTGACATCGGCAAAAAAGGCGCGGGACCAAAACAGGCCGCCCAGTATTGAGGCCAGGAGAAAAGATCTCTGTCTGGCTGGATCAGGGATATTGCGCTCATAATGCTTCCAAAAAAATGGTAAAAAAATAATCAAAGGCCGGGGATTATATGCCGGAACGAAAGAGAAAGGTATTCACTTCTCGCCCTTGCGGGCGAGGGAAGATTTACGGCGCCGGGTTCACCAGCATTTGTCCGATAGACCCCCGGTCGGCCATTTCCAGCGTCTGGCTGTTGAAGTAGAACGGGAAGTGCGCCCAGGATGGCTGTCCGTAATAAACCAGCAATTCCACCTGTCCGTCCACCCATACCGTATCTTTCCAGCCCCGATCTTCCGGGAACGGCATGGCGCCATTGACGTTGCGGATCAGGAAAGAGACACCCTCAATATGGAAAGGCTGCGGCATATCGGCGCGAACGGTCCAGCGCTCCCAGGAACCTTGCTGGGCGGTGATATCAATGCGGTTGACGTCCCACAATTGCCCGTTGATGCCGGGATCGTCCCCGAGGCTGATATCCCGGCTGCGAATCGGCGCGCCGCTGACAATCTCCGTGGGCAATAAACGCATCGGCAGGCTGTCAGTCACCAGCGGCAGCAGCCCGGTTGGCCGTAAGGTCAGCACCAGCGTAGAGACCAGAATGCTGGAAGGTTCAAAGAAGCCACGGATGCGATCGACAATACTGGCCGCTTCCCCGCAGGTGATCGACACCTCATCGCCATTGGTCATATCGACCAGAATTTCCCGGCGTTCACCGGGCGCCAGCGACAGTTGTTTGACGGACACCGGCGCGGGTAAAAGGCCCTGATCGCCAGAAATAACATGCAGCGCGCGACCGTCGCTCATTTGCAACTGGTAACGGCGAGAGTTCGACGCATTCAGCAAGCGCAGGCGTACCCAGCCGCGGGAAACCTCCACGTAAGGACTCTGTGCGCCGTTGACCAGCAGCGTATCGCCAACAAACCCGCCGCTGCCCGGTTCGCTGTACTCCGGCGTACCGAAATTATCCAGCCGCTTATCCTGGATAACGATCGGGAAATCATCCACGCCGTAATGATTGGGGATCGGCAGCGATTTGCTGACCTCATCCTCGATCAGCCACATCCCGGCAAGGCCGTTATAGACCTGCTGCGCGGTACGGTTTGGCGTATTGGCGTGATACCACAGCACGGCGGCGTTCTGACGAATCGGCAATACCGGCGCCCAGTCAGCGTTGGGCGACATCATCCGCGCAGGGCCGCCCATCAGCGGCCCCGGCACCTGCAATCCGCTGACGGTCATGGAGACATTTTCAGTCAGACGGTTGCTGTAGATGAGCTTAACGTCATCCCCTTTCCAGACGCGAATCGTCGGCCCCAGGTAACGCCCGTTAATCCCCCAGACGGGCGCGCGCGTACCCTGCGTAAAGGACCAGTGCGCGCGCTGCAACGTCATAAACAACGGCTGCCCGCGACGGGACTCCAGCAGCGGCGGAACGGGCAGAGGCTGCTGCTGACCGGCTGCATTAGCCTTCAGCGGAACGGCACCGGCACACAGTGCGATCCCCGAAGCCTGAATGAACTGACGCCGACTGAGTGACATATAAGCTCCATTTAAAACAGACAAAGAGTGCGCAGGAAGTCGTTTCCCACAAAAACGCGATCACACTGATTCAGACTTTGCCGGTCGCTTCGCGCTCTGCAATTTCCTGATCGAGTTCTGCAATTTTTTGTTCCATCAACGAGCGGCAATGCGCCGCCAGTTCACGAACCTGATCCTTACCAAACTGGCTGATGTCCACCGGCGGCAGCATCTCTACAATCACCAGACCGTTATTCAGTCGGTTAAGCTTAATTTTATTCGATGTATTGGAAACACACACCGGAATCACCGGAACACCGGCGGCGATAGCGGCATGAAAGGCGCCGGTTTTAAACGGCAGCAGGCCACGGCCACGGCTGCGCGTTCCTTCCGGGAACATCCAGATAGAGATACGGCGCTTTTTAAAATGGCTCACCACTTCTGCGATTGTGCCGTGCGCTTTGGCACGATTATTTCGGTCAATCAATAAGTTACCGGTTAACCAGTACAACTGGCCAAAAAACGGGATCCAGACCAGGCTCTTTTTGCCGACCGTCACCGTAGGCGGTTGCACAATGTTGGCTGCCGTCACCATATCGTAGTTGTTCTGATGGTTAGCGATATAGATAGCGTTGCCATAGCTTTCGGCATCAGCAGGCTTACGGCACTCCACCTTCAGGCCATAAAGCGGCGCCAGACGGCCAAACATATGGCCAAACGTCGCGACATGCTTCGGGTTACGCGGGCTGAAAAGGCAGTAGATCGAACCGAAAATGCAGACAAGAATGCAGTAAATAACGGTAATGATTAGACGAAAGATATATAGCATAACAACCTCTGAAGGCCTAAGAGCGTCGCATTCTACGTCACCTGATATCAGGTTAGGGCTTTGTTAAGAGCGGCTCTCTGGAAAAGCGTATTGTTAATCGCAATGCGCGAATAAACAACGGTTTTACGGGAAATTTTATTGTTAATCCGGCCTGACAGCATCGTTAAAACCGCAGGCCGGACAAGGCGTTTACGCCGCCATCCGGCACAATGAGATGGCCTGATGGCGCTTAAAATCGCCTTATTCTTCGCTGTCGCCGTCGCGGGCGCGTCGTGGCGAGTCAATCTCAATACGATCGATGCGCTGCAAACCGCGCATCAGCGTACCGCGACGACCGCGCTCGCCGGTCACTTTTTGCAGCTCTTCAGGGCGCAGTTTGATTTTGCGCTTGCCGACATGAATCGTGAGCGTGCTTTGCGGCGGCAGAACGTAGAGCTGGGCCAGCGTATCGTCGCCTCTGGCCGCTTCCGCAGACGGAATGTTGATGATCTTGTTCCCTTTCCCCTTCGACAACTGCGGCAGATCGCTGACCGGGAACATCAACATACGCCCGGCGGCGGTGATCGCCAGCAGCATATCGGTTTCATCTTCAATCACCACCGGCGGCATAACGTGCGCGTTTTCCGGCAACGTGATCAGCGCTTTACCCGCGCGGTTGCGGGCCACCAGATCGTTAAAGGTACAGACGAAACCATAGCCTGCGTCCGAGGCCATCAGCAGTTTCTGCTCATCCCCTTCCATCAGCATATGCTCTACGGTCGCGCCCGGCGGCAGCGTCAGTTTACCGGTCAACGGCTCGCCCTGACCACGCGCCGACGGCAGCGTAATCGGGTCGATGGCGTAGCTGCGCCCGGTCGTGTCGATAAACACCACCGGTTGGTTGCTCTTGCCTTTCACCGAGGCTTTCCAGCTGTCGCCCGATTTATAGTTCAGACCCTGCGCGTCAATATCATGGCCTTTGGCGCTACGCACCCAGCCCATCTGCGACAGCACGATCGTCACCGGTTCAGACGGCAGCATGTCATGCTCGCTCATCGCTTTAGCTTCTTCACGCTCGCGCAGTGGGGAGCGGCGATCGTCGCCATACGCGTCTGAATCCGCCTGCAACTCTTTCTTCAGCAGGGTGTTCATTTTGCGCTCGGAGGCCAGAATGCCCTGCAATTGATCGCGTTCTTTCGCCAGCTCATCCTGTTCGCCGCGAATCTTCATCTCTTCCAGTTTGGCGAGATGGCGCAGTTTCAGTTCGAGGATGGCTTCGGCCTGAGTTTCCGTGATGCCAAAACGCGACATCAGCGTCGGTTTCGGTTCATCCTCATGGCGGATTATCTCAATCACTTCGTCGATATTGAGAAACGCCACCAGCAAACCTTCCAGAATATGCAGGCGCTTGAGGACTTTCTCCAGACGATAGTTCAGGCGACGGCGCACGGTATCGCGACGGAACGCCAGCCATTCGGTCAGGATCTCCAGCAGGTTTTTCACCGCCGGGCGACCGTCCAGACCGATCATGTTCAGGTTGATGCGGTAGCTCTTTTCCAGGTCCGTGGTCGCAAACAGGTGGTTCATCACCTGCTCCATATCCACGCGGTTGGAACGCGGCACGATCACCAGACGGGTCGGATTTTCGTGATCGGACTCGTCGCGCAGATCGTCAACCATCGGCAGCTTTTTGTTCCGCATCTGGGCGGCGATCTGCTCCAGTACGCGAGCGCCGGATACCTGGTGCGGCAGCGCGGTAATCACCACCGCGCCATCTTCTTTTTTCCATACCGCGCGCATACGCACGGAGCCGCGACCATTTTCGTAAATCTTACGGATTTCCGCACGGGAGGTGATGATTTCCGCTTCGGTCGGGTAGTCCGGCCCCTGCACGATATCCAGCACCTGCTCAAGCGTTGTTTTCGGCTGCTCAATCAGGGTGATCGCGGCTTTCGCCACTTCGCGCAGGTTATGCGGCGGAATGTCTGTCGCCATCCCAACGGCGATGCCGGTGGTGCCGTTGAGCAGAATATTGGGCAGACGCGCAGGCAGCATCTTCGGCTCTTGCAGGGTGCCATCAAAGTTCGGCACCCAGTCCGCCGTCCCCTGACCGAGTTCACTCAGCAGGACTTCCGCATATTTCGACAGGCGGGATTCGGTATAACGCATCGCCGCGAAGGATTTCGGATCGTCCGGCGCGCCCCAGTTCCCCTGCCCGTCAACCAGTGGGTAACGGTAAGAGAACGGCTGCGCCATCAGCACCATCGCTTCATAACAGGCGCTGTCGCCGTGCGGATGGTATTTACCCAGCACGTCGCCGACGGTACGGGCGGATTTTTTAAATTTGGCGCTGGCGTTCAGCCCCAGTTCAGACATCGCGTACACGATGCGACGCTGAACCGGCTTCAGTCCGTCACCAATAAACGGCAACGCCCTGTCCATGATGACGTACATGGAGTAGTTCAGATAGGCGTTTTCCGTGAATTCATGCAGCGCAAGGCGCTCTGCCATATCGCTCATTAATCGTGGTTCCTCAACTGTTAGCCTGAACAATAACCCAGTATCCGTCAGGCAATATTGCCGCAGATACTACCTTATCTGGCGCGTTGAGTCACAAAGAAAAAGGGCCGCGAGTGCGGCCCTGATGGGGTTTATTTGGCGACTTTGGTGATTTGCTTCACGTCGATTTCAACGGAATTCCAGTCTTTATCCACTTCGCCCTGGATTTCAACCAGGTCCTGCGGCGTTACGGTAACGCCGTTCCAGCGTTTGTGGTCGATATCGACATTCACCGTCCCGGTGGCATCCTTGAACAGATACAGATCGTCGGAGATACGCTCAACGATGTTACCGCGCAGGGTGACCCAGGCGTCATCACGCATTGATTTCGCGCTTTCTACGGTCGTATTACTCCCGTTCGGGCCAACAAACCCGCCGCCCTGACTTTGCGTCGCCGTCGGGCCAGAAAATCCACCTTGCTGAGCCGCCAGAACCGGAGCGGAACACAACGCCATTACGGCAACCATTGCAGCCAATTTTTTCATGACTCTCTCTCCCTTTTTACGCTGTTTCGTCTCAATTAAATAAGGTAATCCTTAACAACTTCTTAAGGCAAAAAAAGATACTTTTTTTTCTGTACAACGCGCGCCGCGACAGGGTTTACTGGCGAGAGAAAGAGTCACCGCAGGGATGAACATATGCGTATTTTACTGGTAGAAGATGACGCGCTGATTGGCGACGGCATCAAGGCGGGTTTAAGCAAAATGGGATTCAGCGTCGACTGGTTCACCGAAGGTCGTCAGGGTAAAGAAGCGCTCTACAGCGCGCCTTATGATGCGGTGATCCTCGACCTTACGCTACCGGGGATGGACGGGCGGGATATCCTGCGCGAATGGCGTGAACAGGGAAAACGCGAACCCGTATTGATTCTGACGGCGCGCGATGCGCTGGCGGAACGCGTGGAGGGGCTGCGTCTGGGAGCGGACGACTATCTGTGCAAACCTTTCGCGCTGATTGAAGTCGCCGCCCGCCTGGAGGCGCTGTTACGCCGCGCTAACGGCCAGGTGAGCAACGAACTGCGCCACGGCCAGGTTACGCTCAATCCCGGTAATCTGGTCGCGACGCTGGCAGGCGATCCGCTGCCCCTGAAGCCGAAAGAGTTTGCCCTGCTGGAGCTGCTGATGCGCAACGTCGGGCGCGTGTTGCCGCGTAAGCTCATCGAAGAGAAGCTGTATACCTGGGACGAAGATGTCTCCAGCAATACCATTGAGGTACATGTTCATCATTTACGCCGTAAGCTGGGCAGTGATTTTATCCGCACCGTACACGGGATCGGCTACACCCTGGGCAACCCATGAAACTCACACAACGTCTCAGCCTGCGCGTCAGGCTCACGCTTATTTTTCTGATCCTGGCCGCCATCACCTGGGTGGCCTCCAGCTTCGTGGCCTGGAAACAGACGACCGACAACGTCGACGAGCTGTTTGATACCCAGCTCATGCTGTTTGCGAAGCGCCTTATTACTCTGGATGTCAACGAAATCTCGGCGCCTGAACGGATGGCGCAGACGCCGAAAAAATTGAAGCATGGTCATGTCGATGACGATGTGCTGGCCTTTGCGGTGTATACCGCCGACGGCAGAATGGTGCTGAACGATGGCGATAATGGCCGGGATATTCCCTACAGCTACCGTCGGGAAGGTTTTGATGACGGATACCTGAATGGCGATGATGATAAATGGCGTTTTGTCTGGCTGACCTCTGCGGATGGCAAGTACCGTATCGTCGTCGCTCAGGAGCTGGAGTACCGCGAGGATATGGCGCTGGCGATTGTCACCGCGCAGCTAACGCCGTGGCTGATCGCGCTTCCGCTGATGCTGCTCATCCTGATTGTACTGCTTAGCCGGGAACTCAGGCCGCTGAAAAAGCTCGCCCAGGCGCTGCGTTTGCGCTCCCCGGAATCGGAAGAGCCGCTTGACGATAAGGGTGTGCCAAGTGAGGTTCGTCCGTTAGTCAGCGCGCTCAACCAGTTATTTGCCCGTACGCATTCGATGATGGTGCGCGAGCGGCAATTCACGTCGGACGCAGCGCATGAGTTACGCAGCCCGCTCACTGCACTGAAAGTACAAACCGAGGTGGCGCAACTCTCGGACGACGACCCGCAGGCGCGTCAAAAAGCGCTCATGCAACTGCATACGGGGATTGAGCGCGCCACGCGCCTGGTGGACCAGCTCTTAACCCTTTCACGGCTCGACTCGCTCGATAACCTGCAAGATGTCGCGGAAGTCTCGCTGGAGGCGCTATTGCAATCCGCCGTAATGGATATCTGGCAACCGGCCCAGCAGGCGCATATTGACGTGCGTCTGCACGTTAACGCCCACAACGTCACGCGCACGGGCCAACCGCTGCTGCTCAGCCTGCTGGTGCGCAATTTGCTGGATAACGCCATTCGTTACAGTCCACAGGGCAGCGTGGTGAACGTGACGCTGAATGCCCGGTATTTTACCGTCCGGGATAATGGCCCCGGCGTTTCGCCAGCGGTGCTGGCGCGTATCGGCGAACGATTCTATCGCCCGCCAGGTCAGAGCGTCACCGGCAGTGGTCTGGGTTTGTCGATTGTCCGCCGTATCGCCTCGCTGCATGGGATGAGCGTCTCGTTTGGCAATGCGCCGGAAGGAGGCTTTGAAGCCGTAGTAACCTGGTGATCGCAAGATTATTGCGCAATGAGCAAAAGACTTTGCACATTTTGCTCATTTCGCCGGGCCGCTCATCTGCGTAAAATCTGTTTCAAACGCATTCCTGAGAGGACAAATAATGAGCAACATTCTGATTATCAACGGGGCGAAAAAATTTGCGCACTCCAATGGTCAGTTGAACGACACCCTGACCGAAGTGGCGGATGGCCTTCTGCGCGACCTCGGGCATGATGTCAAAATCGTCCGCGCTGAAAGTGATTACGATGTCAAAGCCGAAGTCCAGCACTTCGTCTGGGCTGACGTGGTTATCTGGCAGATGCCTGGCTGGTGGATGGGCGCGCCGTGGACCGTAAAAAAATACATGGATGACGTCTTTACCGAAGGCCACGGTACGCTGTACGCCAGCGATGGCCGCACCCGTTCGGACGCGTCAAAAAAATACGGCTCCGGCGGTCTGATTCAGGGGAAAAAATACATGCTTTCTCTGACCTGGAACGCACCGATGGAGGCCTTCACCGACAACGATCAGTTCTTCCACGGCGTTGGCGTGGATGGCGTATACCTGCCGTTCCACAAGGCCAATCAGTTCCTCGGAATGGAAGCGCTACCGACCTTTATCACCAATGACGTCATCAAAATGCCGGATGTCCCGCGTTATATCGCAGAATATCGCAAGCATCTGAGCGAGATTTTTGGTTAACTAGTAGCCTGGAATTAGAAGGAGTTAACCATGCTTACTGTCATTGCTGAAATCCGTACCCGTCCAGGTCAACATCACCGTCAGGCGGTACTGGATCAGTTTGCCAAAATCATTCCGACCGTGCTGAAAGAAGAGGGTTGCCACGGCTACGCGCCGATGGTCGATCACGCTGCGGGCGTGGCCTTTCAGACGACCGCACCTGACTCAATCGTGATGGTTGAACAGTGGGAAAGCGTTGCGCATCTCGAAGCGCATTTGCAAACCCCACATATGAAAGCCTACGCCGAAGCCGTTAAAGGCGACGTGCTGGAAACAAGTATCCGTATTCTGGAGTCAGGCGTTTAAGTTTTGCGCTAAATGCCGGATGGCGCTTCGCTTATCCGGCCTACAGCACGACAGCGCATTCCCTGAATGTAGGCCCGGTAAACGCAGTGCCACCGGGCAATTCCAGGCAATATGGTTACCAGTACAGCTTCCAGCACTGGGTAAACCGCGTTAACGCTTCCACGTAGAAATAATCCCCCCAGCTTGCACACTCATCGACCCCTTTGTTGCTCGAAAGGTGGTACACCGAATGTTTCAACAGCCCGTTCCCCTTCTCATTTTTCGCCATCAAATAGCGCTTCGTTAGCGATGACATGATTCCCATCGCCCACTGCTGATAACGCTCACGATCCGGATCGGTCACAGGCAGGTGTTTGATCAACTCCAGCAGGCCGCACACAGCAATCGCCGCCGACGAAGCGTCACGCAGCGCGTCTGTCCCCACCAGCGCCAGATCCCAATGGCAGACCGCGTCTTCCGGCAGGCGATTAAGGAAATAGTTCGCCAGCTTTTTCGACAGCGCCACCATCTCTTTGTCGCCCGTGTAGATATAGCTCAGCAGGAAGCCATAAATCCCCCACGCCTGACCGCGCGACCAGCATGAATCATCCGCATAACCCTGCTGGGTGTTGCCGTAACGCGGCGCGCCGGTTTTCACATCCATGTAGTAAGTATGGAAGGTAGACGCATCTTCACGAATCAGGTATTTCGCGGCCTGCGCCACATGGGCTTTTGCCGCCTCGGCAAAACGCGGATCGCCCGTCTGCTCGCTCGCCCAGTACAGCAGCGGCAGGTTCATGTTGCAGTCGATGATCATCCGCCCGGCCTGTTCGGGATCGTTAAGATCGCCCCACGCCTGGATAATCTGCGCCTTTTCATGGAAACGCTCCAGTAGCGCTTCCGCCGCCATCAGCGAAAAACCACGCGCATCACGGTTGCCCGTCAGTCGCCAGGCTGCGACGCAGGACAGGGTATAAAGGAACCCCAGATCGTGGGTGTTGGTGTCGTGGCGTCCGGCAATACGCAGGCCAAAAGAACGCACATGTTTTTCCGCCAGTTCACGATATTTCGCCTCGCCGCTCATCTCCCACGCCAGCCACAGCTGCCCGGTCCAGAAGCTGGTGGTCCACTCAACGTTGTCAGTTAACGGGTAATAACCTTTAACGCAGGTTTCGGCAGGAAATTTTTCACCGAATTCCGTTAAATGACGGCTAATCAGTTCGAGGACGTGTTCACGCGCGCCGATCATTTCATCCTGAAAAGTTCCGGCGTCAACCGGGCTGCCAGGAAATGCGCGCAACGTTTCCTCAACGATATGATTTAACATATTTCGGTTCCTTCTAAATTAAACCCAATGAAATTTAATGCGCCGTATTATTTTCGGCGATCTCAATAGCAGTACGATGGCGGGATTTACTCTGACATGCCGATAAGGTAAATGCCGAAATAAGCGTAAAGGTCAGTGCAATAATCCCCATGATGATATACGTTTTCTCAAAACCAATTCGGTCATACATTAATCCGGCAGGTGAAGAGATCACCACATTGCCGACATACAGCATCGCCTGATAGCCCAATAAATACATGGTCGCATTGACGCGTTTATCAAAGTGTTCAGCAATGTATTTAAAGACCGAAACCAACAGCAGACAGATTTCCAGACCATACAGCGGCTTCAGTACAGAGATGAGCAAGTGTGAATCACACAGCCCGGAAATAATCAGACGCGCGCCAACCAGCGCCCCCACAATCAACAAACCGCGTTTAGCACCGATCGCGTTAACAAATAATGGAACCACCATATACATGACAAATTCCATTCCCGACTGCACGGTTCCCAGATAGCCAAACACCGCGTTGCCTTCATGAACGTCAGAGAAGAAGGTGACAAAGTAGCGGGAGAACTGCTGCTCTGCGATAAACATCATCCACGCCACGCCGGCGACATACAGGCAGAACGCCCAGAACTTACGGCTGCGCAACAGCGCGTAGACATCCGCCGGGACGATTTTCTCTTTTGTCAGCACGTCCGCTGCGTTTGCCGCATTCACATTCACTTTCAGACTCAGCAGTACCACCAGCATCACCACCGACGCCACGCTGCCCATAATGAAGTTATACGCCGGAGAGAGGTTAAACAGCAGGCCGGAAAACGACGACGCCACCGCCCACCCCAGCGAGCCCCACATACGGATTTGGCCAAACTCCATGCCGTTAAGACGGCTGAAGCGGTCAGAGTAGGATTCACAAGCCGCCACGCCAGCATACCAGGCAAAGCTCAGGTAAATCGCGCCGATAACTATGCCCAGCATGGTGTTTGAAAGCAATAATGGTTGATAAACATAAATAAAGAATGGCGCCATTAGTGCCGACATCATAACAACAAAATAGAGCAGGTATTTGCTCATGCCGATTTTATCGAGAATGTAGCCATAAATGGGCTTCAGAATGACCGCAAAAATACCGTTTACTGCAAACACCGTACCAATAACCGTGCCGCTTAGCTGTGCTTTCTGCCCCAGCCAGATGGCCAGTAAACCAATACTGGCAGACCAGGTAAAGAAATAGAGGAATATAAAGCTACTGATTTTATAATATTCAGTTCTGTTATTTGTTGAACAATTTTTCATACCATCCTCGCCAACGTGTAGGGGCCAGAGTTTTATAAAAAGAACGATAACTGGCGTGCGCTTTCTGGTTCGCGAATAACCACCTGGTTATCGTTTATTTGCAGTTGCGGAATTGCCGTATATTTTTTCTGTTGCCCGGAAGCAGAAACCGCGCAACACAGCCAGCTTTCGCCCTGTGCAATTTCTGCGGTAAGCAGTGGAATCGCGGCGCATTGTGCAAACATAATGCTGCTGTTCGGCGGCGTAATAATGCTGTCCGGCTGGCGGGCCAGCGCGGGCGACAGATCGACGATCGTGCTGCATCCGTTCTCTGCCGCCAGGTAGCATCCGCGCTCACTGAGCTGATGCGCCGTTTTCATCACCGCAAAGCCGCCTTCCACGGTTTGCAACGTTCGCGCGCTGTGGATGCGGTGCAGGCGGAGATGCCACTCGCCGAAGGGCGCCAGCCAGGTCTCGACAGTGACGTCATGCCACGGAGACCAGCGGGAAAAAATAAAATTCTCATCGACCCGCACTTCGTCGCAGCGACGGCGGCCACGGAAATAGTTGTCGCTATCCGCCAGCAGCAGCATGGAGTCACACGCCGCATGTTTAAGGCCATAGCGTCCGCGTTCAATGGTGAAACCAAAACGGCTGGAGTAGGCAAACTTCGTGTATTTCGCTTCGGTGTTAACGTAGTTATTCAGTTCAAGCTGGCCCGAAGTCAGCATCGTGACATGGTCTGAATTCTCACTGTGCTGCAAAATTTGTGCGGCATGGGGAATAACGTGTTTTTCTGCGCATTGCGGCAACGGGAGTTCTTCGGCCTGCCAGAAGGCGTGATCGTCCGGCAAGGCGAGGATCAAAAAGACCTTCAGCGCCCAGTAAGGGGAGCCCGGCGAGTTGTAATCTTCACACATCGCCAGATTCGGATAAGTAAACCCCAGCGTCAGAATGCCGTCACGATCGACAATCGGCTGCTGCTGCCACCAGCGCAGATGCCGCAGGATCACCCCTTTAATCACGCCCGGCGAGAAGACATCCAGCTCAGCAAACGCCGCCGCGCTCCAGAACGCGACCATCGCAAAGCGATAGGTCAGACTGCGGCCAAACGGTACGGATGCGCCATCTGCTGCCGACATGTAGATAAAATCAGCGGCAAACAGGCGAGCGCGTTCGCGCAGGGTGGCGACACGGGCAGCATCTTCCGGGTTCAGCGTGGCGTACAGCAGCCCGTAAAAATGGAAAGCCATCGAGATGTAGTAATCTTTTGGGCGACCGGGGCCATCGGCATACCAGCCGTCACCCAGGTAGTACGCTTCCATCATCGTAAAACGGCGGTCGATCGCCGCCTGATCGAACGGCAGCCCGGCACGTTTGAAACCCAACTGGACGATAATCGCAAAGTAGTTCCAGTTGCTGTCCGGCATTTGCGCGTCGGTGATCTGGTTTAGCCAGCGATGAAGATTCGCCAGTTCCGTTTCGCTGAACTTGTCGGTTAAACGCGTTTGCAGCAACGCCAGGCCGAGGCCGTAGGCGGCCATCTCAACCAGGCGCTGATCGTAAGGGTCGGTATCGCCCCAGTAGTGCGGACTGAGTGGATCGGTGCCGAGTTTAATCGCCTGAATATACTTATCAGCAAACGGCACCTCAGCGCCGCCAGCCATCAGAGGAAACAGACCCCATAACGCTCTGGAGAGCCCTTCCATGCAGGCGATATCCACACTGTAGTGCGCGCAAGTGTCACCCAGTGAAAACTGCGCCGCCCCTGCGGGAAACTGTTTATCCAGCGCGCTCAGCATCGTTGTGACGGCGCTGATTACGTCTTCACGGAATGACAATGGATTTGATTTTTCTTCAGTTGCCGACCACATACTCTGCCCCTCTGAATTAAGTGGCTAAAGGATAGTGAATCGCCGACAAGCGGAAATGTTATCTCAATCACACCAATAGAATTAAAATAAAACAGTGATTGAAAAAATTTAAAAACAAGGTTTATAAACCAGAATTCAGCGGCAAAAATTTAAATCTGTTGCACTATGAATGCACCCTCATCTCAGGAACATCTGGAACTGATCGCGCTCAATGACGCCATTGCGTCATTTAGTCGATTATTTGCTAACTCGGTTCGCTATCACCACTGGCATCAGTGTCTGGAGGTGCTGTATGTGGAGGAAGGATTTGGCGTGGTGATCGTCGATCACCAGCAATACACCATGCGGCCAGGTCGATTGTTCTTTTTCCCGCCCTTTACCCTGCATAAAATCATGGTGGATGAGCAGGCGCAAGACCACTACCGCCGAACCATTATTCACCTCGATCAGCATGCGGTACTGAAAGTGCTGCGCGATTTTCCGCTTAATCAACAGCGTCTGCAAAGTCTGACCGTACGTGGCGGCGAGGCCAGAGTATTCGATGTGGCGGATATTCACCCGCACGTTGATTTTCTCTTCAGCCGTTACGAAAAAATGGCAGCGCTCAAGCCGCTTAACGCCGAACAGATTTCCTGCCTGTTATTGAGTTTATTTAGCCTGTTGCCCGAAGATAACGTCAATATGACGGAGATTGGCACCGGAATAGCAAGCCAGGTGATGTTCTGGCTGGATGAGAACTACACCCGTAAATTCAGCCTCAGCGAGCTGGCAGAAGAGTCAGGAAAATCAAAAAGCTACATTTCCCGGCGCTTTCATTTTGAAACCGGTGAAAGCATCCTCAATTACCTCAATACCCTTCGGTTACGCAAAGCCTGTGAAGCGTTGTTACACAGCGAGGAGAGTGTGCGGGAGATTGCCCGACAAGTGGGGTTTTCAGACGTGACGTACTTTATTAGTGCCTTTGGCAAAGGGATTGGCGAAACGCCGTTACAGTATCGCAAGCGGCATAGACAGTAACGCCGGATGACGCTTCGCTTATCCGGCCTACGGGCACAATGCGAGCGTAGGCCGGATAAGGCATTCAATGGTCGATTACGCGTCGAGATCCGCCATATCGCCTTTTTCCTGCAACCAGTTGCGGCGGTCTTCGGAGCGTTTCTTCGCCAGCAGCATATCCATCATGGCGTTGGTACGCTGATCGTCTTCGTCGCTGATAGTGAGCTGCACCAGGCGACGGGTGTTCGGATCGAGCGTGGTTTCGCGCAGCTGCATCGGGTTCATTTCACCCAGACCTTTAAAGCGCTGCACGTTCGGCTTGCCTTTCTTACGCTTCAACTGTTCCAGCACGCCTGCTTTCTCTTCTTCCGTCAGCGCATAGTAGACCTCTTTGCCGAGATCGATACGGTACAACGGCGGCAGCGCAACATAGACGTGCCCGTGCTTCACCAGCGTGCGGAAGTGCTTCACAAACAGGGCGCAGAGCAGCGTGGCGATGTGCAGACCATCGGAGTCCGCATCCGCCAGGATACAGATCTTGCCGTAACGCAGCTGGCTCAGATCGTCGCTGTCTGGATCGATGCCGATCGCCACAGAAATATCGTGTACTTCCTGCGATGCCAGCACTTCATCGGAAGAGACTTCCCAGGTGTTGAGGATCTTACCTTTCAGCGGCATGATCGCCTGATATTCACGATCGCGCGCCTGCTTGGCGGAACCGCCCGCCGAGTCCCCTTCCACGAGGAACAGTTCGGTACGATTGAGATCCTGCGCGGTACAGTCCGCCAGTTTACCCGGCAGCGCCGGGCCGCTGGTCAGCTTTTTGCGCACCACTTTCTTCGCCGCGCGCAGTCGACGCTGGGCGCTGGAAATGGCCATCTCCGCCAGCAGCTCCGCAGACTGAACGTTCTGATTAAGCCACAGGCTGAAGGCGTCTTTCACCACGCCCGACACAAACGCCGCACACTGGCGCGAAGAGAGACGCTCTTTGGTCTGCCCGGCGAACTGCGGGTCCTGCATCTTCACCGAGAGCACGTAAGCGCAGCGATCCCAGATATCTTCCGCAGACAGCTTCACGCCGCGCGGCAGAATATTGCGGTATTCGCAGAATTCACGCATCGCGTCCAGCAGACCCTGGCGCAGCCCGTTCACATGAGTGCCGCCCTGCATCGTCGGTATCAGGTTAACGTAGCTTTCGGTCAGCAGCTCGCCGCCTTCCGGCAGCCACAGCAGCGCCCAGTCTACGGCTTCCGTATCACCGGCAAAATTACCGATAAACGGTTTTTCAGGAAGGGTCGGCAGGCCGTTAACCGCTTCGCCCAGATAGTCGTTCAGGCCATCCTGATAGCACCAGCGCTGCTCGCTATTGTTGACCTCATCTTTAAAGGTGATTTCAACGCCAGGGCACAGCACCGCTTTCGCTTTCAGGATATGGGTTAAGCGAGAGACGGAAAAACGCGGGCTGTCGAAAAAAGTTTCATCCGGCCAGAAGTGAACGCTGGTGCCGGTATTACGTTTACCGCATGTCCCGACAACCTGAAGATCCTGCACTTTCTCGCCGTTTTCAAAGGCGATGCTATAGACCTGGGCATCGCGACGCACGGTGACTTCCACGCGTTTTGACAAGGCGTTGACGACGGAAATCCCCACCCCGTGCAGACCGCCGGAGAACTGGTAGTTCTTGTTGGAGAACTTACCGCCCGCATGCAGTCGGCAGAGGATCAGTTCAACCGCCGGAACGCCCTCTTCCGGGTGGATATCCACCGGCATCCCACGGCCGTCATCAATCACTTCCAGTGACTGATCGGCATGTAAAATCACATCCACGCGTTTTGCGTGACCCGCCAGTGCTTCATCCACACTGTTATCAATCACTTCCTGCCCAAGATGGTTCGGGCGGGTTGTATCGGTGTACATCCCCGGGCGGCGGCGTACCGGCTCAAGCCCAGTGAGTACCTCAATGGCATCAGCGTTATAAGTTTGCGTCATGATTTAAATTAGCAATTCGAATTGATTGTCAGAAACTGTGCAGTCCAAGGAAATCGACAATCTGGTTGAAATAATCTTCGAAGCCCGTGAATGCATGGTTTCCGCCCTCGATAACGGTCTGGCGGCAGGAGGCGTAATACGCCACCGCCTGGCGGTAGTCCAACACTTCATCCCCCGTCTGTTGCAGCAACCAGATCAAATCCGGCGCTTCCAGCGGGTCAATCTGCATGACTTTAAGATCGTAAATATGGCGAGACTCTAGCACATATTGCTGCCCGGTGTAGGGGTTCTCGTTCTGACCGAGGTAGTCGGTCAACAGTTCAAACGGCCGCACCGCCGGGTTCACCACCACCGCAGGCAACATAAAACACTGCGACAGCCAGGTGGCGTAATAGCCGCCCAGCGACGATCCAACGACGCCGAGCGGCGCTCCACCGTGTTCAAGCACGATAGATTCCAGCAACTCTGCCGCATCGGCAGGATACGGCGGCAGTTGCGGCACGATCATCTCAACATGAGGGTGGCGCTCCGCCAGCCAGCTTTTAAGCTGACATGCCTTTGCCGAACGCGGAGAGCTATTAAACCCATGCAGATAAAGAAGCGTAGACATCAGTATCCTTCCGAAGCGGTATCGGGTCGGAATTGAGTCCCCGGCAGACGATGCACTTGCGTTTCCAGAGAACCCTCGGCGTACAGTTCCAGCGTCCGCCAGCCTGGCCCTATCGTGTCCAGCGTGAAGTTCGCGCAGTGCGGCTTGAACTGGACGCAGGTGGACGGCGTCGCCAGCAGGCGGCGGCCATTCCAGTCAAGATCCAGCTCCTGATGAATATGACCGCACAGCAGGTATTTGACGCGTGGATAGTTCGCCAGCACGCTGTCCAGTTCGGCCGCGTTACGCAGGCTGTGCTGATCCAGCCAGCTGCATCCCGAAGGCAATGGATGGTGATGCAGAAGCAGCAAGGTGTGGCGCTCCGGCGCATCGGCAAGTTTGCGCTCCAGCCATTCAAGCTGAAAGTCGCTCAATTCACCATGCGGTACGCCAAAAACCTGGCTATCCAGCAGCAAGATTTGCCATTGATCGCCGATAAACACGCGTTTGGCCGGGGAGATCCCCGCTTCCTGCAACGCGCTGTACATCGCGGGCTGAAAGTCATGGTTACCCGGCAACCAAACGCAAGGCGCGCGAAAGCTTGCGATACCTTCAGCAAAGTGCTGATAGGCCGCAGCCGTTTGATCCTGCGCTAAATCACCTGTCGCCACGATCAGATCGTATTCGTGCTGCCCGGCATGAATCGCATCCAGCACCGCCTGGTAACTTTCCCAGGTATTCACGCCCAGCAGCGTTTCATGTTTTTCGGCAAACAGGTGAGTATCGGTAATTTGTAAGATCCTGACTCTGGCCTCACCAGCCAGAGGAAGGGTTAACAGGCTTTCCAAATGGTGTCCTTAGGTTTCACGACGCTAATAAACCGGAATCGCCATCGCTCCATGTGCTAAACAGTAACGCAGCCAGTCGGCCAGAAACTGATTAATTTGATGCTTTTCGTCGCGTTGATGCAACTTTTTATTTGGATAATCATACCGCGCTTTGAAGCGAAAGATCTGCTGACTTGAACACACTTCGGCCACCATCGCGTCATGGTACAGGCGCACCGTAAGTGACGGCAGGCTCCAGTACGTAATGGCTGGCGCCGTCTGCTCGATCGCAACAAGCGTAGTGTATCGGGTCGATTCAACGATCGTTAACCGATATTGCGCGTTGGCCACCTGATAGCTTACTGTTTCGCCGGGTGCGTCATTGCGCGGCAACAGGCGGCGCAATTGCGAAAAATTAGTTTCGCACAGGCGCATCATTTCAGGGAAGTCAGGTGTGTAACGCTTCATTTTTTCCACTCGTGTTTTAACTCTTGATAGTGCAGTTGCAGCCATTGCAAAGCGATGACAGAAGCCGCGTTGTCGATTTTCCCCTCTTCTACCCACTGGTAAGCCTGCTCCCGACTTACCACATGAACACGAATATCTTCGTTTTCATCGGCCAGACCATGAATCCCGTTCGCGGTCGTGGCATCCACTTCGCCCACTAAAATAGAAAGACGCTCGCTGGTGCCGCCGGGGCTTGCCAGGTAACTCATGACCGGTTTCGTCCGTTTGACCTCAAGTCCGGCCTCTTCCATTGCTTCGCGACGAGCGACCTCCTCAACGGTTTCGCCCTCTTCGATCATCCCGGCGACCATTTCCAGCAACCACGGCGTCTCGCTGGTGTCATACGCCGCGATACGAATCTGTTCGACCAGTACAATTTCGTCGCGCTCAGGGTCAAAGGGTAGCAACACTGCGGCGTGGCCGCGCTCAAAAATTTCGCGTTTCACTTCACCGCTCATTTCACCGTTGAACAGGCGGTGGCGGAAACGATAGAGATCCAGTGAAAAAAAACCGCGATATAGCGTTTCTCGTGCAATAATTTCTACATCGTTTTTGGAGAAAGTCATTGGCGAGTTGTCTGGTTTATGCATTGTGCTGTCCTGGTACCAATAGTGATTAAAATGTGAATTTCAAGGGCGTTTGACTGCCGTTTCAGCGACCTTGTGATAAATTGGTGCAAATTAACGCCGGATGGCACGTAACGCCAACTTTTTGCAGTGGCGGATTCTGCTAGAATCAGCAATTATTTTTACAATTTGATCAGCGCTAAATACTGCTTCACAACAAGGAATGCAAATGAAGAAATTGCTCCCCATCCTTATCGGCCTGAGCCTGACGGGGTTCAGCACACTGAGCCAGGCAGAGAACCTGATGCAAGTTTATCAGCAAGCACGCCTGAGCAACCCGGAATTGCGTAAATCCGCCGCCGATCGCGATGCTGCATTCGAAAAAATTAACGAAGCGCGTAGTCCTTTACTGCCGCAACTGGGTTTAGGTGCCGATTACACCTACAGCAACGGCTATCGTGATGCGAATGGCATCAACTCCAACGCCACCAGCGCCTCTCTGCAATTAACCCAGACCCTTTTTGATATGTCAAAATGGCGCGCGCTGACGTTGCAGGAAAAATCCGCAGGTATCCAGGACGTCACGTTCCAGACCGATCAGCAAACGCTGATCCTCAATACGGCGAGCGCCTACTTTAAAGTCCTGAACGCCATTGACGTTCTCTCTTATACGCAGGCGCAGAAAGAAGCCGTTTATCGTCAGTTAGATCAAACCACCCAGCGTTTTAACGTCGGCCTGGTCGCTATCACTGACGTGCAAAACGCCCGAGCACAATACGATACCGTGCTGGCGAACGAAGTCACCGCCCGCAACAATCTGGATAACGCCGTAGAAGAATTGCGCCAGGTCACCGGTAACTACTACCCGGAACTGGCTTCGCTGAATGTCACGAACTTTAAAACCGACAAGCCGCAGGCCGTTAACGCGCTGCTGAAAGAGGCCGAAAACCGTAACCTGACGCTGTTGCAGGCGCGTCTGAGCCAGGATCTGGCGCGCGAGCAAATCCGCCAGGCGCAGGACGGTCATCTGCCAACGCTGGATTTAACCGCCTCTACCGGCGTGTCTGACACTTCTTATAGCGGCTCTAAAACCCATAACAGCACGCAGTATGACGACAGCAATATGGGCCAGAACAAAATCGGCCTGAGCTTCTCGCTGCCGCTGTATCAGGGTGGGATGGTCAACTCTCAGGTGAAACAGGCGCAGTACAACTTTGTTGGCGCGAGCGAACAGCTGGAAAGCGCGCACCGCAGCGTCGTGCAGACCGTGCGCTCTTCCTTCAACAACATTAATGCTTCTATCAGCAGCATTAACGCTTACAAACAGGCCGTTGTTTCCGCGCAAAGCTCTTTGGATGCAAACGAAGCCGGTTATTCCGTGGGTACGCGTACCATTGTTGACGTGCTGGATGCCACCACCGCGCTGTATGAAGCGAAGCAACAACTGGCGAATGCGCGTTATAACTATCTGATTAACCAGCTGAACATCAAGAATGCTCTCGGTACGTTGAACGAGCAGGATCTGGTGGCGCTAAACAATGCGCTGGGTAAACCGATCTCGACATCCCCGGACAACGTCGCGCCGGAAACCCCGCAACAGGATGCAGCGGCGGATGGCTATAATGCCAGTACGGTTCAGCCTGCTTCAGCACGTTCCACCAGCAGCAACGGTAACAACCCGTTCCGTAACTGATGAATTGCCCGATGGCGCTTCGCTTATTGAGCCTACCTGATCGCAGGCAGGGTAAGCGTCGCGCCACCGGGCGCTAAACCTTGTCTGAACGTAAGGCAACGTAAAGATCCCGCCATTCTGCCGCATTCTCGCCTCTTCTCGCTTCAATTTCGACCAGCCATCCACTATCCTGAGCATTATTTATTGTGTTTATCACTGGGTCCTGGAAGACAAAAATGAAACGGACAAAATCTATACATCACGCCTCGTTCCGCAAAAGCTGGAGCGCACGTCATCTTACTCCGGTTGCTCTGGCGGTTACCGCTGTCTTTATGCTGGCCGGCTGTGAAAAAAGCGACGAAACGGTTTCGCTGTATCAAAACGCCGACGACTGCTCGGCAGCGAACCCGGGCAAAAACGCTGAATGTACGACCGCATTCAACAATGCCCTGAAAGAAGCGGAACGTACCGCGCCGAAATACGCGACGCGTGAAGACTGCGTGGCTGAATTCGGCGAAGGCCAGTGCCAGCAGGCGCCGGCTCAGGCTGGCATGGCGCCGGAAAATCAGGCGCAGGCGCAATCCAGCGGCAGCTTCTGGATGCCGCTGATGGCGGGCTACATGATGGGCCGAATGATGGGCGGCGGCGCGGGCTTTGCTCAGCAACCACTGTTCAGTTCAAAAAACCCGGCCAGCCCGGCCTACGGTAAATACACCGACGCCAGCGGCAAGAACTACGGCGCCGCACAGCCTGGCCGTACCATGACTGTACCGAAAACCGCGATGGCGCCGAAGCCCGCCACAACCACAACCGTTACCCGTGGTGGTTTTGGCGAGTCAGTGGCAAAACAAAGCACAATGCAGCGTAGCGCCACCGGCACCTCGAATCGTTCGATGGGCGGCTAAGACGCATGGAAAGAATCAGTATTACTGAGCGCCCGGACTGGCGCGAGAAAGCCACCGAATACGGTTTTAATTTTCACACGATGTACGGGGAACCGTACTGGTGTGAAGACGCGTACTACAAGCTGGCGCTCGACCAGGTTGAGAAGCTGGAAGACGTCACCGCTGAACTGCACCAGATGTGCCTTAAGGTCGTGGAGAAAGTGATCGCCAGCGACGAGCTGATGACGAAGTTTCGCATTCCTAAGCATACCTGGGGCTTTGTACGTCAGTCCTGGCAAACGCAGCAGCCGTCGCTCTATTCCCGCCTCGATCTGGCGTGGGATGGCACGGGGGAGCCTAAGCTTTTAGAAAATAACGCCGATACGCCGACCTCACTGTATGAGGCCGCGTTTTTCCAGTGGATCTGGCTGGAAGACCAGCTAAATGCGGGCAACCTGCCGGAAGGCAGCGATCAGTTTAACAGTCTGCAAGAAAAGCTGATCGAACGCTTCGCCGAGCTGCGTGAGCAGTATGGCTTCCAACTGCTGCACCTCACCTGCTGTCGCGACACCGTGGAAGATCGCGGGACAATCCAGTATCTACAGGACTGCGCCGCCGAAGCTGAAATCGCCACCGAGTTCCTCTACATTGAAGATATCGGCCTGGGTGAAAAAGGTCAGTTTTCGGACTTGCAGGATCAGGTGATTGCCAACCTGTTTAAGCTCTATCCGTGGGAATTTATGCTGCGTGAAATGTTCTCCACCAAGCTGGAAGATGCTGGCGTTCGCTGGCTGGAACCGGCCTGGAAGAGCATTATCTCCAATAAAGCGCTGCTCCCAATGTTATGGGAAATGTTCCCGGATCACCCTAACCTGCTGCCGGCTTATTTTGCGGAAGATGACTATCCGCAAATGGAAAAATTCGTCGTCAAACCGATCTTCTCGCGTGAAGGCGCTAACGTCTCCATCATTGAGAACGGGAAAACGATCGAAGCGGTGGAAGGCCCTTACGGCGAAGAAGGCATGATTGTGCAGCAGTTCTGTCCGCTGCCGAAGTTTGGCGACAGCTATATGCTGATTGGCAGCTGGTTGATCAACGATCAACCCGCCGGGATCGGTATTCGCGAAGACAGAGCGTTGATCACCCAGGATCTGTCCCGCTTCTACCCGCATATCTTTGTCGAATAGTTTCTTGTGCCGGGTGGCGGCTTCGCCTTACCCGGCCTACAATTCGTGCCGTAGGCCCGACAAGCGTAGCGCCATCGGGCATTAATCATCCCACCTGTACCGACAGCATACTCAGGCTGCCCATCTCGATGCCGTCAACCGGGATCGTCACCGGCTCTTTGCCATCCCATGCGCCTAACACATACAGCAGCGGCAGATAGTGATCCGGCGTTGGGTTCGACAGCGATCCTCCTTCATGATCGAGGTAATTAACCAGCGGATGCTGTTCTACCGGCCCCTGCCATGTCAGATTCGCTTTCACATACTCATTGAATGACGTTGCCCACGGGTAGGGCGTATTCTCGCCATGCCAGCGCGCCGTGCGCAGGTTATGCACCACGTTGCCACTGGCGACCAGCATAATGCCTTCGTCCCGCAACGCCGCCAGTTTGCGCCCTGTTTCAAAATGCCAGGCCGCCGGTTTGGTGCTGTCGATGCTCAACTGCACCATCGGGATATCCGCATTCGGGTACATCTTGATCAACACGCCCCAGGAGCCGTGATCAAAGCCCCACGCCTCTTTATCCAGCGCGACCGGCGTCGGCGACAGCAACTCAACCAGATGTTGCGCCAGTTCCGGCGAACCGGGCGCAGGATAGTGCGTGTCATACAATGCCTGAGGAAAGCCGCCAAAATCATGGATCGTCTTTGGCGCTTCCATCGCCGTCACGCCCGTCCCTCGCGTGAACCAGTGCGCCGAAACAACGACAATCGCTTTTGGACGCGGCAATGTATCCCCCAGATGCCGCCAGGCACGGGTATACACATTATCTTCCAGAACGTTCATCGGGCTACCGTGACCTAAAAACAATGCTGGCATACGTGTTGAAGACATGATGATATCCTTACTGAGGGAGTCATTTTGATATCATCACAATACGCTTTTTCGATGGATGAAGAACTCAGATAACCATGATGAAGATCATCAGTTATTTTGAAGGTCAGGTTCGGACAGTTGAATCATAAGGAGTTGTCGATGTCAGTACCTTTAATTCTGACCTTACTGGCGGGCGCCGCCACCTTTATTGGCGCGTTTCTTGGCGTGCTGGGGCAAAAACCGTCCAACCGCGTGCTGGCGTTTTCACTGGGATTCGCCGCAGGCATTATGCTGTTGATCTCGCTGATGGAGATGCTGCCAGCCGCGCTGGCGGCGGATGGCATGTCTCCGGTGCTGGGTTACGGTATGTTTATTATCGGCTTGCTGGGTTATTTCGGTCTCGACAGGCTGCTTCCCCACGCCCACCCACAAGATTTAGTGCAAAAAACCGCACGTCCTCTCCCCGGCTCGATAAAACGCACCGCCATCCTGCTGACGCTGGGCATCAGTCTGCACAACTTCCCGGAAGGTATCGCCACCTTCGTCACCGCCAGCAGCAACCTCGAATTGGGTTTTGGCATTGCCCTGGCGGTCGCCTTGCACAATATTCCTGAAGGATTAGCGGTCGCCGGGCCAGTCTACGCCGCAACCGGTTCAAAACGGACCGCAATTTTCTGGGCCGGTATCTCCGGGATGGCGGAAATTCTTGGCGGTGTAATGGCGTGGCTTATTCTGGGCAGCCTGATCTCACCGGTCGTTATGGCGTCCATCATGGCCGCCGTCGCGAGAATTATGGTGGCATTATCCGTTGATGAGCTGATGCCGCTGGCAAAAGAGATCGACCCTAATAATAATCCCAGCTACGGCGTACTGTGTGGAATGTCGGTGATGGGGTTGAGTCTTGTCGTGCTTCAGGCGATGGGAATCGGATAACAGAGGCAGCAGGAAGCGCTTATTCCTGCTCTTTGGTCATAACGCGTTCTTCATCATCGCGACGAAGTAATTTATTGCGGATTTCCAGCAGCGCATCTCTGTCCTGCCGAAACGCCTTACAATAGCGTTTCATATGGCAAAAATACCCTACGATCACCAGAAAAATTAAGACGAGCCAATACCAGGCGATAAACATCCTTTTACCCTTAAAATCTAATATTACCAAACAATTAGCGTTAAAACCTTTTCTACCTATATTGAGGTAGCCCTATATACTGGCACAGTATGAAATCGAGAATATGATTTTGATCATAGAGAAAAAGGTTGGGCTTTTATTAACAGATGGGATGTTTAAAAAAGCAAAATATAAGGGATAAACGGCGGGATTAATGACCTCTGTAAACACAAAAAACCGAAGCCTGCGAACCGGCTTCGGTTTTTATTATCATCTCATCGCCTGATGGCGCTTCGCTTATCAGGCCTACAGAATTAGCTGGCTTTACGCTCGTGCGCCTGGCGGTAAGCCACCAGATCTTCGATCGTCACTACTGCCATGTTGTGTTTACCGGCAAACGCGATGCATTCCGGCGCGCGCGCCATTGTGCCATCGTCATTCGTCAGCTCACACAGTACGCCAGCAGGTTTGAACCCGGCCAGCGTCACCAGATCGATGGTGGCTTCAGTATGGCCGCCGCGGGTCAGAACGCCGCCCGGCTGCGCGCGCAGCGGGAAAACGTGGCCTGGACGGTGCAGATCGGCAGGTTTCGCGCCATCGGCAATGGCTGCGCGAACGGTCGTTACGCGGTCTGCGGCAGAAACGCCGGTAGTCACGCCTTTTGCGGCTTCAATGGTCACGGTAAAACCGGTGCCGTAGGCGCTGGTATTGTTCTCCACCATCATCGGCAAATCGAGCTGCTTGCGACGATCTTCAGTGATGCACAGACAAACAATGCCGCTGCCGTGGCGAATGGTCAGCGCCATCTGCTCAACGGTCATGGCCTCGGCCGGGAAAATCATATCGCCTTCGTTTTCGCGATCTTCATCGTCAAGCACCATCACACCGCGTCCTTCACGCAGCGCGGATAGCGCATGTTCCACACGTTCAAAAGGCGTACCAAAAGAGGAAAGTAGCGTCTGATTCATGGTAAAAAAACCTCATTAAAATTATGGTTACCAGAATCAGGGCAGTCTTAGGAGTACCGACAAGCGGCAAAAAAATAACGTGAGCGGGCCCATGCCCGACTGGATCGTTACTCTCTCCCATCCGGACTTTAACCGTCGGCCCCGGAATTACACCGGATCTGCTGACCTTCAGATTTGCACCTGAAGCGCTCGCGGGCTTTCAACCTGTCCTTCATCTTTCACGCCGCTGCTGCATTGCCGCAACGCGAAATCTTTTGGACATACGCTGATTTACCGCCGGTGGGGAATTTCGCCCCGCCCTGAGAATAAGCGAGTTAACTATAACGCTATTGATTACCTTCATCAACGCCTTTACTCCGCTAAGCGACACACAATTCTGGTTTATGACGCCTGCATATCGCACTACAATGTGTTCTGACACTTACCAGTTCAGGGAAACCACAATGATTGACCCGAAAAAAATTGAGCAACTCGCTCGTCAGGTTCACGAGTCGATGCCGAAAGGGGTCCGGGAGTTCGGGGAAGATATCGAGAAGAAAATCCGTCAGACGCTGCAATCGCAGCTGACGCGTCTCGATCTGGTGAGCCGTGAAGAGTTTGACGTGCAGACTCAGGTCTTACTGCGCACCCGCGAAAAGCTGGCGCTGCTGGAGCAACGCCTCAGCGAGCTGGAAGCGCGTGAGAAACCTGTAGATGTTAAACCTGCGCCCGCCATCCCGCCTGTCGATCCGCAAGAGTAAAAACCACAACGGGCCGTAAGGCCCGTTGATATTTTCAGTGTTCGAGTTCTAGCTTCTTAGCCTGTGTCGCCTGTTGGCAGTAAAGCGCATAGCGTTTGCAAAACCAGCTGCGGTGCGCCTCATCCATATTTCCGGTAACGGCCTGGATATCAACAGGATGGCCCTCAGCCTGCATCCTGGCGAAACTGCGCGCCAGAAAATCAAAATTGTTTAACGAATATACGTTCTTGTCGTTCATCAGCATACCCTCCAGTTATCAAATATCTGTTAAGGCCATATGCTTTTTCTAATTTCAGTATTCTCTTATATGTGTTGAACGGTTGTGCAAAAAGTGCGCATATCAGTTGCCTGACATCACACTTTGGGAACAAGCCAGATGCCCGATGGCGCAGTGCGTATCGGGCCGTCTGTTCAGCGGTTATTTATCGCTGTCTTTCTGGATTTTCTTGATGATATTGGTGGTCGAACAACCGTCTTCGAAGTTAAGCACCAGCACTTCGCCGCCGTTGGCCCAGACTTCTTCGCTACCGGCAATCTCTTCTGGCTTATAGTCACCGCCTTTCACCAGCAAATCCGGCAGCACGCCAGCAATCAGCCGCTGCGGGGTGTCCTCATCGAAAGAAACCACCCAGTCAACGGACTCCAGCGCACCCAGCACGATCATTCGCTGTTCCAGCGGATTCACAGGGCGAGTTTCGCCTTTCAGACGTTTGGTGGAGGCATCGCTGTTCACCGCGACGATCAGGCGATCGCCCAGCTTGCGGGCGTTCGCCAGGTAAGACACATGTCCGGCATGCAGAATGTCAAAAACGCCGTTGGTCATGACCACTTTCTCGCCGCGTTTACGCGCGCTGGCCACGGCCTGTTTCAGTTCGGCTTCCGTCATCACGCCGAAGCCGGTATCCGCACGACCGCGCACCGCATTTTCCAGTTCGATTGGCGAAACGGTTGATGTTCCCAGTTTACCGACGACAACGCCTGCTGCCGCGTTCGCGAAATAGCAGGCCTCTTCCAGGGAGTTCCCCGCCGCTAATGTGGCTGCCAGTACGCCGATCACCGTATCCCCGGCACCGGTAACGTCATACACTTCCTGCGCCTGGGTCGGCATATGCAGCGGCGCTTTACCCGGTTGCAGCAGCGTCATTCCCTGCTCGGAACGGGTCACCAGCAGCGCAGAAAATTCGAAATCGGCAATCAGCTTCATGCCGCGTTCGACAATCTCTTCTTCACTTTTACATTTACCCGCCACCGCTTCGAACTCAGACAGGTTCGGCGTCAACAGCGTGGCGCCGCGATAACGTTCGAAATCGGTGCCTTTCGGGTCGATCAGCACCGGAACGCCCGCTTTACGCGCAAGCTGAATCATCTGCTGAACGCTGGCCAACGCGCCTTTGGCGTAATCAGACAACACCAGCGCGCCAATTGAGCCCAGCGCCTGGTTAATACGCTCGTGCAATGGCAGCGGATCGACGCCTTCAAAGCCTTCTTCAAAATCCAGGCGAATCAGCTGCTGGTTACGGGAAAGTACACGCAGTTTGGTAATCGTCGGATGCGTAGGCACAGAAACGAAGTCGCATTTTACGTTCACATCTGCCAGCGTTTTGCTCAGCGCGCGCGCCGCATCGTCAATACCGGTCAGACCCACCAGACGCGAATTTGCGCCCAGAGAAGCGATGTTCATCGCCACGTTCGCCGCACCGCCCGGACGTTCTTCAATGGTGTCCACTTTGACAACGGGTACTGGCGCTTCGGGGGAAATACGGCTGGTCGGCCCGTACCAGTAGCGATCCAGCATCACATCACCAACAACCATGACTCCTGCACGTTCAAACTCTGGCAGCGTTACTTTCATTCCTGTCTCCTGAGAGATTCTCTGAGGGTCTTAAAATTTGCGCGCGATAATAGCACACTTCACCCGGCAACCAGCCACTTCTGCCAGCTTGCCCGTACCAGCGCGCGTTCCTTGCTGAAGCACTCTTGCGCCACATGCCCCGGAAGCTCCTGTAGCGCAAGGTGATGAAGCTCATCGCGCAGCGTGGTATAGGCCTGCGTCAGCGCCTGCGCTTCCTGTTCATCCATAATGTCGTTTTGCGCCAGCAGTTCCAGAATGCGCACGTTATCGGACCAGCGCGTCAGCTTCGGCTTTTCATGCGCATAGCGCAGCACCAGATATTGGGTAATAAATTCAATATCGGTGATCCCGCCTTCGTCGGCTTTGATATCAAAACGATCGCGATGCTTGTTGCCCAGATGCGCGCGCATTTTCTCGCGCATTTCGCGCACCTCGGTCTGCAACGTTTTGCCTTCGCGAGCGAGGGTCATGATATCGCGACGCACGGCGTCAAACTGCGAGGTCAGTTGCGGGTCGCCATAAACCACACGGGCGCGTACCAGCGCCTGATGCTCCCATGTCCAGGCTTCGTTTTTCTGATAATCGGCAAAGGCTTCCGCCGACGTAACCAGCATTCCCGCCGCGCCGGACGGGCGCAGCCGCGCGTCCACTTCATACAAGATACCGGAAGAGGTGCGGGTGCTGAACAGGTGCATAATGCGCTGCGCCAGGCGTAAGTAGAACTGGCGGCCGTCAATTTCACGCTCGCCGTCGGTCATCACGTCCATTGGGCAATCGTGCAAAAAGATCAGATCAAGATCGGAGCTGTAGCCCAGTTCCCAGCCACCCAGCTTGCCATAACCCACCACCGCAAACCCGCGTCCGGTGCGCTCAGCAAGGTGCGTCGGCTGCCCATAGCGCGCCACCATTTGCCCCCACGCCTGCTGGACAACGGCGTCGATAATGGCCTCCGCCAGCCAGGTCAGGTGATCGCTGACCTTCATCACCGGTAGCGTACCGGCGATATCCGCCGCCGCAATGCGCAACAGCTGCGTTTGTTTAAACTGGCGCAGCGCTTCCAGCTGCTGCTCTTCGTCATCTTCCGGCACACGCAGCAAATACTGGCGTAACTCATCGCGATAAGCGTCGGTCGCCGTTGGCTGATACAGCGTATTCGGATCCAGTAGTTCATCGAGCAACAGCGGATAACGCGCCAGCTGGCTCGCCACCATCGGCGAAGCGGCGCACAGCGAAATCAGGTGCTTCAGCGCGCCAGGAAATTCGCTCAGTAATTCAAGGTAGGTAGTACGCGTAACGATCCCCACCAGCAGCGGCGTAATACGCGACAGCGGCACAGAAGCATCTTCGCGCGAGCACACGTCGCTAAGCAGATGCGGCATCAGATGGTCGAGCACCTGCCGCCCACGCGGGCCAATGGTGCGCTTATCCAGCTCTTTACGAAAGTCGGCGATTAACGCCAGCACGCGTCCGCGATCGTCGTCGGACAGATGCGCCAGCACTGGCGTGGTATCATCTTCCTGTAGCGCATCCTGCCACAGTTCGCGCCAGTGTTCCGACAGCGTATCTTCCTGAGTATCGGTTTCGTCATCGCCAATCAGTTCGTTAAATACCCGACGCACGTTAGCCATGTGCGCCGCCAGAATGTCGGTGAGCTGCGACCAGTCATCCGTGCGCATTCCCCAGGCCAGACGCGCCCGGTTCAGTTCATCGCCCGGCAGCGTCTGGGTCTGCTCATCATTGATGCTTTGCAGCAGGTTTTCCAGACGGCGCAGGAAGAGATAGGCCGCGCGTAACTGTCCGGCGTCATTTTCTGGCAACAGGTGCAGCGCATCAATCGCGCTCAGCGTCGGCAGCAACGAGCGCGATTGCAGCGAGGGTTCCCGTCCGCCGCGAATCAACTGGAACACCTGCACGATAAACTCAATTTCACGAATACCGCCGGCGCCAAGCTTAATATTGTCTTTCAGACCGCGACGGCGCACTTCACGGGCAATCATCCCTTTCATATTACGCAGGGACTGGATCACGCTGAAATCGATATAGCGGCGGAACACGAAAGGTCGCAACATGGTGCGCAGTTCATCGACATACGCACTGTCGGCAGCGCCCATAATGCGCGCTTTGACCATCGCATAACGCTCCCAGTCGCGCCCTTGTTCCTGGTAATAATCTTCCAGCGCGGCAAAACTCAGCACCAGCGGGCCACTGTCGCCAAACGGGCGCAAGCGCATATCCACCCGGTACACAAAGCCGTCCATCGTCGGCTGGTCCAGCACTTTGATCAAACGCTGCCCCATGCGGGTAAAGAACTGCGCGTTATCCAGCTCGCGCCGACCGCCCCGGGTGGAACCGTGCTCCGGCCAGGCGAAGATCAGATCGATATCCGAGGAGAAATTCAGCTCGCCGCCGCCCAGTTTTCCCATCCCCAGAATCAGCAACGGTTGAGGTACGCCATCATGGTTGCAGGGCGTCCCCCATTCGCGACAGCAGGCGTCATACAACCAGTCGCGCGCGGCGACGATCAACGTTTCCGCCAGATGGCTTAGCTGTTGCAGAATGTTTTCTTCTTCCACCAGCGACAGCGCCTGCGCCCAGGCGATACGTACCATGATGCGGCGACGGAATACGCGAAGCTCACGCATCAGCGCCGCTTCATCAGTCACCTGCGCCAACGCGTCCTGTAGCCACGCGGCATAATGCCGCCACTCATCGGCCTGCGGCGGCGCGCTTTCCAGCTCAGTCAGCCATTCGGGATGCGCAATCACGCTGTCCTGCACAAAGTCACTAAATGTAAGTACTGACTTCGCCTGAACGCTAAGCGTGGCTTCAGCCAGGATTTCTGGTAACCGCTCAACCACGGTCTGCCAGTGCTGCTGTAACGGTGAAGAAAGCGGCTTCATTTAAGGTGTGTCCTCAGATGGCTAACTAATCCCGATGAGTGTTGCCGGATGGCGGCGTGACGCCTTATCCGGCCTACAAAACCTGCGCCCGTAGGCCTGATAAGATGCGCTGCATCGCCATCAGGCGTTACTGGTTATCGTTTTCCGCTATGCAGCCAGAACGGCTCCTGGAAGATCGCCTCATTGCGGAAGTGTTCAACTTCAATGCGCTGCCCTGTCACAATCGCGTGGCGCAGGCCCTGCCAGTTCTCCAGCCAGGCCTGTACCGCATTCGCGTCGTAATAACCTGCCAGCAGCAAAATGCTGTCAATATCGCGGGTCAGGCGCGGAAGCTGATCGCGATACCGATCGCCCAACGGCTGCCCGAAAGTCGCTTTCAGCTCCGCCGCATGGCGCGACAGGTGAATATCGGCAAAGCGTTTGAAAGAATCGGCCATTTTCGCCTGCGCTTTGGCATCAAGGAACGGTTGCCAGGCTTTGGTGACCAGCCATTCGGTCAGCGCCAGTTTAGCCATCGCCGTTTGCGTGCTATAGATAGCCGTGATGGCTGAAACCTCAGAGACAAGGGTCGCTTCCGACTGCGTCAGCAAATCGCGTAAGTGAGCGCTTGCTTTACGCGGTACAATACCGCCAAACAGCATCAGCGCATGGCGAACCAGCCCCATCGCCGCCAGTACATCCGCTTTGGCGGCGTCATTTCCACGCACCCACAGTTCTTCATGGTACTGCCATTGCGACAATGCCAGCTCCAGCGCCGCTTCCAGCCCCTGCTCAATGCTGGCTTTGGCTGGCGCTTTCAGCACCGCAGTAGGTCTGATCCCACGCGGAGCATTCCCCTGCGCCAGATGATATCCCCGTGCGGCCTTGCTCAGGCTGCCCTGACGCAGACCCGCTTGCGACACCAGTTGGTTTGCCAGTTTCAACACCGCACGGGTCTCGCCACTTAACAGTTCCAGCTCCAGCTCGCAAATTGGCTCGGCACATTCTCCGGCCTTCACTTCGCCAAGATCGAGCGCGATTTCAATACGGCTGCCGTCAACGTCCACCAGCCATTTCTCACGGTAAAAATCGGTGCTGAACAGCGGCTGCACGCGTGAAGCGAGATCCGCGGGCAGCTCGCCGTTCGGCCAGACCTCCTGCGGGAGCCGTGCGAGATCCAACGTCGGCTCGCTCAGCGCAACATTGTATTCCGGCCGTTGATGCAGGCCCCCCGTAACCCGACCGGCGATTTTCATGGTCATTTCATAACGACCATTCTCGCCACGGATGCGCAGACCTATATCATGTCCACGCAACCACTTGTCCGGCGTTTCGTAGTAAATGTTCTGTAACTGGCTGGGCGCATGGTGCTCGCCGCCGAGTGTTTGCAGATGGTCACGCAACGCGTCTACAGCGTCGTGATTAACGATAAACTTTAATTCGATTTCCTGAGCCATTGCCTTGTACTTATGGGTTATGTCACATATGGGAAGAATGACGGCGAACTTAACGCGTTCTTTTTTGTCAGTAGATAGTATTTTGCGCCAAATTGCCATGCAACGAGCAATTTGACGGGCGTAAAAGTTTAAAACAGTGGCAAAGATGACACAGATGATTCCGATTGATGTCGAATGCTTTGCGTAGAGACACTGATGCCACTACTATCGTTCCACTTTTTATGACAAAAACGACAGCCTGATGCCAAAATTACGCCTGATTGGATTAACTTTACTTGCACTTAGCGCCACTGCCGTCTCCCACGCAGAAGAGAAGCGCTATGTCTCTGACGAACTGAATACCTGGGTCCGCAGCGGTCCGGGAGATAATTATCGCCTCGTGGGTACGGTGAATGCCGGCGAGGAAGTGACATTATTACAGACTGACGCCAACACGAATTACGCTCAGGTGAAAGACAGTACAGGTCGTACTGCCTGGATCCCGATGAAAGAGCTGAACAGCTCGCCCAGCCTGCGTATCCGCGTACCGGATCTGGAAAATCAGGTTAAGACGCTGACCGATAAGCTGAACAATATTGATACCACCTGGAATCAGCGCACGGCCGACATGCAGCAAAAAGTGTCGCAGAGCGACAGCGTGATTAACGGGTTGAAAGAAGAAAACCAGAAGCTGAAAAACGAGCTGATCGTGGCGCAGAAGAAAGTCAGCGCCGCCAATCTGCAACTTGATGACAAGCAGCGCACCATTATTATGCAGTGGTTCATGTATGGCGGCGGCGTGCTGGGACTCGGCCTGCTGCTCGGCCTGGTTCTCCCGCACATGATCCCAAGCCGTAAACGCAAAGACCGCTGGATGAACTAAATCGCCTTCTCTGCCGCACTGACATATGATTAAGGGATGATTTTTTCAGGAAGGGAAAGTGGCGTGAAGATTTATCTGGTCGGTGGTGCTGTTCGGGATGCGTTGTTAGGGCTACCGGTCAAAGATAAAGATTGGGTGGTGGTTGGCGCCACGCCGCAGGAGATGCTTGACGCGGGCTACCAGCAGGTAGGCCGCGATTTTCCCGTGTTTCTTCATCCGCAAACGCGTGAAGAGTATGCGCTGGCGCGCACCGAGCGTAAATCCGGTTCAGGCTATACCGGCTTTACCTGCTATGCCGCGCCGGACGTGACGCTGGAAGAAGACCTGCAACGTCGCGACCTCACCATTAATGCCCTCGCGCAGGATGACGACGGCCATATCGTCGACCCCTATCAGGGGCGTCGCGATCTGGACAATCGCCTGCTGCGCCATGTTTCCCCCGCCTTTAGCGAAGATCCGCTGCGCGTGTTGCGCGTGGCGCGTTTTGCCGCCCGCTACGCGCACCTCAGTTTCCGCATCGCTGATGAAACCCTGGCGTTGATGCGCGACATGACCGCCGCAGGCGAACTGGAACACCTCACGCCGGAGCGCGTATGGAAGGAGACCGAGAACGCCTTAACCACGCGCAATCCGCAGGTTTTCTTTCAGGTGCTGCGCGACTGCGGCGCGCTACGCGTTCTGTTCCCGGAAGTGGACGCGCTGTTTGGCGTTCCGGCTCCGGCAAAGTGGCACCCGGAAATCGATACCGGCATCCACACATTGATGACGTTATCAATGGCCGCCATGCTCAGCCCGAACGTTGATGTGCGTTTCGCCACGCTCTGTCACGACCTTGGCAAAGGGTTGACGCCCAAAGCGCTCTGGCCGCGCCATCATGGTCACGGCCCGGCAGGCGTAAAGCTGGTCGAGCAGTTATGCCAGCGTCTGCGCGTGCCGAATGAGATTCGGGATTTAGCCAAACTGGTGGCGGAATTCCACGATCTCATCCATACCTTCCCGATTTTGCAGCCGAAAACGATCGTGAAGCTGTTCGATTCGATTGACGCCTGGCGTAAGCCGCAGCGCGTAGAGCAAATCGCCCTGACCAGCGAGGCCGACGTGCGCGGTCGTACCGGTTTTGAGGCGTCTGACTATCCGCAAGGTCGCTGGCTGCGCGAAGCGTGGCTGGTCGCGCAGGCGGTGCCGACAAAAGAGGTGGTGGAGGCAGGCTTTAAAGGCGCGGAGATCCGCGAAGAACTCACCAGACGGCGAATTGCAGCGGTGGCTAACTGGAAGGAACGGCGTTGCCCGAAACCCGAGGCGTAAGCTCACCGTTTTGTTGCCGGATGGCGCTCCGCTTATCCGGCAACAAAATCGAACCGTAGGCCGGATAAGGCATTTACGCCGCCATCCGGCATCAAGCGTTATCAGAAGAAAACAACGTAGACCGCAGCAGCCACGATAAAGCGGTAAATCGCAAACGGAATGAACGAGATACGCTTAATCAATTGCAGGAAGGTTTTGATGGCGATCAGCGCCACAATGAACGCAGTCACAAATCCCACGGCGAACATGGGGATATCTTCCACCGTCAGGAACGACCAGCTCTTGTAGAGATCCAACGCCGTCGCGCCCATCATCATCGGAACGGCCAGCAGGAATGAGAATTCCGATGCGGCATAGCGACTCACCCCCATCAACATCCCACCGGAAATGGTCGCGCCGGAACGGGAAAAGCCCGGCCACAGCGCCAGACACTGGAAGCAGCCAATCATAAACGCCTGACGATACGTCATATCGTCCAGGCCCGGCGCGCGCGGCTCTTTCGGCTTCAGGCATTCCGCGGCAATCAGCAGCAGACCGCCCACGACCAGCGCATACATCACGTTAACGGGATTAAACAAAGACTTAATGGTGTCATGGAACACCAGGCCCAGCACCACGGCCGGGATCATCCCCAGCACAATATGCCCTAACGTCAGGCGTCCTTTTCCGGTGCCTTCATGCGGTTGTTTGCCAAAGTGAATGCCGATCAGGCCGAACAAACGCCGCCAGAACATCACCACCACCGCCAGGATCGATCCCAACTGAATTACCACCTCAAACGTCTCTGCCGTATCGCCTTCAAAACCCAACAGGTGACCAACAATGATCATATGGCCCGTGCTGGAGACGGGCAAAAACTCCGTCAATCCTTCGACCACACCCAAAATTGCCGCCACCAGCAGCGAGTGTATATCGCTCATCAATAAACCCCTAAATCAAAAAAAACGAACAGCAGTTATGACTCCAGCTTTAAGACCCATATATCGCCGTTTGGTTTAAAAACTATGAAGTTAATTATTTTCTTTCAGATTATTGCCACGCTCAATGATAACGCCAACATTCGCCGCACGCGCTACGGCGCCGGGCTTACTGAGCTTGATGCGTACCCACGGAGAGTTAAAGCGGCTGAGCAGCAGATCCGCCACCTCTTCCGCTACGCGTTCGACTAACGCAAAACGGCCGCCCTCCACATGGCTGACTACCGTATCGGCAATGTCGGCATAGCTCAGACAATCCGCAACGTCGTCGCTTCTGGCTGACTTACGGTTGTCCCACGCCATTTCGATATCGAACACCAGTTTCTGTTCGATAGTTTGCTCCCAGTCGTAAACACCGATAGTGGTGATTACCGAAAGTTGCTCTATAAATACAATATCCATCACGACCTGCCTGCTTTTTGGCTAACCCGGATACCACTTCCGGCGAAATATGCGTATTATCCACAGAAGTAGCGTTTAACACGACATTTTCAAAACGGAACAGCTTATGAGTGCAATCGCGCCTGGAATGATCCTCTTCGCGTACCTCTGCGGCTCAATTTCCAGTGCCATTCTGGTCTGCCGCATTGCAGGTTTACCCGACCCGCGTCAGAGTGGCTCCGGTAACCCTGGCGCGACCAATGTGTTACGCATAGGGGGCAAGGGAGCAGCCGTAGCGGTACTGATTTTCGACGTCCTCAAAGGCATGCTGCCGGTCTGGGGCGCTTATGCATTAGGCGTAACCCCTTTCTGGCTGGGCCTGATTGCCATCGCCGCCTGTCTGGGGCACATCTGGCCGGTCTTTTTTGGCTTCAAAGGCGGAAAAGGCGTCGCGACCGCATTCGGCGCGATCGCGCCCATCGGCTGGGACTTAACTGGCGTGATGGCGGGCACCTGGCTGCTGACCGTCTTACTGAGCGGTTACTCGTCATTGGGCGCGATCGTCAGCGCGCTGATTGCGCCATTCTACGTGTGGTGGTTTAAACCCCAGTTCACCTTCCCGGTCTCTATGCTGTCTTGCCTGATTTTGCTGCGCCACCATGACAACATCCAGCGCCTGTGGCGTCGTCAGGAGACGAAGATCTGGACGAAACTTAAGAAGAAGCGCGAGAAAGATCCGCAGTAGCTTTTTACACCACGCCGTAGGCCAGGTAAGGCGAAGCCGCCATCAGGCACATACGCATCGCCGGATGGCGACGCAAAGCGTCTTATCCGGCCTACAGATGGGTTCACCACGCCACCTGATATCCCTCGTCTGGCTTGCCGAGTCGCTTCTGGCACCATGCCGCCAGAAACTCCACACATACCCGTAACTTTACGCTGCGGTACAGCGGTTCCTGATAGACCGCCCAGATATTGGCGCTCTGCGCATACTCCGGCAATACCCTCACCAGTTTACCGCTCGCCAGAAACGGCTGCACATCCCACTCTGAACGCAGCATGATCCCTTTGCCCTCCAGCGCCCACTGCAAAACAATTTCACCGCTATTGGAAGAGAGGTGTCCGGTTACTTTCACTGATTTTTTCTCTTGCCCGTTCCCCAGTTCCCATATGCCGTGGGTCATATCACGTTCTTTTGTCACCAGACAATCATGACCGCTTAATTCTTGTAAGGTTTTCGGCTCAGGATATTTATGGAGATATGCGGGAGACGCGCATAATATTCTTTTATTCTTTGTTAACAAATGCGCAATATAATAATCAGGAATTTCATCGTTAATCCGAATATCCAGATCGATATTATCCTGTACCAAATCAATTTGCCGATCGAAGAGTTCAAAGTGAACCTGTAATTCAGGATAATTGCGCATCAGGTCGGTAATGGCAGGTGCAATATAACTGCGGCCAAAACCAAAACTACAGCCAATGCGAATCATTCCCTCCGGGCGCGTTTTAATTTGCGTCACCTCATCCACCAGCCGCTGATAGTGCGTGAGGAGCTTCAGCGCATGTTCATAGCAGCGTTGCCCGCTTTCCGTCAGCGCAACACCTCTTGCCGAGCGGTTCAACAGCGTGGTGGCAAGGGTTGTCTCAAGAATCTGAATCCGTTTCGTCACGAACGCGGGCGTTTGCCCCAGCGCCGCCGCTGCCGCGCTAAAGCTTCCCGTATGGACAATTTCAACCAAAACCTGTAGGTCTTTGGCTAAGGGATAGTTGTTCAGCATCTGTCGGTTATCCGTGATTTTAATACGCGCAGTGTAAATCTCTTAACGTCGTTAAACCCTGCCTTTGCTCAATTTTCATCACCTTTCTGTAGTGTGATTCACGAACTGTTAATTGCATATACACAGTGACAAAAAATATAAAACCACACCTTTAGTGGTAGTTTACTCCAGAGAATTTATTTCCAGATTAATAAAAGAACTGGAGTTGATATGATGAGCAATCAAAATAACCAAAATGCGGTTACTACGTTGACGGATATTGTCGCTAATTTTACCGCCATGATCTCCACCCGAATGCCCGATGACGTCGTCGATAAATTAAAACAGCTGCGTGATGCCGAAACCTCATCGATGGGAAACATTATCTACCACACGATGTTCGATAACATGCAGAAAGCAATCGACCTGAACCGCCCGGCCTGCCAGGACACGGGTGAAATTATGTTCTTCGTGAAGGTCGGTTCCCGCTTCCCGCTGCTGGGCGAGCTGCAAAGTATTCTTAAGCAGGCCGTGGAAGACGCCACCGTAAAAGCGCCGCTACGCCATAACGCGGTCGAAATCTTCGACGAAGTGAATACCGGCAAAAACACCGGCAGCGGCGTGCCGTGGGTCACCTGGGAGATTATTCCCGATGGCGACGATGCGGAAATTGAAGTTTATATGGCGGGCGGCGGTTGCACGCTGCCAGGGCGTTCCAAAGTGCTGATGCCTTCCGAAGGCTACGAAGGCGTGGTGAAATTCGTCTTTGAAAACATCTCCACGCTGGCGGTCAATGCCTGTCCACCGGTACTGGTCGGCGTGGGCATCGCAACCTCCGTCGAAACCGCCGCCGTGCTTTCCCGCAAAGCGATTCTGCGCCCGATAGGCACCCGTCATCCGAATCCAAAGGCAGCAGAGCTTGAGCTGCGGCTGGAAGAAGGGCTAAACCGCCTGGGAATCGGCCCACAAGGGCTGACCGGCAACAGCTCGGTGATGGGCGTACACATCGAATCCGCCGCCCGTCATCCGTCAACCATTGGCGTGGCTGTCTCCACCGGCTGCTGGGCGCACCGTCGCGGTACGCTGCTGGTTCATTCTGACCTCTCCTTCGAAAACCTGTCCCACACCCGGAGCGCGTTATGAAAAAGATCCTCACTACCCCGATCAAAGCCGAAGACCTGGAAGATATCCGCGTTGGCGATGTGATCTACCTGACCGGAACGCTGGTGACCTGTCGCGACGTTTGTCACCGCCGCCTGATCGAACTCAAGCGCCCTATTCCTTACGATCTCAATGGCAAAGCGATTTTCCACGCCGGGCCGATTGTGCGTAAAAACGGTGATAAATGGGAGATGGTCTCCGTCGGCCCGACCACCAGCATGCGTATGGAAGCCTTTGAAAAAGAGTTCATTGAGCAGACCGGCGTGAAGCTGGTGGTCGGAAAAGGCGGGATGGGGCCGCTGACCGAAGAAGGCTGCCAGAAATTCAAAGCGCTGCACGTCATCTTCCCGGCTGGCTGCGCGGTGCTGGCGGCGACCCAGGTCGAAGAGATAGAAGAGGTGCACTGGACAGAACTCGGCATGCCGGAATCGCTGTGGGTTTGCCGGGTGAAAGAGTTCGGGCCGCTGATTGTCTCTATCGATACCCACGGCAACAACCTGATCGCCGACAACAAAAAACAGTTCGCCGAGCGTCGCGGTCCCATCGTTGACGAGATCTGCGAGTACGTGCACTACATCAAATAACCCTCCTGGAGAGGCGCTGCGCCTCTCCCTTTTCTCAGGGATACGACAATGGCACCTTTATCTGGTTGGTGGCGATACCTGGCTCCACTGGTGGTCATCGCCATTATTGCTGTTTTGCCCGTCCCCACCGGTCTTGAGAGCCACACCTGGCTCTATTTTGCGGTCTTTACCGGCGTCATTGTGGGACTCATTCTGGAACCTGTGCCGGGCGCGGTCGTGGCGATGATCGGGATTTCGATCATCGCCGTTCTGTCGCCGTGGCTGCTGTTCAGCCCCGATCAGCTCGCGCAGGAAGGCTTCAAATTTACCGCCAAAGCCCTCTCGTGGGCGGTGTCTGGTTTTTCTAACTCGGTTATCTGGCTGATTTTCGCCGCCTTTATGTTTGGCACCGGCTATGAAAAAACCGGCCTCGGTCGGCGAATTGCGCTGATGCTGGTGAAGAAGATGGGCCATCGCACGCTGTTTCTTGGCTATGCGGTGATGTTTTCCGAGCTGATCCTCGCCCCGGTCACGCCGTCTAACTCCGCGCGCGGCGCCGGGATCATCTACCCGATTATCCGCAACCTGCCGCCGCTCTATAACTCGCAGCCTAACGACGCCAGCTCCCGCTCCATTGGCTCATATATTATGTGGATGGGCATCACCGCCGACTGCGTTACCAGCGCCATTTTCCTGACGGCGATGGCGCCTAACCTGTTGCTGATTGGCCTGATGAAAAGCGCATCCCATACGGCGCTAAGCTGGGGCGACTGGTTCTCAGGAATGCTGCCGCTAAGCATTCTGCTGGTCTTGCTGGTTCCGTGGCTGGCCTACGTGCTGTATCCGCCGGTACTGAAGTCGGGCGACCAGGTGCCGCGCTGGGCGGAAGCTGAGCTAAAGGAGATGGGCCCGCTCTGCTCGCGCGAGAAAAAGATGCTGGTGCTGATGGTCGGCGCGCTGGTGCTGTGGATCTTCGGCGGCGATTACATTGATGCCGCGATGGTCGGTTATAGCGTGGTGGCATTGATGCTGGTATTACGCATCATCTCCTGGGATGACATCGTCAGCAATAAAGCGGCATGGAACGTTTTCTTCTGGCTGGCTTCGCTGATTACGCTCGCCACCGGACTGAACAATACCGGCTTTATCACCTGGTTTGGCAAACTGCTGGCAAACGGGCTAAGCAGCTATTCGCCGATGATGGTGATGGTCGCGCTCATCGTGGTGTTTTATCTGTTACGCTACTTTTTTGCCAGCGCCACCGCTTATACCTCCGCGCTGGCGCCGATGATGATTGCCGCCGCGCTGGCGATGCCGGACATCCCCTTACCGGTGTTTTGCCTGATGGTCGGCGCCGCCATTGGTCTGGGCAGCATTCTCACCCCCTATGCGACCGGCCCAAGCCCCATCTACTACGGTAGCGGTTATCTGCCGACGGTGGATTACTGGCGGCTGGGCGCTATTTTTGGCCTGATCTTCCTGGTTCTGCTGGTAATAACCGGCCTTGTCTGGATGCCTCTCGTTTTGCTGTAAACCTCGTTGGGGCGGCATGACGCCGCCTCTTTTTTCCATAAGCTTCTCGTATGACCGTTTTCCCGATGCGCTGAGGCATACTTTTTTGTATGCACTCCCCTCACGCTGATAAGGGAAACGCTCTGGACACCGTTGCGCATAAGACTCTCACACGGGGCTGGCAGGCCGAACTGGATCTGCGGTTTACCCGCGCCGCGCATAAAACAGTGCTCACTTCGGCGCGACACGTCGGCCCGCTGACGGTACAGCGTCCGTTTTACCCGGAAGACGACGTTTGCCACCTCTATTTGCTTCATCCGCCGGGCGGTATTGTCGGGGGCGATGAACTCACGATTTCCGCCACGCTTGCAACAGACAGCCATGCGTTAATCACCCAGCCTGGCGCAGGGAAGTTTTACCGCAGTCGCGGCCCTCAGGCGCAGCTGCGGCAGGATTTTTATCTCGCCCCGCAGGCCACGCTGGAGTGGCTGCCGCAGGATACGATCCTTTTTCCCGGCGCGAACGCTAACATCCAGTCGGTCTTTCATCTGGCGCAAGAGAGCCAACTGCTGGCCTGGGATCTGCTCTGTTTGGGGCGACCGGTGATGCAGGAGACCTTCAGCCACGGCACGCTGCGCAACCGCCTGGAAGTATGGCGGGACGGTACGCCGCTATTAATAGAAAGGCTGCACCTTGAGGGAGGAAACCTGCACACCGTCGCCAGACATCCCTGGAGCGGTACGCTGCTCTGTTATCCCGCCACGGAAAAGATGCTGGACGGCGTACGCGAGCAAATTGCCCCCCTCGGCGACTACGCTGGCGCGACGCTGATTGATTCACTGCTGGCCCTGCGCTTCCTCGGGCACGACAACCTGCTTATCCAGCGCGTTATGCGCGCCGTCTGGCAATCCTTACGACCACAACTGACCCAAAAACCGCCATTCCTGCCCCGTATCTGGCAGACATAAGAGAATCACTATGGAACTGACTCCCAGAGAAAAAGACAAGCTGTTGCTCTTTACCGCCGCGCTGGTGGCGGAGCGTCGTCTGGCGCGTGGACTGAAGCTGAACTACCCGGAATCGGTGGCGCTGATCAGCGCTTTCATTATGGAAGGCGCCCGCGACGGCAAAAGCGTGGCGTCACTGATGGAAGACGGTCGCCATGTGTTGACCCGCGATCAGGTGATGGAGGGCGTGCCGGAAATGATCCCGGATATTCAGGTTGAAGCCACCTTTCCAGACGGCTCGAAACTGGTCACCGTTCATAACCCGATCGTATAAAGGAGGAACCATGATTCCAGGCGAATACAGGATCTCCACGGGAAACATCGCGATCAATACAGGCAGAGAAACCTGCACGATCGTGGTTGAGAATCATGGCGATCGCCCGGTTCAGGTCGGATCACACTATCACTTTTACGAGGTCAACCCCGCATTACGCTTTGACAGGCAAGCCGCACGCGGTTTTCGCCTGAACATCCCCGCAGGCACGGCAGTGCGTTTTGAGCCGGGGCAAAAACGCGAGGTCGAACTGGTGCGCGTCGCCGGGGCACAGCGTATTTTTGGTTTTCGCGGCGAAGTAATGGGCTCTCTGGAGGCAGACAATGACTGAGATTTCCCGGCAGGCTTACGCCGACATGTTTGGCCCGACGACCGGCGACCGGGTGCGTCTGGCGGATACCGAACTGTGGATCGAAGTCGAAAACGATCTCACGACCTACGGCGAAGAGGTGAAATTCGGCGGCGGCAAAGTGATCCGCGACGGTATGGGCCAGGGGCAGATGCGTGCTCGCGCGTGTGTGGATCTGGTGATCACCAACGCGCTGATCGTCGATCACTGGGGGATCGTCAAGGCGGACATCGGCATCAAAGACGGCAGGATCTTCGCCATCGGCAAAGCCGGTAACCCGGATATTCAGCCCAATGTGACGATCCCAATTGGCGTCGGCACGGAGGCGATCGCCGGTGAAGGAAAGATCGTTACCGCAGGCGGCGTGGACACGCATATTCACTGGATCTGCCCGCAGCAGGCGGAAGAGGCGCTGGTCTCTGGCGTGACGACCATGATTGGCGGCGGCACCGGCCCGGCAGCGGGCACCAATGCCACCACCTGCACGCCTGGCCCGTGGTACATCGCCCGCATGTTGCAGGCGGCGGACAGCCTGCCGGTGAATATCGGTTTTCTCGGCAAAGGGAATGGCTCGAACCCGGACGCGCTGCGTGAGCAGATTGCCGCCGGCGCGATCGGCCTGAAGATCCACGAGGACTGGGGCGCGACGCCTGCGGCGATCGACTGTGCGCTGACCGTGGCTGAAGAGATGGATATTCAGGTCGCGCTGCACAGCGACACGTTAAACGAGTCCGGTTTCGTCGAGGACACGCTGGCGGCAATTGGCGATCGCACGATCCATACCTTTCATACCGAAGGGGCGGGCGGCGGTCACGCCCCGGATATTATCACCGCCTGCGCGCATCCCCATATTCTCCCCTCCTCCACCAACCCGACACTGCCTTATACCGTCAACACCATTGACGAGCATCTCGATATGCTGATGGTCTGCCACCATCTCGACCCGGATATCGCCGAAGATGTGGCGTTTGCCGAGTCGCGTATTCGTCGGGAAACCATCGCCGCCGAAGATGTGCTGCACGATCTCGGCGCCTTTTCCCTGACCTCGTCGGATTCCCAGGCGATGGGACGGGTGGGCGAAGTCATTCTGCGCACCTGGCAGGTGGCGCACCGGATGAAAGTACAACGCGGCCCGTTAGCGGAGGAGACGGGCGATAACGACAACCAGCGCGTAAAACGCTACATCGCCAAGTACACGATAAACCCGGCGCTAACCCACGGCATCGCCCATGAGGTCGGTTCTGTTGAGGCGGGAAAGCTGGCGGATCTGGTGCTCTGGTCTCCGGCCTTTTTTGGCGTAAAACCCGCAACACTCATTAAAGGCGGGATGATCGTCTGCGCGCCGATGGGTGATATCAACGCCTCGATTCCTACCCCGCAACCGGTGCATTACCGGCCGATGTTTGGCGCGCTTGGCGCGGCGCGTCATCACTGTCGCCTGACCTTTCTTTCTCAGGCTGCGGTTGAAAACGGCATTGCGCAGCAGCTCAACTTACGCAGCGCCACCGCCGTCGTGAAAGGCTGCCGGACGGTAAAAAAAGCCGACATGATCCACAACAGCCTGCAACCCAACATCACCGTTGACGCCCAGACTTACGAGGTGCGCATTGACGGTGAGCCGATCACCAGCGAACCGGCAGACGTGTTGCCGATGGCCCAGCGTTATTTTTTATTCTGAGGAGACGACATGCTGTATCTGACGCAACGTATTGAAACGCCCGCCGCCGTCACGGCAACGCTGACGCTCCCTATTGATGTCCGCGTCAAAAGCCGGGCGAAGGTAGTGCTGGGCGACGGACGCGAAGCCGGTTTACTGCTGCCGCGCGGTTTGCTGTTACGCGGCGGCGATCGCCTGAGCACGGAAGATGGCGCAGAGGTAGTGGAGATCATCGCCGCAAACGAAGCCGTTTCGGTCGTGCGCTGCGCCGATCCGTTCCTGCTCGCCAAAGCCTGCTACCACCTGGGCAACCGCCACGTTCCGCTGCAAATTCTGCCTGACGAGCTGCGCTATCACCACGATCACGTACTCGACGACATGCTGCGCCAGTTCAGCTTAGAGGTGACTTTCGCGCATCTGCCCTTTGAACCGGAGGCGGGGGCATATGCCAGCGAATCTCACGGCCATCACCACGGCCACGCCCACTGATGACTGACGCCAGACAACGGCTACGCCTGATGCAGCTCGCCAGCAGCAGTTTACCGGTGGGATCGTTTACCTGGTCTCAGGGGCTGGAGTGGGCGGTGGAGATCGGCTGGGTGAAAAACGCGGAAGACTTTGCGCACTGGCAAACGCAACAGCTGGAGCAGAACTTTTTTACCGTCGACCTGCCGATTTTCGCCCGGTTATACCACGCCTGTGAACGGAATGACGTTACCGCCGCTCGCCGCTGGAGCGCATATCTGCTGGCCTGTCGGGAAACCCGGGAACTGCGCGAAGAAGAGCGCAGCCGGGGGGCGGCGTTTACACGCCTGGTGGTGGACTGGGTGCCGGACTGCCCGCAGACGTGGCGTCCGCTTTTTGCCGACAGCCAGCTCTGCGGTATGGCGTGGCTGGGCGTGCGCTGGCGCATCCCGCTGACGGATCTGGCGTTAAGCCTCGGCTACAGCTGGTTAGAAAGCGCGGTGATGGCGGGGGTGAAGCTGGTGCCCTTCGGACAACAGGCGGCGCAGCAGCTCATTCTTTCGCTTTGCGACCATTACGCGCAGGGTATGGCGCAGGCGCTGGCTCGCCCGGATGCGGATCTGGGCTCATCCACGCCGCTGGCCGCCATCGCTTCTGCCCGTCACGAAACACAATATTGCCGATTATTTCGCTCCTGAGGAGACACGATGAACGACTATAAACATCCCCTGCGCGTCGGCGTGGGCGGTCCGGTGGGTTCCGGTAAAACCGCCCTGCTGGAAGCGTTATGCAAAGCGATGCGCGATACGTATCAACTGGCGGTGGTGACTAACGATATTTATACCAAAGAGGATCAGCGCATTCTTACCGAAGCGGGCGCGCTGGCGCCGGAAAGGATTGTCGGCGTGGAAACCGGCGGTTGTCCGCATACCGCCATTCGCGAAGACGCCTCAATGAACCTGGCGGCGGTGGAAGCATTAAGCGAGACATTCGGCAACCTGGATCTGATCTTTGTCGAGAGCGGCGGCGATAACCTGAGCGCCACCTTCAGCCCGGAGCTGGCCGATCTGACGATCTATGTGATCGACGTGGCCGAAGGCGAGAAGATCCCGCGTAAAGGCGGGCCGGGGATTACCAAATCCGATTTTCTGGTGATCAACAAAACGGATCTGGCGCCGTATGTGGGCGCGTCGCTGGAGGTAATGGCGCGCGATACAATGCGCATGCGCGGGGATCGGCCGTGGGCGTTTACCAACCTGAAAACCGGTGACGGCCTGGCGACGATTATTGCGTTTCTGGAAGATAAAGGGATGTTGCGGGTATAGCGTTTTTTATCGCCGGGAGGCGGCTTCGCCTGACCCGGCCTACGGTATTGTAAGCCCGGTAAGCGAAGCCGCCACCGGGCAAAAAATCACGCCGCAGGCAACTCCGCCAGCGGCCAGCGAGGACGCACGCTCACGCCTAAATCCGCCGTTGCGCCGGCTTTGAAGCGCACCATACCGGCGTAGGCGATCATCGCGCCGTTATCGGTGCAAAACTCTGGCCGCGCGTAGAACACTTCGCCACGCCGTTTTTGCATCATTTCCGCCAGCTTCGCACGCAGCGTGCGGTTGGCGCTCACCCCGCCCGCCATCACCAGACGCTTAAAGCCGGTCTGATCCAGCGCTCGCTTACACTTGATCATCAGCGTATCCACCACCGCATCTTCAAACGCACGGGCAATATCGGCGCGGGTCTGTTCATCATCACCGTTGCTGCGGATAGTGTTTGCGGCGAACGTTTTCAGCCCGGAGAAGCTGAAATCCAGCCCAGGACGGTCGGTCATCGGACGCGGAAAGACAAAACGCCCTGCGGTGCCCTGCGCCGCCATTTTCGACAGCATCGGGCCGCCAGGGTAATCCAGTCCCAGCAGTTTGGCGGTTTTATCAAACGCTTCACCGGCCGCATCGTCAATGGATTCGCCTAACAGCGCATACTGACCAATCCCGGTCACGCTGATAAGTTGGGTATGACCGCCGGAGACCAGCAGCGCCACGAACGGAAATTCCGGCGGATTGTCTTCCAGCATCGGCGCCAGCAGGTGCCCTTCCATATGGTGTACCGGAATCGCCGGAACATTCCAGGCAAACGCCAGCGAACGGCCAACGGTCGCGCCGACCAGCAGCGCCCCCACCAGACCCGGCCCTGCGGTATAGGCCACGGCATCAATCTCTTTCGCCGTCAGACCCGACTCTTTCAACGCCGCCTGGATCAGCGGCACGGTCTTGCGTACGTGGTCGCGCGAGGCCAGTTCAGGCACTACGCCGCCGTAGTCAGCGTGCAATTTCACCTGACTATACAATTGGTTGGCTAACAGACCTTTTTCGTCGTCGTAAATAGCGATGCCGGTTTCATCGCAGGATGTCTCAATACCCAGTACACGCATGACTTGTTTTACCTCACTCTGATACCGCGCAGTGTAGGGCCAATGCGGGTTGATGTAAAACTTTGTTCGCCCCTGGCGACAGCCTCGTGTATACTCCTCACCCTTATAAAAGTCCCTTTCAAAAAAGGCGTCGGTGCTTTACAAAGCAGCAGCAATTGCAGTAAAATTCCGCACCATTTTGAAATAAGCTGGCGCTGATGCCAGCGGCAAACCGATTTAATCAAAGGTGAGAGGCACATGCCGGTAATTAAAGTACGTGAAAACGAGCCGTTCGACGTAGCTCTGCGTCGCTTCAAGCGTTCCTGTGAGAAAGCAGGTGTTCTGGCGGAAGTTCGTCGTCGTGAGTTCTATGAAAAACCGACTACCGAACGTAAGCGCGCTAAAGCTTCAGCAGTGAAACGTCACGCGAAGAAACTGGCTCGCGAAAACGCACGCCGCACTCGTCTGTACTAATGCGTTGAGGGCGTAAGCTCTCGATTCAGACCGAGTTGTAGTTGTAAGGCCGTGCTTCCGAAAGGAATGCGCGGCTTATTTTCGTTTATGCATTGGCATATATACAAAATCATTCAGGATGCGGCAAAGCGGCGCCTGAAAGATGAAGTGTATAAAAGGGGCATATGGCTGGACGAATCCCACGCGTATTTATCAATGACCTGCTGGCACGCACCGACATCATCGATCTGATCGATGCGCGGGTGAAGCTGAAAAAGCAGGGCAAGAATTTTCACGCGTGCTGTCCGTTCCATAACGAAAAAACCCCCTCTTTCACCGTGAACGGTGAAAAACAGTTTTACCACTGCTTTGGCTGCGGCGCACACGGCAACGCGATCGATTTCCTCATGAACTACGACAAGCTCGATTTCGTGGAAACCGTCGAAGAACTGGCTGCAATGCACAACCTGGAAATTCCCTACGAAGCAGGGACAGGTCTTAGCCAGATAGAGCGCCATCAACGGCAAAACCTCTATCAGTTAATGGACGGGCTGAATGCGTTTTATCAACAGTCGCTCGCCCACCCCACAGCAGAGCCTGCGCGCCAATATTTGCAAAAACGCGGCCTTAGCGCTGAAATCGTTCAACGCTTCGCGATTGGTTTCGCTCCGCCAGGCTGGGATAACGCATTAAAACGTTTCGGTAATAATAGCGACAACAGAGCGCTGTTACTGGATGCCGGAATGCTGGTCAACAATGACCAGGGCAGAACCTACGATCGTTTCCGTAATCGGGTGATGTTCCCGATTCGCGATAAACGAGGACGGGTGATTGGTTTTGGTGGCCGCGTACTCGGTAACGATACACCGAAATACCTGAACTCCCCGGAAACCGATATTTTCCATAAAGGTCGACAGCTGTATGGCCTTTATGAAGCTCAGCAACATAATGCTGAACCACAGCGACTGCTTGTTGTTGAAGGCTATATGGACGTTGTCGCGCTGGCGCAGTACGACATTAACTACGCCGTGGCATCGTTGGGGACATCGACAACAGCCGACCATATCCACATGTTATTCCGGGCGACTAACAATGTGATTTGCTGTTATGACGGCGATCGGGCCGGACGCGATGCGGCATGGCGAGCGCTTGAAACGGCAATGCCCTATATCACCGACGGACGGCAGTTGCGCTTTATGTTCCTGCCTGATGGCGAAGACCCGGATACGCTGGTGCGTAAAGAGGGCAAAGAAGCATTCGAAGCACGGATGGAGCAGGCTCTGCCGCTCTCTCTGTTTCTCTTCAATAGCCTCTTGCCGCAGGTTGATTTGAGTACGCCGGATGGAAGTACGCAGCTTGCCGCGCTGGCGCTGCCGCTGATTAACCAGGTTCCCGGAGATACGCACAGGATCCAGCTACGACAGATGCTGGGGCTGAAATTAGGCATCTTTGACGATAGCCAGCTTGACCGCTTAATGCCAAAACAGGCAGAAAGTGGCACGGTACGCCCAGCTCCGCAGCTAAAACGCACGACCATGCGTATACTTATAGGGTTACTGGTACAAAACCCGGATTTGGCGCCGTTAGTACCACCGCTAGGCGGTCTGGATCAAAAAAAGCTGCCCGGGCTTGGCTTATTTGAAGAACTGGTCAACACTTGTTTGTCTCAACCAGGTCTGACCACCGGCCAACTTTTAGAACATTATCGCGGCACAAATAGTGCTGCGACCCTTGAAAAATTGTCGATGTGGGACGATATAGCTGATAAGGACATTGCTGAAAAAACCTTCACCGACTCACTCAACCATATGTTTGATTCGATGCTTAAGCTGCGCCAGGAAGAGTTGATTGCTCGCGATCGCACACACGGTTTAAGCAACGAAGAACGCCGGGAACTCTGGACGCTGAACCAGGAACTGGCCAAAAAATGAATTGATAGACAAAATCGTTCAAGTTGTATTAAGGCAGCAAGAGAACGCAGCTAACGCAGAGACAACTTGAAGGATGACGTATTTAACGGCTTAAGTGCCGAATAGCGATCGGGAAGCCCCCGACAGCCGCACTGAGAGGCAGCGGCAAAAATATAAGTACGCCCTCGCTTTAAAGGTTGGCAGATACACCGCCGACACCAATCAAACGAAATAAGTGTGGATACCGTCTTATGGAGCAAAACCCGCAGTCACAGCTGAAGCTTCTTGTCACCCGTGGTAAGGAGCAAGGCTATCTGACCTATGCCGAGGTCAATGACCATCTGCCGGAAGATATCGTCGATTCAGATCAAATCGAAGACATCATCCAAATGATCAACGACATGGGTATTCAGGTGATGGAAGAAGCACCGGATGCCGATGATCTGCTGCTTGCTGAAAACACCAACAACACCGACGAAGACGCGGAAGAAGCTGCTGCTCAAGTTTTATCCAGTGTTGAATCTGAAATCGGTCGTACCACTGACCCGGTACGCATGTACATGCGTGAGATGGGTACGGTTGAACTGTTAACCCGTGAAGGCGAAATCGACATCGCTAAACGTATCGAAGACGGGATCAACCAGGTTCAATGCTCCGTTGCCGAATACCCGGAAGCGATTACTTATCTGCTTGAACAGTACGATCGCGTTGAAGCCGAAGAAGCTCGCCTGTCAGATCTGATCACCGGCTTTGTTGACCCGAACGCTGAAGAAGATATGGCGCCTACCGCCACGCACGTCGGTTCTGAACTCTCTCAGGAAGAGATGGACGACGACGATGATGAAGACGAAGAAGAAGACGACGACAGCAGCGATGACGACAACAGCATCGACCCGGAACTGGCGCGCGAAAAATTCGCAGAGCTGCGTACGCAGTACGAAGTCACCCGTGACACCATCAAAGCGAAAGGTCGCAGCCACGCCGATGCGCAGACCGAAATTCTGAAGCTGTCTGAAGTGTTTAAGCAGTTCCGCCTGGTGCCGAAGCAGTTCGACTACCTGGTGAACAGCATGCGCGTCATGATGGATCGCGTTCGCACGCAAGAACGCCTGATCATGAAGCTCTGCGTTGAGCAGTGCAAAATGCCGAAGAAAAACTTCATCACCCTGTTCACCGGCAACGAAACCAGCGAAACCTGGTTCAATGCCGCCATTGCGATGAACAAGCCGTGGTCCGAAAAGCTGCACGATGTCACTGAAGACGTTCAGCGCAGCCTGCAAAAACTGCAACAGATTGAAGAAGAAACCGGCCTGACCATCGAGCAGGTAAAAGACATCAACCGTCGCATGTCCATCGGCGAAGCGAAAGCCCGCCGTGCGAAGAAAGAGATGGTTGAAGCGAACTTGCGTCTGGTTATCTCTATCGCCAAAAAATACACCAACCGTGGTCTGCAATTCCTGGATCTGATTCAGGAAGGCAACATTGGTCTGATGAAAGCGGTAGACAAGTTCGAATACCGTCGTGGTTACAAATTCTCCACCTATGCCACCTGGTGGATTCGTCAGGCGATCACCCGCTCTATCGCGGATCAGGCGCGCACCATCCGTATTCCGGTGCATATGATTGAGACCATCAACAAACTCAACCGTATCTCCCGCCAGATGCTGCAAGAAATGGGTCGCGAGCCGACGCCAGAAGAGCTGGCCGAGCGCATGCTGATGCCGGAAGACAAGATCCGTAAAGTGCTGAAGATCGCCAAAGAGCCTATCTCCATGGAAACGCCGATCGGCGACGATGAAGATTCGCATCTGGGAGATTTCATCGAGGATACCACCCTCGAGCTGCCGCTGGACTCTGCCACCACCGAGAGCCTGCGTGCCGCAACGCATGACGTGCTGGCTGGCCTGACGGCGCGTGAAGCAAAAGTGCTGCGGATGCGTTTCGGTATCGATATGAACACCGACCATACGCTGGAAGAAGTGGGTAAACAGTTTGACGTTACCCGCGAACGTATCCGTCAGATCGAAGCGAAGGCGTTGCGTAAATTGCGTCACCCGAGCCGTTCTGAAGTGCTGCGTAGCTTCCTGGACGATTAATCTCGCCGCATAAGCATCAACGCCACCGCAAGGTGGCGTTTTTTTTACCGCTTACAGCCCGTGAACCACCAGCGATTCATCAAGTTCCCGATACGCCTCCACCAGCTTTTCCGTCCTGATGCGATTTAAGCCGCTGGGATTCGGCAACACCCAGATCTGCGTATCGCCAATGGTCATCGTCTGTTTTCCCCACTGCGCGCCGCGCTGGCTAAATCCCTGCTCAAACGCCTGCTTACCCAGAATCGCCAACGCCGCAGGTTGATAGTGCTCAATCTTCTCAATGAGCTTATGACCGCCGCTACGCATCTCCTGAAGCTTAACTTCGTTCGCCTGCACGGTAGGCCTGTCGACAAATTTGGTAACGCCACAGCGGAAATCCAGCAGATGCTGCGCCTCTTCCGGTTTCAGTTGACGCCCGGTAAATCCGGCAAGGTGGATTACCTTCCAGAAACGGTTGGCAGGATGCGCGAACGGGAACCCTGTCCCCGCAGAAGAGAGGCCGGGATTGATGCCGCAAAATACCACTCTCAGCTCCCGCGCCAGTATGTCCTTAACCATGTTAACTCCTGAACGATACATCAGGCTGAAAGTATAACGGATTGAAAATACGTTGTTTATAAAAACAGCATCCGTACGGTTATGGCTGGATTGCAACACGGAGTTACTTTATAATCCACCGCCACGGCCCCTTAGCTCAGTGGTTAGAGCAGGCGACTCATAATCGCTTGGTCGCTGGTTCAAGTCCAGCAGGGGCCACCAAATATCAAGGACTTGCGAGAAATCGCAGGTCCTTTTTTCTGGGTGGCCGGAATAGATGCTCCCGAATTGAAGGCGAGAGCATCGGGGCAGATAGATCTTTTTGCGCGCGCTCAGCTTATACCAGTGCCCGAAGCTGCTCACGCATATATAAAGAAAAATATTCAGGGTTTTTAATAAGCACCCGCTCTCCTGACGCAATTTTTTCAGCCCACCCGACCAATTTTTCCGTAAACCCGGCATTCCACCCTTCCCGATCGCCTCGGGCTGCCACATCTTCTGCTCTCGCCGGAACCCCCAACTCGTTCAAATATTTAAAAATCCCCTTGGCTGTACTTTCATCCATTGGGTGTGGGACTGAAGCGGATGTATTCATACCGTTAATGAAATCTAAGGCTTTATCAATGACTGCTGGCATACTTTTATCCTTAAAATTAACCATCTGAAAAACACCTCTCTAATATGCCCCTGGATTGAACTTAATATCAAAGAAATCATTAAATTTATCCTTTTCTTTCAACCAGGTTTCGAGGTGAGTCACAACACCATCCGTCTTCCGCTCCACAGATCAACCAGATAGCCCGCAAGGCAGGAGACAACAAGCGCAGCAAGTGTGGGGGATTAGACGCCTGGTGAGGGGCGGTCAGTGCCGGGTTCACCGAGAGAAAAAACAAAATTAATTACGCTCCAGTTTGATACGCCTCTAAAAATATGAGTTTCAGTATGAAACACAAATAATGGTCTGTAGAGAAAAGTGTGATCATGTCGAATGACATTAATCAAAAAATACGTTCGGAAGATAATTGCGTTATCAATTGAGCAATTTTTATCCTGTTGACTTAATACCTGAGAGCGACAAAATAAAGAACACGAAATAAAACATTTACCGCCGCGCGATAATTCATCGCGGCCTCAGCCCTGTACGTCGTAGCAGGATATGTTATTGGCAGAAACTGCGTTGCGCTGTTTCTCTGAATGCTCATCCGAACCCTGGAAGGTCTTATTATGAGCTATCGTATGTTTGATTATCTGGTGCCAAATGTGAACTTTTTCGGCCCCAATGCCATTTCGGTTGTGGGCGAACGCTGCAAACTGTTGGGCGGGCTGTAACCCGGAAAAATTTGCGGATATCGCCGGGAGCCCCCGGCGAAAGCCGGTCTAGTCGTGATGCTTGCGCTTGAACTGGCTGGCGTCGATGTCGTACTGCTTCATCTTACGCCACAGCGTAGTGCGGCCAATGTTCAGCAAATGAGACATTTCCTGCACCCGTCCGCTGGTGACGCGGGCGGCATGGATAATCGCCTCTTTCTCGATAGCCGTAAACGTCAGGCTGGCGGGTAACAGCGATGATGTCGTATCCATGCCGGGGCGTTCAGAAAACAGATATTCCGGCAGATTACTCAGGCGGATGTGGCCGTTATCGCTGCTGATAGCGATGTTTTCGATGACGCTGTTCAGCTCGAAGTCATTGCCCGGCCAGGAATAGGCCACCAGTTGCGCCAGCGCATCATCATCCACCTTCAGGCTGGTTGAAAAGCGTTTTTTCAGGCCGTTCAGCCGGTTATAGACCAGCGAAGGGATGCTGTTACGCCGCGCGCGCAGCGGAGGAATAATAATTTCAAACGAATGCAGGGCATAGTAAAGCTGACGGCTAAAGCGGTTCTGCTCGACCAGATTCGCCAGATCAACCGTGGTCGTCGCGATCACTTTCACATCCACCGGGATCAGACGTCGCGCGTCAAGGCGGGTTAACACGCCCTGCTTGATCACTTGCAGCAGCGCAGACTGTAACTCCGGCGCCAGATATTCAATTTTTTCCAGAAACAGCGTGCCACCGCTCGCCAGTTCAAGGCGGCTCAGACGACCATTTTCATCATCGGTTGGCGCACTGCCCATAAAATCCTGCCCCAGTACGCTATTGGCATAGAGCTGGCAGTTTACGGCGATATAAGGCCCGCTCGCGCGCTCGCTTTCGTTGTGGATAGCCTGGCTGAGAAGCTCTTTGCCCACTCCTTCTTCACCACACAGCAGAACCGGGAAGCTCCCCCTCGCAGCCTGGCGGCCAAAGTGGATCAACCGACGCGTTTCTGGATCGTCCGTCGACATCTGTTCAAAGGTATGGCTCACTTTCCCCAGTTGACTGGTCATCAACTGGCGCATTTGCTCCACCGGGTGCAGCAGCAGAATAAAGCTGTTGCCCTGCTCCTCAACTATCGGTTTCAGGGTAATGACGGCATCAACAAACTGATGCTGACTTTCAAAAGTCACTTCGACATGGCTCAACCCGCGGGCGTGTTTAATGGCGCGACGCAGCAAGGCAGGCAAATTGACCAGATCATGGATGTTTTTCCCCTGGCTGGCCTGCGTATCCAGATGCAGCATCGTGGCCGCCCGCGCGTTGAGAAACTGCAACACGCCCTGCTCGTTCCACGCCATAACGCCATCGTCCATGCTTTCCAGCAGCCCGTACATCTGATTCAGATGACGATTAGACTCGGCCAACAGGCTATCAGTTAACAGTGAATTTCCCACTTCACGGGCGATCGCCAGCGTCAGCGATAAATCAGAGACTGACTGGTGCTCCACCAGACAGCAGAGCGAAATGGAGCCAAACAGGCGGCCGTGATTATCAAATACCGGGGTTGAGCAGAATGACCACGGGTGCAGCGCCTGTTTAAAATGCTGCTCTCCGGCCGTTTTGGTTGGCTGCCCCGGCATGGTTGCCAGCGACAGCGCACAGCTGCCGATGATGCTTTCCGCACAGTAGCTGCCGTCGAGAAAGCCCAGTTCCGCCAGTTTCTCCAGCGTCCCGGGATCGCCGCAGCGGTTTAAGATACAGGCGGATTCATCCAGGATAAACAGCGCGCAAGGTCGTCCATCCATGAACTCCCAGGCATCTTCCAGCGCAGCCTGGCCTATCGTCAGCAACGCCGTTTTGCGTCGGCAAATCGATTCAAAGGTCAGCCCTTGCGCCTGGTGCGGCGTCTGCCAGGTTTCTCGCTGCATAAACTTGCTGCAACGATGCCATGACTGAGCGATGACGGAAGATACTTCCTTCCCGATGTCCTGCGTCTGAGCCGTCATATCCTTTTCCGCTGTTTTACCATAGACAACCCCTCCGGCCGGAACGGTCAGAGGGGAGGAGAAACTGCCTGTTTATCTCGGGAAGGGAACGTAACTAAAGGCGGATTAACGCGCCAGCCACTGCTGGCCTAACAGATCCGCCGTCAGAATCGCGGCATAAACGCTGTCCGGCGTCACCTCAAACGGCATATTGTGGATGGTTTCGCCTTCCGCGCAGGTCGCTTTCGCCACCGCCTGAATTTTCCCTTCAATGCCGTCTTTCACGCCCATCTGCGCGAGGGTAATCGGCAGCCCCACTTTCTCGCAGAACCCCAGAACGGTTTCGATCTCTTCCATCGGGCTGTTCTGTAATACCAGTTGCGCCAGCGTGCCAAACGCGACCTTTTCGCCGTGATACAAATGGTGGCACTCTTCCAGAATAGTGAAACCGTTGTGAATCGCATGCGCCCCGGCCAGACCGCTGCTCTCAAAGCCAATGCCGCTGAGATAGGTGTTGGCTTCAACGATACGTTCCAGCGCATCGGTCACAACGCCAGCCTGAGCCGCCAGACGCGCTTTTTCACCTTCTGCGAGCAATGTATCATAACACAGGCGCGCCAGGCTCAAGGCCGCCGCCGTAGACTGTCCGCCCGCCATGCTCGTTGCTCTGGCGTCATAGCAGGCTTTCGCTTCAAACCAGGTGGAAAGCGCATCCCCCATCCCGGACACCAGTAAACGCACCGGCGCTTTGGCGATGATTGCCGTGTCCATCACCACCATATCCGGGTTTTTCGGGTAGATCAGATACTCTTCAAACTCGCCCGCTTCGGTATAGATAACCGACAATGCGCTGGTCGGGGCATCGGTGGACGCAATAGTCGGAATAATAACGACCGGCAGTTTCTGGTAGTAACCAATGGCTTTTGCCGTATCAAGCGTTTTCCCGCCGCCGATCCCCACCACGCCACGGCAGCCTTTTTGTTTCAAAATGGCCATCAGACGGTTGATTTCAACATGGCTGCATTCGCCATTGAAACGTTCTGCGTGGCAACGGATTTCGTGGCTATTCAGGCCATTCAGCACCTTCTCTCCCGCCAGCTTCATGACGAAGTCATCTGCAATCACGAAAAAGCTGTCCGCCAGGTCTTTGGCATATTGACCGAATAAGACAGAAGCATCAGGTCCCTGGAGATATTTGGCTGGAGATTGAATAACTTTTAGCATTCCTGTCATCCTCAAATAAGTGCATGTATTTACATGGTGAGCCCTGGCGTTATCCTGTTTGGCCCTGTGTTAATGGCGAAAACGGAGCGATACCGGAGCGATGCAATCACTGTAGGACGAGGCATCGCCAAAAAAATCTTTCCTCTTTTTGTTCTGAAATGGAACACAGAAAAATTCATCACGTTTCATAGTGGAACAATAAACCCTAAAAAACGGCAGGATTGCGATCCCGATCCGTTCAGCCTTCTCATAATGCGTCTGAAAAAAGGGGAATCATGCGTGGTTTTCGCCGCCGACTGCCGACAAGACAGGAAAATATTTTTCTGTCCGGCCAACTTTTCTGCGTGAATGAGCGGGAAAAAGGCGCGCTCCGGCTCGCATTTTGGCTTTTTTTCATCAGAAAACGTTTCATTACGGAACGTAAAAGAATAATTTCGTTTCGTAATGAAACTCCTTTTCTTCAAATTTTTTTCTTCATGAACTCAGCCAGAATCTCCTCATCGCCGACCTGCCCCGCAGCGTCCCGATGATGAGCGCCTCCGCAACCATAATGTGCAGCCGGGGGTGTGTTTTTCCCACTCTCCAGGAACCGTTATGACTCAATTCTTTTTTAACCAGCGACCCCATCTCGTCAACGACGTCATTGAAGGAACGATTATCTCCAGCCCGTGGAACAATCTGGTGCGCCTGGAGAGCGATCCGGCGATTCGTGTCGTGGTTCGCCGCGATCTGAACCGTAGCAACGTCGCGGTGATTTCCGGCGGCGGCTCCGGGCACGAACCTGCCCACGTTGGCTTCATCGGGAAAGGCATGTTAACCGCTGCCGTCTGCGGCGATCTGTTTGCCTCCCCCAGCGTCGATGCAGTGCTGACCGCTATCCAGGCGGTCACTGGCGACGCCGGCTGCCTGTTAATCGTAAAAAACTATACCGGCGATCGTCTGAACTTCGGCCTTGCGGCAGAGAAAGCGCGCCGTCTGGGCTACAACGTTGAAATGCTGATTGTCGGGGATGACATTTCGCTGCCAGACAATAAGCACCCGCGCGGTATCGCGGGCACCATTCTGGTTCATAAAGTCGCCGGCTATTTTGCCGAACGCGGCTACAACCTGGCGACCGTCTTGCGTGAAGCGCAGTACGCCGCCAACAATACCGTGAGTCTTGGCGTTGCGATTTCCAGTTGCCATCTGCCGCAGGAGACGGAGAACGCGCCACGCCATCATCCTAATCAGTCTGAGCTGGGCATGGGGATCCACGGCGAACCCGGCGCATCAGTCATTGATACCCAAAACAGCGCGCAGATTGTGCGCCTGATGGCCGACAAACTCCTCTCCGCTCTGCCTGAGACCGGTCGTCTGGCGGTGATGGTCAATAACCTTGGCGGCGTCTCCGTCGCGGAAATGGCCATCATCACGCGTGAACTGGCGCGCAGCCCGCTGCATAAACGCATCGACTGGCTTATCGGCCCGGCTTCGCTGGTGACTGCGCTGGATATGAAAGGTTTTTCACTGACGGCAATGGTGCTGGAAGAAAGTATCGAAAAAGCGTTGCTCTCCGGGGTGGAAACCAGCAGTTGGCAAACGCCGGTGCCGCCGCGTGAGATAACCATTATGCCATCCTCACTGCAAAGCGCGCGGGTAGAGTTTCAGCCTTCAGAGAACGCGTTAGTTGCCGGGATTGTTGAGCAAGTCACCCGCACGCTGTCCGATCTGGAAATGGATCTTAACGCGCTGGATGCCAAAGTCGGCGACGGCGATACCGGCTCAACTTTTGCGGCAGGCGCGCGTGAAATCGCGGGCCTGCTACACCGCCAGCAGTTGCCGCTCGACCATCTCGCCACGCTGTTCGCACTCATTGGCGAACGCCTGACCGTCGTCATGGGCGGCTCCAGCGGTGTGCTGATGTCCATTTTCTTTACCGCCGCGGGGCAGAAACTGGAACAAGGCGCCAGTGTGGCGGAAGCGCTGAATACCGGTCTGGCGCAGATGAAGTATTACGGTGGCGCGGATGAAGGCGACCGTACCATGATCGATGCTTTACAGCCGGCCCTGACATCGTTGCTTGCGCAGCCACAGGATCTGCACGCGGCCTTTTCCGCCGCGCAAAATGGCGCAGAACGTACCTGTCAGTCCAGCAAAGCCAACGCCGGACGCGCATCCTACCTCAGCAGCGAAAGCCTGCTTGGCAATATGGACCCTGGCGCACACGCCGTGGCAATGGTGTTTAAAGCGCTGGCGGAAAGTCACAACGCCTGATAGTCAGCAGAAAACCGGGCCCGCAGTGGCCCGGTTAAACTTCCACCTGTAAGGAATGATTAAGCCGGCTTACGATGCCAGTATGCTGCGGCGCGCACCCGTTGCGGATCAAACTGTTCCGTTTCAAAGCGACGGCTGAGATGCTTAACCACTTTCCCTTCGCCTGTGATCCAGATGAAATAATCCGCTTCCGGCACCGTTAATTGCGCCAGTCGCTCATCAATCGCCTGCTCATCGTGTCCGACCACCCATTCAATGGCAAAGCCATCAAGATGCGCCAGATAATCCTGATACGCGGCATCCTGTACGCTGACCAGCGCCGTAACATGCGGGCGAACGGACAAGCGATCGAGCGCTTCCAGGCGGCGGCGCAGCGCTGGCATCCCTGACTCATCGCAGACATAAACCTGATATGCATAGTCTTCCGGCACCACCAGCGATCCACGCGGCCCACCGATGGTGAGCGTGTCGCCTTCGCGAGCGTTTACTGCCCATGTGCTCGCCACGCCGCCGTCGTGAATAAAGAAATCCAGCGCCAGCTCGTGCCGCTCTTCATCATATAAGGGCGTGTAATCGCGGGAAGCAGGACGTACGCCCTCTCCCCAGACAATCCCTTCGTCCGTCACCGTCGGAGGAACGAACAGGCTGCCCGGTTCAGGGAAAAACACTTTGGTGTGATCGTCAAAGCCGCGCGAGCTAAAGCCTTCCAGCGCTTCACCGCCAAGAACAATGCGCTGAAAACCGGCGCTAATACGCTCGACGCGCAGAACGGTAAGTTCACGAAAACGCAGTTCGTTACGAACGCGCTGTGGGTAGCGTGAGGATGTATTTATCATTTTTTCGCCTTCATGCAGATAATACGATATATCTAAATTAAATTTTAAATGATAATGATTGTTAGTTATGAAGATTGCAAGCACTTTTTTGATACAGTAACCTTCGATATATCTCACGATATAAAACAATTTTAATCACTTTAAAATCAATAAATTAAACAAAATAAAAATCGATCAACTTGCAAGATCATAAGTTTTAGATATAAATTAGATATATCTAAATAAAACAGGAGTACATCATGCGACATCATCATGAAGGTTGCGAGAGAGAGCATCACCACGGCCATGAACATGGCTGCGAGCACCGTCATGGCCGGGGCGGCGGCGGCGGACGTCGCCAGCGCTTTTTTGGCCACGGCGAACTACGCCTGGTGATTCTGGAAATTTTGACCCGCGAGGCCAGCCACGGTTACGAATTGATTAAAGCCATCGAGAACCTGACGCTGGGCAACTACACCCCAAGCCCAGGCGTGATTTACCCAACGCTGGATTTTCTTCAGGATCAGGAATTTATCACTATCAAAGAAGAGGACGGCGGGCGTAAGCAGATCACCATTACAGAACAGGGGCAACGGTGGCTGGAAGAGAACCGTGAACACCTGGAGCACATCCACGAACGCGTGAAAGCGCGCTGCGTCGGCTTTGAACTGCGTAAGAACCCGCAAATGAAACGGGCGCTGGACAACTTCAAAGCCGTGTTGGATCTGCGGGTGAATCAGGGCGGGATCAGCGACGCGCAGCTTAAGCAGATAATCGGCGTTATCGATCGCGCGGCGCTGGAAATCAGCCAACTGGATTAAGCAGGCGGTACGTCCTCCGCACGGATGCGGAATACTTTCACGATCTCTTTTAAGTGCCGGGCCTGCTCATTCAGCGACGCCGCTGCCGCAACGGACTCCTCAACCAGACACGAGTTCTGTTGCGTGGTGGCGTCAATCAGCCCAATCGCGCTGTTGATTTGCGAAATCCCATCGGTTTGTTCGCGACTGGCCTGACCGATTTCACGCAGAATCACATCCATCTCTTCAACGTTATCCACCATACCATTAATCAACGCACTGGCTTTTTCCACCAGTTGCATCCCCTCCTGCGTCTGGCTGGTAGAGTCTTCGATCAGGTGGCGGATCTCACTGGCCGACAACGCGCTTTTTTGCGCCAGTTGACGAACTTCCCCCGCCACGACCGCGAAGCCACGCCCGTGTTCCCCGGCGCGAGCGGCTTCCACGGCGGCGTTAAGCGCCAGAATGTTGGTCTGGAAGGCAATAGAATCAATCAGGTTGATAATGTCGGACATGCGGTTAGAGGTCTCATTTATCACGCGCATTTTTTGCGTGACCTGACGCATCATCTCACCGTTATTTTTCACCACGCTGGCCGCATCGGCAGAAAGATGGGTCGCTTCGCTGGTGTGGTCCGCCGTATTTTTGACAGTGGCGGTAATCTGCTCCATAGAGGCCGCCGTTTGCTCAACAGAACTGGCCTGTTCTTCAGTACGCGCCGCCAGATCCTGGTTGCCCGCGACAATTTGCGCCGCCGCGCTGGAGATATTTTCAGAGCCGTTCTGAACTTCCTGCACGATCACCAGCAGACGGTTTTTCATCTCCATCAGCGCCTGTAACAGCACGCCGGTTTCATCCTTTTGCGCGATATGAATCGTGCGGGTCAAATCCCCCTCCGCAATCGCCCCGGCAAACTGCACGGCGTCATTAAGCGGTCGGGTAATGGAACGTACGATGTACCATCCCATTATCACTCCGGCGGCAATGCTGATGAGCGCCAGGAGAATCAGCTGTGCCCGGTTGGTGCGAAAATCCTGGTCAACCGACGCGCCCGCATTGCGCATCAGCGTATCTTCAATAGCGATCAGCTCCTGTACTTTAGCTTTATACGCCTGCTGTATGTTGACGGTGGTCGTCATCATCTCCTGTATCGCCGCCGGACGATTATGGTTCTGAATTTCCTGCAAAATACGGAACCGGGAGGCCAGATACTGCTGACGCACATCGCGAATTCCGGCGATAATGGCCTTTGAGGCCTCGTCATGACGGCTGGCGGACAGCTCATCGAGCAATACCGTAATGCGCTGGCTAATCGCATCCAGCTGCTTTTGCGACTCCTGGCTCCAGCGCCCTTCTTCATCCAGCAGCATCAGCTGCTGCGTGCTAACGAAATCCTGAAAATTATCGATCAGCAGGTTGGCTTTCACCGTTGTGGGATAATCGTGAGTAATGATGTTCTGCATACTGGTATTCGTTCGATTCAGGCTGAACAACGAAAGGCCAGAACTCACGATCATCAGTACAATAAACAAACCAAACGCAATAAATAATTTCGAGCGGATCTTCATGTTATGCAAAAGCATATTTCCCCCTGGAGATTGTTTTTCCTCTATACAGGGTTCGTTATCGGTTACGGTTGCGCTAACTTTATGATATTGATCGTTTTTTATTTCAAGTTATTACAGTAAATAGTTTTCAACGATGAATATCGGCAGACCGATCGTTATACAATTCATTTTTCAGGTTCGGGAAAATGAAGAATCACACAAAATAACGCAGCGGGTTTAAATAAGGAAATAGCTCGAAATGGTAAATATTTAATATGTGCTTAACATTGTTAGCCCAATATTATGACAAAACGCTTATCGGCTTCGATAAGCGTTTGTCGGCAGAAATAAAGGGAATTTGATTTAATGCAGAACCGTTACCGCGTCTTCCAGACGGCTGGCGCGATGTTTAACCATCGCTGAAACCTGAGCGCTCTCCTCCACCAGCTCGGCATTTTTCTGCGTGATATGGTTTAACTCATCCACGGCGCGGGTCAGGCTGGAGAGTCCGTCCGCCTGTTCCAGCGTCGAGTGGCTGATTTGCGCAATAAGCTGAGTGACGTTTTGCACCTGAGCCACAATATCATCCATCGTGCGTCCTGCCGCATGAACCTGTTCGGAGCCGGACTGTACCCGGCTTGCGCTGGCGTCAATGAGCTTACGAATATCATTCGCCGCGCTGGCGCTTCGGCTGGCAAGATGGCGAACCTCCCCGGCGACAACGGCAAATCCTTTACCCTGCTCGCCCGCTCGCGCCGCTTCAACCGCCGCGTTCAGCGCCAGGATATTCGTCTGGAAAGCAATATCGTTAATCAGCGTAGTGATTGTGCCAATCTGCTGCGTGCTGTCAGCGATGTCATCCATCGTTTTAATGACGGTTTCCATCGCCTCTCCGCCCTGCGTCGCCGCACTGCTGGCCGCGCTGGATAATTTATCGGCGGCGGACGCGGTGGTGGAATTTTTCTTCACGGACTCCGCCATCTGGTTCATGGTCGTCACCGTCTGCTGCACATTCTCTACCGTCTGGCGGGTATGTTTGTTCAGATCGTCATTGCCTTTCGCTAACGTCTCGCTGCCGTTTCTTACGCTGGAAACCTGGCTTGAGACATCATTAATCAGCCAGCGGCACATAAGCCCAAGCTGGCCTACCGCGCGCAACATCAGCCCCAGTTCGTCACTACGGTTAAGATGCGATACGCTGTTACGCTCGCCCGTTGCGACTTTCAACGCCTGCCGGGCGACATTTTCGATCGGACGCACAATCTGCCATTCAAACACCGTCGTTCCCGCCAGCATCAGCAGGGCGTTCACGAATAGCGCTGGCCACGCAACGCCCATTTGCGCCATCGCCGCCATCAGCACCACGCCCGTTAGCGCCATAACGCTGCGTACACGCCAGCGAATGGGGATTGCCGGCAGTTTCCCCAGCCAGCCTTTACGCACCACCAGTCCTTTGTGGATACGTTTGTTGCTGCGGCCTTCATTCAGCGCCTTATACAAAGGCTCAACGGCAGCAATCTCTTCATCTGTCGCGCGGGTACGAATCGACATATAGCCGGTCACGCGCCCTTCCCGCACCATCGGCACCGCATTCGCCCGCACCCAGTAGTGATCGCCATTCTTCCGTCGGTTTTTCACGATGCCGCTCCACGGCTCACCCTGCCTGAGGGTGTACCACATATCCGCAAACGCGGCTTTCGGCATGTCCGGGTGGCGTACCAGATTATGCGGTTGCGTAAGCAGTTCATTCAGCGTAAAGCCGCTTACCTGAACGAAAGTATCATTTGCATGGGTGATATAGCTTTGCAGGTCAGTTGTGGACATCAGGGTTGTATCATCATCCAGCGGATAATTATGCTGGCTGACGTAGGGATGAGAAGACATGGTTGCGTCCTGTGCAGGTTACTTGAATGTTAACTTTTCTGTCAGATGTTATTTCGGCGATAATTGGTTTATCTTTAGTTGTTAAATTTGATTTAGATCGCAATTTGCGTTTAAACCGTAATATTTGTATGTTTTCTAATTCATTGATTTAAAATACTTTCGTTAAGTAACTATTCAGTTCCGCTATAACTTCCGCCCCATATACGCACACCGCCCGCACCGTTCTGGTGCGACTGCCCGCTCGTCAGCCCCGCTTCCCCCGCACACGCATTGCGCAAAACATCACCAATTGTTAATGAATGAGATTAAATATTGCACACTTGATATTTTCCCTGGTGTTTATCCCGATTTTCATGATCCACGCCGATATGGCGCAATCCCTGCAATACTTAACTCAGTATCATGTGATACGCGAGTTCCGGGAGCATATTTTGAACAGGTTACCTTCCAGCGCATCGGCCCTGGCCTGTAGCGCACACGCACTGAATCTCATTGAAAAGCGAACGCTTGATCATGAGGAAATGAAAGCACTGAACCGAGAGGTGATTGATTACTTCAAAGAGCATGTTAATCCGGGGTTTTTAGAGTATCGAAAATCTGTGACCGCTGGCGGGGATTACGGAGCCGTAGAGTGGCAAGCGGGAAGTCTGAATACGCTTGTCGACACCCAGGGACAGGAATTTATTGATTGTCTGGGTGGTTTTGGCATTTTCAACGTGGGGCACCGTAATCCAGTTGTCGTATCCGCCGTACAGAATCAACTCGCAAAACAACCTCTGCACAGCCAGGAGTTACTGGACCCGCTCCGGGCCATGCTGGCTAAAACGCTCGCAGCGCTCACGCCTGGAAAACTGAAGTACAGTTTTTTCAGCAACAGCGGCACCGAATCGGTGGAAGCGGCGCTGAAACTGGCGAAGGCGTATCAGTCGCCGCGCGGTAAGTTTACCTTTATCGCTACCAGCGGCGCGTTTCACGGTAAATCGCTGGGGTCGCTTTCCGCCACGGCGAAATCCACGTTCCGCAAGCCGTTTATGCCGCTGCTGCCAGGCTTCCGCCATGTACCGTTTGGCAACATTGAGGCCATGCGTACTGCACTTAGCGAGTGTAAAAAAACCGGCGACGATGTGGCAGCCGTCATTCTGGAACCAATTCAGGGCGAGGGCGGCGTGATCCTGCCGCCGCAGGGCTATCTGACCGCCGTGCGTAAACTCTGCGACGAGTTTGGCGCCCTGATGATTCTGGATGAAGTCCAGACCGGCATGGGGCGCACCGGTAAGATGTTTGCCTGTGAACATGAAAACGTGCAGCCTGACATTTTATGTCTGGCAAAAGCGTTAGGCGGCGGCGTGATGCCGGTTGGGGCAACCATCGCCACCGAAGAGGTGTTCTCCGTTCTGTTCGATAATCCGTTCCTGCACACCACAACCTTTGGCGGCAACCCGCTGGCCTGTGCGGCAGCATTAGCGACCATTAACGTGTTGCTGGAGCAGAATCTACCGGCACAGGCGGAGCAGAAAGGCGATATGTTGCTGGACGGCTTCCTCCAGCTTGCCAGGGAATACCCTGACCTGGTGCAGGACGCTCGCGGAAAAGGGATGTTGATGGCGATTGAGTTTGTTGACAACGAAATCGGCTACAACTTCGCCAGCGAGATGTTCCGCCAGCGGGTACTGGTTGCCGGGACGCTCAACAACTCGAAAACGATTCGCATCGAACCACCGCTGACATTAACAATTGAGCAGTGTGAACAGGTGTTAAAAGCGACCCGCAAGGCTCTGGCGGCGTTACGGGTGAGCGTTGAGGAAACATAACACACCGCCGGATGGCGCTACGCTTATCCGGCCTACAGGAATCCGATCCGTAGGCCGGATAAGACGCGCCAGCGTCGCCATCCGGCAAATTCGTTCTCTGGCCCCGCTCCTTTTTTGAATCCCATCACAATCATCGCATTCCCCTTTTCCCTTTTACGCCGCGACGGCTAAATTATTAACTCATCCGACCACATAACAATAATTTTACATACTGGACACACTTATGAGCTATCCGTCGCTTTTCGCCCCGCTCGATCTGGGTTTTACCCGGCTTAAAAACCGTGTGCTAATGGGTTCGATGCATACCGGGCTGGAGGAATACCCCGATGGCGCCGAACGGCTGGCGGCTTTCTACGCCGAACGTGCGCGGCATGGCGTCGCGCTGATCGTCACCGGGGGGATTGCCCCTGCACTGTCCGGGGTGGGAATGGAAGGCGGCGCTACATTAAATGATGCCAGTCAGCTGCCGCACCACCGCGTGATCACGGACGCCGTTCATGAGGAAGGCGGGAAAATTGCGTTGCAGATCCTGCATACCGGACGCTATAGCTATCAGCCGCATCTGGTCGCCCCTTCGGCGATCCAGGCGCCCATCAACCGTTTTACGCCGCACGAACTCACGCACGATGAAATCCTGCAACTGATTGACGATTTCGCCCACTGCGCCCAGCTGGCGCGGGAAGCGGGTTACGACGGCGTCGAGGTGATGGGTTCGGAAGGCTATCTGATCAACGAATTTCTTACCGTGCGCACGAACCAGCGTGACGATGAATGGGGCGGCGATTACGCCAGGCGTATGCGTTTCGCGGTGGAAGTGGTGCGGGCGGTACGCCAGCGCGTGGGCAGCGATTTTATCATTATCTACCGTCTGTCGATGCTCGACCTGGTGGAAAACGGCGGGACGTTCGACGAAACCGTACAGCTGGCGCAGGCCATTGAAGCGGCTGGCGCGACGATCATCAACACCGGTATTGGCTGGCACGAAGCGCGTATCCCGACGATCGCTACGCCGGTTCCGCGCGGCGCCTTTAGCTGGGTGACGCGCAAACTGAAAGGCCACGTCACCGTTCCGCTAGTCACGACCAACCGGATCAACGATCCGCAAGTAGCGGACGATATTCTGGCGCGCGGCGATGCGGATATGGTGTCGATGGCGCGCCCGTTCCTGGCGGATGCCGAGCTGCTGTCGAAAGCGCAATCAGGGCGGGCGGATGAGATCAACACCTGTATCGGCTGCAACCAGGCCTGTCTGGATCAGATCTTCGTGGGTAAAGTCACCTCTTGCCTGGTGAATCCACGCGCCTGCCACGAAACCAAAATGCCGATAGTTCCGGCTGAACATAAGAAAAGCCTGGCCGTCGTCGGCGCAGGCCCGGCGGGTCTCGCATTTGCCATTAACGCAGCGGCGCGCGGGCACGACGTTACGCTGTTTGATGCCCTGGCCGAGATCGGCGGGCAGTTCAACATCGCTAAACAGATCCCCGGCAAAGAAGAATTTTATGAAACGCTGCGCTATTACCGTCGGATGATCGAAGTGACCGGCGTGACGCTGAAGCTCAACCGGTTTGTCACCGCAGACGATCTGCAACCGTTTGATGAAGCGATCCTCGCTTGCGGGATCGAGCCGCGTAAACCGTCGATCGAGGGCATCGATCACCCGAAAGTGCTGACCTATCTTGAGGTGCTGCGCGATAAAACTCCCGTCGGGAAACGTGTCGCGATTATCGGCTGCGGCGGGATTGGTTTTGATACCGCGATGTACCTCAGCCAGCCAGGCGATCCCAGCAGCCAGAGCATTGCCGAGTTCTGCGTGGAATGGGGGATCGACACCAGCCTGCAACAGCCCGGCGGGTTACGCCCGGAAGGGCCGCATCTGTCTCGCAGCCCACGTCAGATTGTGATGCTACAGCGTAAAGCCAGTAAACCCGGTCAGGGGCTGGGGAAAACCACCGGCTGGATCCATCGCGCAACGCTGTTGTCCCGCGGCGTAAAAATGATCCCGGCAGTCAGTTATCAGAAGATCGACGATGACGGATTGCACGTATTGATCAACGGCGAACCGCAGCTTCTGAACGTCGATCATGTCGTGATCTGCGCGGGGCAGGAGCCACGGCGCGAACTGGCGGAGCCGCTGCGCGCGTCAGGGAAAACGGTACACCTGATTGGCGGATGCGACGTGGCGATGGAGCTGGATGCGCGGCGGGCAATTGCGCAGGGAACAAAATTAGCGCTGGCGATTTAAGGGCATTGCCTGATGGCGCTACGCTTATCAGGCCTACGGGGTAGCACGTTGTAGGCCGGATAAGGCGTTAGCCGTCATCCGGCACACGCTATTAGCGGCGGCGACCGGTTTTGACCGCTTTCAACACCACGAATTTGTTATTGGTGGCGATGGTGGTGCAGTTACCGAAAATCTTCTTCAGCTTGTGGAAATAATCCAGGTGACGGTTCGCCACAATGTACAGCTCACCGTTGATCTTCAGGCAACGGCGCGCATGGTGGAACATTTCCCAGGCAACGTTATCCGTCAGCGCATGTTTCTGATGGAACGGCGGGTTGCACAGCACGGCGTTAAAGCGGAAAGGTTCCACGCCGGACAAAGCGTTGTTAATCATAAACTCGCAGCGATCCAACGCTTCCGGCATGTTGGTTTCCACATTCAAACGGCTGGACGCGACCGCCATCGGCGATTCATCGACAAACACGACGCTCGCCTGAGGGTTCTTCGCCAGCAGCGTCAGGCCAATCACGCCATTGCCGCAGCCGAGATCGACGATCTCCCCTTCCAGATTTTCCGGTAAATGCTGCATAAAGAAGCGCGCGCCGATATCCAGGCCGGTACGCGAGAAAACGTTCGCATGATTGTGGATAGTCCAGTCGGTGCCGTCCAGTTTCCAGCTCAGCGTCTGCGGCGCATCCGCCAGTTCAGGCTTACTGAAGGTACAGTTGATCAGGCGCGCCTTTTTCCAGGCCAGCGTCGTGGTCGTGGGGCCGAGCACTTTTTCGAACAGTTCCAGCGTGGAGGTATGAATGTCACGCGCCTTTGCTCCCGCAATAATACGGGTTTGCGGAGTCACGACCTGGCGCAACGCGCGCAATTGTTGCTCCAGCAGCGCCAGCGTTTTCGGCACCTTAATCAACACGACGCCCGGCGCCGGCGGGTACGCGGCAGTGCTGTCGAGAAACTTCACGCTGGATTCGGCGATATCGTTGTGGCGTAAATTTTCGCGCGTCGCCAGCTCGCTTAAATACGAGTCGCCGATGCTGTATGGTGTATGCTCAGCCAGCGCGCAGCTTAATGCGCCAAAGGCATCATTCAGGATCAGCAGCGGGCCGCTGATTTCCGTGTCGTCTAACTGTTGCAGCAGATATTCATCCGCCGCTTCCCACGCCTGAAGTGGGTTAACGTCATCCGTTTCCGGGAAACGTTTCAGTGTCAGTGAACGGAAACCGTTGTCTACGTGGCTCATCGGCCCTCCTGAATGGTAAAATTTCGCTGTTATCCCTGAAAGGGTGCGTGAGTATACTCTTTTTTTAGATTTAATTTGGGGCTTTGATGGGTCAACTTACTTATCTCCACGGCTACCCGGAGAATTTACTGTCTCAGGTACGCACGCTCATTGCTGAACAGCGTCTGGGCGCAGTGCTGGAAAAACGCTACCCGGGAACGCATGATTTTGCGACCGATAAAGCGCTCTGGCAGTATACCCAGGATCTGAAAAGCCAGTTTCTGCGTAACGCCCCGCCGATCAACAAAGTGATGTATGACAACAAGATCCATGTGCTGAAAAATGCGCTGGGGCTGCATACCGCCGTTTCGCGCGTACAGGGCGGCAAGCTGAAGGCGAAAGCCGCGATCCGCGTCGCTACCGTGTTTCGCAATGCGCCGGAACCTTTTCTGCGAATGATCGTGGTTCACGAACTGGCGCATCTGAAAGAGAAAGAGCACAACAAAGCGTTTTATCAACTGTGCTGTCATATGGAGCCGCAGTATCACCAGCTTGAGTTTGATACCCGCCTGTGGTTAACGCATCTTTCGTTAAAGCAATCTGAGCAGTAGCGCACTGGCTTTGTCATAAAGGCATGCTAAATTGACGAAAGAATCCCTTTATGGAGCCTGAAGGCGTTTATGATACGTTTCGCTGTTATTGGCACAAACTGGATCACCCGCCAGTTTGTCGATGCCGCCCATGAAACCGGCAAATATAAGTTAACCGCAGTCTATTCCCGTCGCCTCGAACAGGCGCAAACCTTCGCCAATGATTATCCCGTCGAGCATTTATTCACTTCGCTTGAAGCAATGGCGCAAAGCGACGCCATTGATGCGGTGTATATCGCCAGCCCGAACTCGCTGCATTTCCCCCAGACTCAGCTCTTTTTAAGCCACAAAAAGCATGTGATCTGCGAGAAGCCGCTGGCCTCGAATCTGGCCGAAGTCGACGCCGCCATTGCGTGCGCGCGTGAAAATCAGGTCGTCCTGTTCGAAGCCTTTAAAACCGCCAGTCTGCCTAATTTTCAGTTGCTACAGCAGTCGCTGCCGAAAGCAGGAAGAATGCGCAAAGCCCTTATCAACTACTGCCAGTATTCTTCGCGCTACCAGCGCTATCTGGACGGCGAAAACCCCAATACCTTTAATCCGGCCTTCTCGAATGGCTCCATTATGGATATCGGTTTTTACTGTCTGGCGTCAGCGGTTGCGCTCTGGGGAGAACCGCAAAACGTTCAGGCGTCCGCCAGTCTGCTGGAAAGCGGTGTCGATGCGCATGGCGTGGCGGTGCTGGATTACGGCGACTTCAGCGTCACCCTACAGCATTCCAAAGTGAGTGATTCCGTACTGCCCAGCGAAATCCAGGGCGAAGCCGGTTCTCTGGTCATCGAGAAAATTTCGGAATGTCAGAAAGTGTGCTTCATTCCGCGCGGCGGAAAAACGCAGGATTTATCCGTTCCTCAGCATATCAATACGATGCTGTATGAGGCGGAACGCTTTGCACACCTCGTCGAGACCAACGAGGTGAACCATCCCGAGCTGACCGTCAGCCGTATCACGGCCAAACTGCTCACGGAGATTCGTCGGCAGACGGGCGTCGTCTTCCCCGCTGATGACGCCACAGCGTAAAACAATGTAAAACAGATGTAACAGGCCATTGACTGATCGTATGGCCTGTCATATTTTGTTACGTGCAAAGGGGAGTAACTTCATTGTCGGTCGATCGTCATTACGATGTGTGAAAAACCACATCCGGTCGCCGGGCAATAAGAAAGTGATGTGCCTTCATGTCTTTGATTGATGACGAAGCCGATTCGCCATCACCCGTGGAGTGAGTACATATCACTTTCTTGTTGTAAGTGAGACCTTGCCGGAAGGCGAGGTCTATGCATATAAAAAGCAGCGGCTGACGTCTTTCGACGTTGGCCGTTTTTTTTATGTGTAAGGAAATTCTATGAATACTGTCGGCACACCGTTGTTATGGGGCGGATTCGCTGTCGTTGTGGTGATTATGCTGGCTATCGACCTTCTGTTGCAGGGGCGTCGTGGCGTACATACGATGTCCATGAAGCAGGCGGCGGCCTGGTCTCTGGTCTGGGTGACACTTTCATTGCTGTTCAACGCCGCCTTCTGGTGGTATCTGGCGGAGACCCAGGGTCGGGCGGTGGCCGATCCGCAGGCGCTGGCGTTTCTCACCGGTTATCTGATCGAAAAATCGCTGGCCGTTGATAACGTCTTTGTCTGGCTGATGCTGTTCAGCTACTTCTCTGTTCCGCCTGCCCTGCAACGCCGGGTTCTGGTGTATGGCGTACTTGGCGCCATTGTTCTGCGTACGATTATGATTTTCGCCGGTAGCTGGCTGATCGCCCAGTTCGACTGGATACTGTACCTGTTCGGCGCTTTCCTGCTGTTTACGGGCGTGAAGATGGCGCTGGTGAAAGAGGACGAATCCGGCATCGGCGACAAACCGCTGGTTCGCTGGCTGCGTAGCCACCTTCGCATGACCGACACCATCGAAAACGAGCATTTCTTTGTGCGTAAGAATGGCTTGCTGTTCGTGACGCCGCTGATGCTGGTCCTGATTCTGGTGGAACTGAGCGATGTGATTTTCGCCGTCGATAGCATTCCGGCCATCTTTGCCGTGACTACCGACCCGTTCATCGTCCTGACCTCCAACCTGTTTGCGATCCTGGGTCTGCGCGCCATGTACTTCCTGCTGGCAGGGGTAGCGGAGCGTTTCTCGATGCTCAAATATGGTCTGGCCGTCATTCTGGTCTTTATCGGTATTAAGATGCTGATCGTCGATTTCTACCATATTCCGATCGCCATCTCGCTGGGCGTGGTGTTCAGTATTCTGGTGATCACGCTGATTGTTAACGCGTGGGTAAATCGCCAGAACGATAAAAAGCAGCAGCTACAGTAAGATCCTGCCCGGCAGCGCCATGTCTGCCGGGCTTACAAAAACCACGGTCGTGGGTTGAGTACACGCAGCACTACCCGATAACATGTAAATGTTTAGTTAAAAAATATGACGTAGTACGTAAATTCCAGCATTTTACGCTTTCCCAATCCCCATCTTTCCTTATACTCACTCAGGCAAACACTTTGTTACATCCTGAAAGATGCGCCAATAGAGCGTGCAAAGGATGAACAACATCACACTGAAAGGATCATGAAATGACTACGCAACGTTCATCGGGGCTACTCCAGCGTTTGGTTCAAGGGAGCCTGGTTAAACAAATTTTAATTGGGCTTGTACTGGGAATTTTACTGGCTTTAGTTTCAAAACCTGCCGCAGAGGCAACGGGTCTGCTGGGCACCCTGTTCGTTGGTGCGCTGAAAGCTGTCGCGCCGGTTCTGGTACTGACGCTGGTGATGGCGTCTATCGCCAACCATCAACACGGTCAGAAAACCAATATTCGCCCGATTTTGTGGATGTATCTGCTCGGCACATTTTCAGCCGCGCTGACGGCGGTTGTGGTGAGCTTCCTCTTTCCGTCCACGCTGCAACTGACGACTGGCGCCACGGATATCACGCCGCCGAGCGGCATTGTCCAGGTGATACACGGGCTGCTGATGAGCATCGTTGCGAACCCGATCCATGCGCTGATCAACGCCAACTACATCGGTATTCTGGTGTGGGCTATCGGCCTGGGCTTTGCGCTGCGCCACAGTAATCAAACCACCAAAAATCTGGTGAACGATCTGTCCGACGCCGTCACCTTTATTGTGAAACTGGTGATTCGCTTCGCGCCGATCGGTATCTTTGGCCTGGTCGCCTCAACGCTCGCCACTACGGGCTTCTCAGCGCTGTGGGGCTATGCGCAACTGTTACTGGTGCTGATTGGCTGTATGGCGATTGTGGCGCTGGTCATCAACCCGCTGCTGGTCTTTTTACAGATCCGCCGCAACCCGTATCCGCTGGTTCTCACCTGCCTGCGTGAAAGCGGCGTGACCGCCTTCTTTACCCGTAGCTCCGCTGCAAATATTCCGGTGAATATGTCGCTGTGCGAAAAACTGAATCTGGACAGAGATACCTATTCTGTTTCCATCCCACTGGGAGCAACCGTCAATATGGCCGGTGCGGCAATCACGATTACCGTGCTGACGCTGGCGGCGGTGTATACGCTGGGTATTCCGGTTGATCTGCCGACGGCGCTGCTGCTAAGCGTGGTGGCATCGCTGTGCGCATGCGGCGCTTCTGGCGTGGCGGGCGGTTCACTGTTGCTGATTCCGCTGGCGTGCAACATGTTCGGTATTCCGAACGAAATCGCCATGCAGGTGGTTGCGGTTGGCTTCATTATCGGCGTGTTGCAGGACTCCTGCGAGACCGCAATCAACTCCTCTACCGACGTTATGTTTACCGCCGCGGTATGTCAGGCGGAAGACGCGCGTTTAGCGAAAAGCGCGCTGCGTAGCTAAATAACCACAAGCCTGATGGCGCTGCGCTTATCAGGCCTACAACGACTCCCACTCGTAGGCCGGATAAGACGTTTACGTCGCCATCCGGCATTTTTCGTTGCCTGATGGCGCTACGCTTATCAGGCCTACAACGCCCCACACGTAGGCCGGATAAGACGTTTACGTCGCCATCCGGCATTTTTCATTGCCTGATGGCGCTATGCTTATCAGGCCTACAACAGCCCCACACCTAGGCCGGATAAGACGTTTACGTCGCCATCCGGCATTTTTCATTGCCTGATGGCGCTATGCTTATCAGGCCTACAACGCCCCACTCGTAGGCCGGATAAGACGTTTACGTCGCCATCCGGCATTTTTTTTACAGCGTTACGCCGCTTTTGAAAATCGCCAGCTCGCGGAAATCATTGCGCTCATTGCAGGTCTGCTTGCCGTTGGCAAACGCCACAATCGTATCCACAAATTCATTCAACAACTGCGGCATCGCCTTACCGTGAATCAACTGCCCGGCGTCAAAATCGATCCAGTGCTTCTTCTTCGCCGCCAGTTCGCTGTTGGTGGCGATCTTCACCGTCGGGACAAACCCGCCATATGGCGTACCGCGGCCGGTACTGAACAGCACCATGTGGCAACCCGCGCCCGCCAGCGCGCTGGTGGCGACCGCATCGTTGCCTGGCGCGCTTAACAGATTCAGACCGCGCGTTTTCAGGCGCTCACCGTAGCGCAGCACATCCACAACCTGGCTGGAACCCGCCTTCTGCGTGCACCCCAGAGACTTGTCTTCCAGCGTCGTAATCCCGCCCGCCTTGTTACCCGGCGACGGATTCTCATAAATCGGCTGGTCGTGAGCGATAAAGTATTGCTTGAAGTCATTGACCATTGTCACCAGTTTTTCAAACGTCTCTTCATCGCGGCAATGACTCATCAACAGCTGTTCTGCACCGAACATTTCCGGCACTTCCGTCAGCACCGTCGTCCCGCCGTTGGCGATAACATAGTCGGAGAAGCGACCCAGCATCGGGTTCGCGGTAATACCGGACAGCCCATCTGAACCGCCGCATTCCAGACCAAACTTAAGTTCGCTCAGTTTGCCCGGCACGCGTTTGTCATGGCGCATCACGTTATACAGCTGATGCAGATGCTCAACGCCCGCCTCCACTTCATCGTCCTGTTGTTGGCAGGTCATGAAATGAACGCGTTCAGGGTCGAACTCGCCCAGCGTCTCGCGAAAGGCATCCACCTGATTGTTTTCGCAACCCAGTCCAATCACCAGCACCGCCCCCGCATTCGGGTGACGCACCATGTTTTGCAGCATGGTGCGGGTGTTGATGTGATCGTCGCCAAGCTGAGAACAGCCGTAGGTGTGGCTGAAGAGGAAAACGCCGTCAGTTCCTTCGGCATCAAAAGTCTCTTTCAGGAAACGGTTCTGGATTTGCCGCGCAATGCCGTTGACACAGCCGACGGTCGGCAGAATCCACAGCTCATTGCGCACGCCGACGTCTCCGTTGGCACGGCGGTAAATCTGCACATCGCGATCCGCCGGTTGTACTTCAGGGGCCTGAAAATCGGGTTGATAGCTGTACTCATCCAAATCGCTGAGGTTAGTCCGGGTATTGTGGGCATGAATATGCTCACCCGCCGCGACGTCCACCAACGTATGGCCGATAGGCAGGCCATATTTGATGACGTTCTCCCCCTGCGCAATATCGCGTAAGGCAAACTTATGACCGCGTACGACATCCTGGCGTAGCGTCACGGTATGGTTATCGACGCTGACCTCAGCGCCCTGCGTTAAATCGGCCAACGCTACCGCAACGTTATCCAGCGTATGGATCCTGATGTATTGCATATCAACCCCAGACCTTAGTTCAGTTCAATGGCGAAATAGTCGCGCGCATTGTTGAAGCAGATGTTTCGTACCATTTCACCCAGCAACTGGATATCCGCCGGCGCTTCGCCCGCGTTAACCCAGCGGCCTATCATCTGGCACAGGATGCGACGGAAATATTCGTGACGGGTATAAGACAGGAAGCTGCGGCTGTCGGTCAGCATACCGACGAAGCGGCTCAGCAGGCCAAGCTGCGCCAGTTGCGTCATCTGACGCTCCATCCCGTCTTTCTGATCGTTGAACCACCAGCCGGAACCAAACTGCATCTTGCCCGGCATCCCTTCGCCCTGGAAATTGCCGATCATGGTGCCCAGCACTTCGTTATCACGCGGGTTCAGACAGTACAGGATAGTTTTCGGCAGCAGATTTTCTTCATTCTGCTTGCTCAGCAATTTTGACAGCTCTTCCGCCAGCGGACGATCGTTGATGGAATCGAAGCCGACATCCGGCCCCAGCAGTTTGAACTGGCGCTGGTTGTTATTACGCAGCGCGCCGATGTGGTACTGCTGTACCCAACCGCGACGCGCATATTCCGCGCCCAGCCACACCAGTACGGCCGTTTTGAACTGCGCGACCTCATGCTCGCTCAGGGTCTCGCCCGCCAGACGGCGCGCCAGAATGCTGTCCAGTTCAGCGTCGCTGGCTTCAGCAAACATAACGACGTCAAGCGCGTGGTCAGAAACCTTACAGCCGTGGGCGGCAAAATGATCCAGACGCTGAGTCAGCGCGGCTTGCAGATCGGTGAAGCGGCGAATATCGGTATCCGATGCTTCGCCCAGCTTCGTCATGTAATCGCCAAAGGTTGCCTGCTCAATGTTGAACGCTTTATCAGGGCGCCAGCTCGGCAGCACTTTAACGGTGAACGTGCTGTCTTTCGCGACCGTGGCGTGGTGCTCCAGCGAATCGACAGGATCGTCGGTGGTGCCGACCATTTTTACATTCATCTGCTGCATGATTCCCCGCGCGGAGAATGCATCCTGCGCCAGCAATTCATTGCAACGATCCCAGATCTCATCTGCCGTCGCAGGCGACAGCAGCTTACCTGTAATACCAAATGGGCGACGCAGTTCAAGGTGCGTCCAGTGATATAACGGGTTGCCGATCGTGTGCGGCACCGTGGCGGCCCAGGCGTCGAACTTCTCACGATCGGACGCATCGCCCGTACACAGACGCTCAGCAACGCCATTGGTGCGCATCGCTCGCCATTTATAGTGGTCGCCTTTCAGCCAGATATCATACAGGTTGTTAAAACGGTAGTTTTCCGCGATCTGCTGCGGCGGCAGGTGGCAATGATAGTCGAAGATGGGCTGATCTTTTGCGTAATCATGGTACAGACGGCGGGCAAACTCGGTATCCAGCAGAAAATCTTCAGTCATAAACGGGGTCATTATCGTCTTCCTCTCAACGAGTGCGTCAGATTGCTTATGTTTTGATGCTGTCAAAGTTATCACACCAATTTCCAGACACTGAAGATATTTTCGTGAGTTGGATCAATAAAAACCAACAAATAAATTACCCCTAAAAGAGTAAACAGCGCTCCAGGCCGCGCCATTGCTGGTATTTCTAAATCGAAATAATGACCACACTAAGAATCCTGCATTTGTGATGTCACTCACCTTTTGAAGTTGTATGACAAGTTATCTTTCTGGCCGTCGCGATACATAAGCCGACGGAATGCAAAGTTATCGATGGTTAAGACATCGAATTGACCGGTACGGAAACCGAATTAGCACGATGACTCATGGCAACGTTCGGGGCGTACCGGCTTTTTTTCGGTTATCCCGTCGTCAATAACTTCCCCGCTCAGCGCAGGAAGATAACCGCGATTGTTGCGGAAATAACAAAACGATGAGGTTTTACATGCGTAAAATTAAAGGGTTACGTTGGTATATGATTGCACTGGTGACATTAGGCACCGTGCTGGGCTATCTGACGCGTAACACTGTGGCGGCGGCTGCGCCAACGCTGATGGAAGAGTTACACATCTCCACACAACAGTATTCCTATATCATCGCAGCCTATTCTGCTGCTTACACTGTCATGCAACCCGTAGCCGGTTACGTACTGGATGTTCTCGGTACGAAGGTGGGTTACGCCATGTTCGCCGTTCTGTGGGCCGTATTCTGCGGCGCAACCGCACTGGCTGGAAGCTGGGGCGGCCTGGCGCTGGCGCGCGGCGCGGTCGGCGCTGCTGAAGCCGCGATGATCCCGGCTGGCCTGAAAGCCAGCTCTGAATGGTTCCCGGCAAAAGAACGCTCTATTGCGGTCGGCTACTTTAACGTCGGCTCTTCCATCGGCGCGATGATTGCGCCTCCGCTGGTCGTCTGGGCTATCGTGATGCATAGCTGGCAGATGGCGTTTATTATTTCCGGCGTGCTGAGCTTCATCTGGGCAATGGCCTGGCTGGTGTTCTATAAACACCCGCGCGACCAGAAAAAGCTGACGGATGCAGAACGCGACTACATCATTGGCGGTCAGGAAGCGCAGCACAAAGACAATACTGCGAAGAAAATGTCTCTCGCGCAGATCCTGCGTAACCGCCAGTTCTGGGGTATCGCCCTGCCACGTTTCCTGGCGGAACCGGCATGGGGGACCTTCAACGCCTGGATCCCGCTGTTCATGTTTAAAGTGTACGGCTTTAACCTGAAAGAGATCGCCATGTTTGCCTGGATGCCCATGCTGTTTGCCGACTTAGGCTGCATCATCGGCGGTTATCTGCCGCCGCTGTTCCAGCGCTGGTTCGGCGTAAACCTGATCGTCTCCCGTAAAATGGTCGTTACCCTGGGCGCGCTGCTGATGATTGGCCCAGGCATGATCGGCCTGTTCACCAGCCCGTATATCGCCATCATGCTGCTTTGCATCGGCGGTTTCGCTCACCAGGCGCTGTCCGGCGCGCTGATTACGCTCTCTTCTGACGTCTTCGGCCGTAATGAAGTGGCAACCGCGAATGGCCTGACCGGGATGTCCGCCTGGCTGGCGAGCACATTGTTTGCTCTGGTGGTCGGCGCGCTGGCTGACACCATCGGCTTCAGCCCGCTGTTCGCGGTACTGGCGGTGTTCGACCTGCTCGGCGCGCTGGTTATCTGGACGGTGCTGCAAAACAAACCGGCCAGCGAGGCGGGGCCAGGGTCGCAGGTCAATCACCCCGCAACGCAAAGTTGACCTGACCTGCGCCATCATCCAACAAGGTTTACTCATCCAAAGCCGCCTGTTAAACAGGCGGCTTTTTCAACGGTACAAGTGGAGCCAGCCTCGCAAAAGTGGTATAACAAATATAGTCTGCCGTCTTATGCCTGGAGCGCATATGGAAATCACCGAACCACGACGTTTGTATCAACAACTTGCTGCTGACCTGAAAGAGCGCATCGAACAGGGCGTCTACCTTGTGGGCGATAAACTCCCTGCCGAACGCTTTATTGCCGATGAGAAAAACGTCAGCCGTACGGTGGTTCGTGAAGCGATTATCATGCTGGAGGTCGAAGGCTACGTAGAAGTCCGCAAAGGTTCCGGCATCCACGTCATTTCAAATCAACCGAAATATTATGTCGCCCCGGATGAAAACCTTGAGTTCGCCAATTATGGCCCGTTCGAACTTCTCCAGGCGCGCCAGTTGATAGAAAGCAATATTGCCGAGTTTGCCGCCACGCAGGTGACGAAACAGGACATCATGAAGTTGATGGAAATCCAGGAGAAAGCGCGTAACGAAAAATGTTTCCGCGACTCCGAATGGGATCTCCAGTTCCATGTGCAGGTCGCGCTGGCGACGCAAAATACCGCGCTGGCCGCCATTGTCGAAAAAATGTGGACTCAGCGCGTACATAACCCGTACTGGAAAAAACTGCACGATCATATTGATTCACGCACCGTCGATAACTGGTGCGACGATCATGACCATATTCTCAAGGCGCTGATTCGCAAAGATCCTCATGCCGCGAAACTGGCAATGTGGCAGCATCTGGAGAACACCAAACAGATGCTGTTTAACGAAACCAGCGACGATTTCGAATTTAACGCCGACCGCTATCTTTTTGCTGAAAATCCCGTTGTTCATCTGGACACCGCCGCTAACGGGGCAAAATAGACAATCTTACGCTGGCAGGCGCATCAAGGCGCCTGTCTGCGACGCCGCTCAGTAAGCGTAAGATATAAAGTGTCAGCCTGTGTAAATCCTCTCGCCACCCACCTTTGTGATAAGCAAAATCATATTTTAACGACGTGCGATTTCTATAACGGACTACGTCGACCTTTGTTACAATTAGATGCATTTTGAATTTTTGTGTGTTAGTGCTTGCTTACTTCACAACTTAACAAGGAATGGTTCAGGCCGCGATTTTGCGCCCGTCCGCAACCCAAGTAGAAAATGAATAATGTTGCGGTATTGCAAACTCAAAAAACCGGCGTGACGTTAACCGATTCTCCAGGAATACTGAATGGAACTACTGACTCAATTACTGAATGCCCTGTGGGCTCAGGATTTTGAAACACTCGCCAACCCTTCCATGATTGGCATGCTTTATTTCGTACTATTTATGATTTTGTTCCTGGAAAATGGGTTGCTTCCTGCCGCCTTTTTACCTGGTGACAGTTTGCTGGTGCTGGTCGGCGTACTTATCGCCAAAGGCGCAATGGGGTTTCCGCAAACGCTCCTGCTGTTAACCGTGGCCGCCAGCCTGGGCTGCTGGGTCAGTTATATTCAGGGGCGATGGCTGGGCAACACGCGTATTGTACAAAACTGGCTGTCGCATCTGCCCGCGCATTATCATCAGCGCGCCCATCATTTGTTCCATAAACATGGCCTGTCCGCGCTGTTAATTGGCCGTTTTATCGCTTTCGTTCGTACCTTGTTACCCACTATCGCGGGTCTGTCCGGTCTTAATAACGCGCGCTTTCAATTCTTTAACTGGATGAGCGGGTTGTTGTGGGTCCTGATCCTGACCTCGCTGGGTTACTTGCTGGGCAAAACGCCTGTATTCCTGAAGTATGAAGACCAACTGATGTCATGTCTGATGCTGCTGCCGGTGGTGCTGCTGGTCTTTGGGCTGGCGGGTTCGCTGGTGGTGCTCTGGAAAAAGAAATACGGAAATCGGGGATAGAGTATGGTGAAACCACGCATAACGCTTCGACAACTGGCCTGGACAACCTCTTTTCTCGTGCTGATGAGCGTGCTTTTTCTCGTCTGGTCGACCATTCGCCAGCAGGAATCCACGCTGGCCATTCGCGCCATCCATCAGGGCGTCAGTATGCCGGACGGCTTTTCCATCTGGCATCATCTGGACGCTAACGGCATTCGCTTCAAAAGCATCACGCCACAAAATGACGCGCTGCTTATTACGTTTGACTCCAGCGCGCAAAGCGCGGCGGCTAAGGCCGTGCTGGACAGAACGTTGCCGCATGGCTATATCATCGCCCAACAGAACGGCGACAGCCAGGCCGTACAGTGGTTGACCCGCTTACGGGATAACCCACATCGCTTCGGTTAATTTCCAGGAATCCGAATCATATCACCCACTTTGGTGATTTCGCCGTTTACTGACTATGATTAATAAGGCGGACTTATTGTCCGCCGTGTTATGACCTGGATCATCGTCCCCCGGTAACGGGTTCGAATCACAATGGAAGGTTCAAGAATGAAATACCGCATCGCTTTCGCTATTACCCTTTTCACGCTCAGTGCAGGCAGCTATGCCAATACCCTCTGTCAGGAAAAAGAGCAGGATATACAGAAGGAAATTAGCTACGCCGAAAAGCACAACAACCAGAACCGCATTAATGGTTTGAATAAAGCGCTCAGCGAACTCAGAGCAAACTGCACCGACAGTAAACTGCGTGCTGACCATCAGAAAAAGATCGCAAAACAAAAAGATGAGATTGCTGAACGTCAGCGTGATCTGGTCGAAGCAAAACAAAAAGGCGATGTGGATAAAATTGCGAAACGTGAACGCAAGCTGGCTGAAGCTCAGGATGACCTGAAAAAGCTTGAGGCACGCGACTACTAAGTCAAATCAAACGTTAACGACTCACTCACCTGGAGAAAACTATGTCGAAAGATAACACTACGGAACATCTGCGCGCTGAGTTGAAATCCCTGGCTGATACGCTCGAAGAGGTGCTTAGCTCCTCTGGCGATAAGTCGAAAGAAGAGTTGAGTAAGATTCGTAGCAAAGCCGAGCGCGCGCTGAAAGAAAGCCGCAACCGTCTGGGCGAAACCGGCGATGCGATTGCCAAACAAACCCGCGAAGCCGCAGCGCGCGCTGACGACTATGTACGCGAGAACCCGTGGACGGGCGTCGGCATTGGCGCAGCCGTTGGTGTGGTGCTGGGCGTACTGCTGACGCGTCGTTAATTATGGCGGATTCTCATCACGCGCAGGGGCCAGGCAAAAGCGTTCTGGGCATCGGGCAGCGGATTGTCACTATCCTTGTTGAGATGGTAGAAACCCGGCTGCGACTGGCGGTTGTGGAACTGGAAGAGGAAAAAGCGAATCTCTTTCAGCTTCTGCTGATGCTGGGGCTGACCATGCTTTTCGCGGCGTTCGGTCTGATGAGCCTGATGGTGCTTATCATCTGGGCGGTTGACCCCCAGTATCGCCTCAATGCAATAATCGCCACCACCGTTGTGTTGCTGGTTCTGGCGCTGATCGGCGGACTCTGGACGTTACACAAAGCCCGCCAGTCAACGCTGTTACGCCATACGCGTCATGAACTGGCTAACGACCGGCAAATTCTGGAGGATGATAAGCCGTGAGCAGTAAAGTCGAACGTCAAAAGCGTAAGGCGTTGCTGCTCAGCCAAATCCAGCAGCAAAGGCTGGACCTTTCAGCCGGTCGTCGCGACTGGCTGGAAGCGACGGACAGCTGGGATCGCGGCTGGAACACGCTGATCAGCCTGCGTTCCTGGGCGCTGGTCGGCAGCAGCGTTATGGCTATCTGGACAATTCGCCACCCGAATCTGCTGGTGCGCTGGGCAAAACGCGGTTTTGGCATCTGGAGCGCCTGGCGGCTGGTCAAAAGCACGATCCGAAAACAGCAGCTACGCGGCTGATTCCTGCCCCCCTCATCCTCGCCATCCGGCATAATGCCCGATGGCGCTACGCTTATCGGGCCTACGTATTGCTGTTGATCCAATAAGGTGTTTACACCGCCATCCGGCAATCTGTGCCCTGTCACTCAAAATTTTTGAAAATTATTGACAGTTTTCCTTGCTAACAATTGTTACATGTCACGTTTATGATTCTCTCCATCAACCGCAACGACGCGACATTCCGCGTGATTGCACAAAAAATGAAATCAGCAGCCTGAGTGGTTCCCTGGAGAGTAAAATGAAAAAATTAGAAGATGTTGGTGTACTGGTAGCGCGCATTCTGATGCCCATTCTGTTTATCACCGCAGGTTGGGGAAAAATCACCGGTTATGCGGGTACCCAACAATACATGGAAGCGATGGGGGTTCCGGGGTTCCTGTTACCGCTGACTATCCTGCTTGAGTTTGGCGGCGGTCTGGCGATTCTGTTCGGTTTCCTGACCCGTACAACGGCGCTGTTTACCGCAGGCTTTACCCTGCTGACCGCTTTCATCTTCCACAGCAACTTTGCGGAAGGCGTGAACTCACTGATGTTCATGAAAAACCTGACCATCGCAGGCGGTTTCCTGCTGCTGGCCATCACAGGGCCGGGCGCATTCAGCATCGACCGCGTCCTGAATAAAAAGTGGTAAGCACGCTATACTGAATCAAAAAACGAGGGGATATTCTCCTCGTTTTTGCTATCTGGAGGAGAGAGAAAATGGGACAACTGATTGACGGCGTATGGCATGACACCTGGTATGACACCAAGTCTACGGGGGGGAAATTTCAACGTTCTGTATCGGCTTTCCGTAACTGGCTCACCGCTGATGGCGCGCCGGGCCCGACTGGCGAAGGGGGCTTTGCCGCCGAAAAAGATCGCTATCACCTGTATGTTTCACTTGCCTGCCCGTGGGCGCATCGCACGCTGATCCTGCGTAAGCTCAAGGGGCTGGAACCGTTTATCTCTGTTTCTGTTGTGAATCCGCTGATGCTGGAGAATGGCTGGACGTTTGATGATAATTTCCCGGCGGCAACCGGTGATACGCTGTATCAACACGAGTTTCTGTATCAACTCTACCTGCATGCCGATTCGCACTACAGCGGTCGCGTCACCGTACCGGTATTGTGGGATAAAAAGAATCACACCATCGTCAGTAATGAATCGGCGGAAATCATTCGCATGTTCAATACCGCATTCGATGCGCTGGGCGCCAAAGCCGGGGATTACTACCCGACGGCCCTGCGCGGAAAAATTGACGAGCTCAATAGCTGGATTTATGACAACGTCAACAACGGCGTGTACAAAGCCGGGTTCGCCACCAGCCAGCAGGCCTATGATGAAGCCGTAGAGAAAGTGTTCGAGTCACTGGCGCGTCTGGAGCAAATCCTGGGGCAGCACCGTTACCTGACCGGCGACCAGTTAACCGAGGCGGACATTCGCCTGTGGACCACGCTGGTGCGTTTTGACCAGGTTTACGTTACGCACTTCAAGTGCGACAAATACCGCATCAGCGATTACCTGAACCTTTATGGTTTCCTGCGCGATATCTGGCAGATGCCCGGCATTGCGGAAACCGTCAACTTCGACCATATCCGTAACCACTACTTCCGTAGCCACAAAACCATCAACCCGACGGGGATTATCTCCATTGGCCCGTTGCAGGATCTCAATGAGCCTCACGGACGCGACGTCCGCTTTGCAAAAGCGGGATAATCCCTTTACGCCGCCACCAGAAAACAGCCTGATGGCGGCGCTGACTCACCTTACCCGCCCGGTGCATTAAACACATTAATCATTCGAATATTTACCACCATTCCATTCACGGCTATTCTTATTTAAAAACAAGTGATTGACCGTATGTTGAGGCGAAAATGGACTGGTATTTAAAAGTATTGAAGAACTATATCGGCTTTGGCGGCCGCGCGCGTCGTAAAGAGTACTGGATGTTTATTCTGGTCAACGTCATTTTTACGTTCGTGCTGGGCGTGCTGGACAAGATGTTCGGCTGGCAACGCGCCGGGGGCGAAGGCGTGCTGACAACCATTTATGGCATTCTGATTTTCTTACCGTGGTGGGCAGTACAGTTCCGTCGGTTGCATGATACCGATCGTTCCGCATGGTGGCTGTTGCTGCTCCTCATCCCTGTTATTGGCTGGCTGGTCATCATCCTCTTTAACTGCCAGAACGGTACGCCAGGCGAAAACCGCTTCGGGCAGGACCCTAAAATTCTGCCCTGAAAGATGCCTGATGGCGCTGCGCTTATCAGGCCTACGCGAGCGCCTGCACCGCCATCCGGCTAAACCGGGCTTGCGCTCTTATCTGCTGGCAAACAGTTTCGGGATTTCCCGCAGGCACCAGGCTTTCGCCTCGCCCATACTGTCGCGTCGCCAGGCCATAATAATATCAATTTCGCTGGTCGATTCCGGGCTGACGACCCGCAGTCTTCCTTGTGCAATATCCTGTTCGACCAGCGGATACGGCATGGTCGCGACGCCCAGCCCGGCCAGCAAGGCCTGACGTTTGTCTTCAATGGTACTCACCGTCAGGCGCGGCTGTTTGTCCAGCAGTTGCACGGTCAATACCGGTCGCTCGCGGGCGGTATCCGCCACCGCCACACCACGATATTTCACGCGGGTCACTTCAGACAGCGGCTCCGGTTCTTGGTGAATCGGATGGTCCGGCGCCGCCACGTAGACGTTCATCAGCGTATACAGCTTGCGGGAGTTAATTTCTGACGACGAGCGGAAATGCATATCCGGTGCAATCACAATATCGGCCCGCCCCTGCTCCAGACGTTCCCAGGCGCCCGCCAGCACTTCCGTGATCACCGAAAGCTGGGTGTTGGCTTTCGCGGCCAGTCGGTCAATCAGCGGGAAGAAGGCTGAGGTCGGCACCAGCGCTTCTGTCACCAGCGTCAGGTGCGTTTCCCAGCCGCGCGCCAGCGCTTCGGCATCGGTGGTCAGCTTGTCTGCCGCTTCCAGCAATACGCGCCCGCGTTCCAGCAGCATACGCCCTACATTGGTGAATTTTGTCCGATGGCCGGAGCGGTCAAACAACACCACATCCAGCTCTTCTTCCAGTTTTTGCATGGTGTAGCTGAGCGCGGATGGTACGCGACCTAACTCATCTGCCGCCGCCGCGAAGCTCCCGCGTCGATCTATTGCGTCCATGACGCGTAACGCTTCCAGTGTTAACGCCCTTTCTTTGGCCATATCGTTCTCATTCAGGAAATTTGAACATACCGGGCAGAATATCTGGCTAACAATGCAGCGTCCAGCCCCTTAACATAAAAGGAAGTAAAGAGAGGTCAAGAATTATGATTACTACCCGAACAGCCAAACAGTGCGGACAGGCAGACTACGGATGGTTGCAGGCCCGTTATACCTTCTCCTTTGGACACTACTTCGACCCTAAACTGCTGGGCTATGCCTCCCTGCGCGTACTCAACCAGGAAGTGCTGGCGCCGGGCGCCTCCTTCCAGCCGCGCACCTACCCGAAGGTGGATATTTTAAACCTGATTCTGGAAGGCGAAGCGGAATATCGCGACAGCGAAGGCAATCACGTCCAGGCGAAAGCGGGCGAAGCCCTGCTGCTCACCACGCAGCCGGGCATTAGCTATAGCGAGCATAACCTCAGTAAAGATAAGTCGCTTACCAGGATGCAGCTATGGCTGGACGCCTGTCCTGAGCGGGAAAACCCGTTGGTACAGAAAACCACGCTAACCGCGAGCAAACAGCAACTCCTCGCCTCCCCGGATGGAGAACAGGACAGCCTGCAATTACGCCAGCAGGTCTGGGTGCACCATATTGAGCTGAAAAAAGGCGAGTCGCTGAGCTTTCAACTGCATGGCCCACGCGCCTATTTGCAGTCGATTCACGGTACGTTTCATGCGGTCACGCATAACGAGGAGCGAGAAGCGCTTACCTGCGGCGACGGCGCATTTATTCGTGATGAAGCTAACATAACGTTAGTTGCCGACACGCCATTGCGCGCTTTACTGATAGATTTGCCTGTGTAGTCAGAAAAAATAAGGGAGTTATGACTGTGAGCAAAAAATCGGCTAAAAAGCATCAATCCGTAACCCAACCCGCAGCACAGGATGCGGCAAACGCGCCCGGGAAATTTGGCTACGAGGAGATGCTAACCGAACTGGAAGCTATCGTCGCGGATGCAGAGATCCGGTTAGCGGAAGAAGATGAAGCCGCCTGAAAAGGCGGCTTCTGATTTCCGATAAACGCAATGCCGGATGGCGGCGTAAACGCCTTATCAGGCCTACGAACACAAGTTGCCGTAGGCCTGATAAGCGCAGCGCCATCAGGCAAACCCGCGCCACAGGGTTAATGCGCCTTACTGGCCATAATTTCGATAACCTGACGGTCGGTTTGCTGCATTGCATGACAGGCCAACGCGCACAAATTCGAAATAGATTGCTCGACGTTATGCGCCACAATCCCTTCGTTGCCGGTTACCGCCGTATCATCCAGCGCCATTAACACCGCTTTCCAGGCCGCAGACGCGCTGGTCGATACCTTCATCGCACAGCTATTCGATGCGCCGTCGCATATCATCCCGCTCACATCGCCGATCATACTGCTGATCGCCATCGCAATAGTGTTATAGCGGCCATCCATCAGCCACGCCATTCCTGCCGCCGCCCCCATTGCCGCCGTGGTCGCCGCACAGAGCGCTGACAGGCGCGGAAGCTGATGGTGAATGTAGATCGCGCTCAGGTGCGAGAGCATCAGGGCGCGCGCCAGACGTTCGTCATCCGCTCCCACATGCTCCGCCACCACCATTACGGGAACCGTCGCGGTGATCCCCTGATTGCCGGAGCCGGAGTTACTCATGGCTGGCAGCGTCGCGCCGCCCATCCGCGCATCCGAGGCTGCGCTGGTGCGAATCAGGATCGCCGTTGACAGATCGTCCGCCAGCAGACCGCGTGCGCACTGCTTTTGCAACGTCGCCCCGATATGCAGCCCCCAGGTGCCGCGCAATCCTTCCTGCGACAGCGCGCCGTTCAGTCTGGCGGCCTCCAGAATAAAGCGGATTGACACAAACGGCACCGCATTCACAAACGCCAGAATCTCTTCCAGCGAGGTCTTTGATAAGACCGACAGCGGCGATTCTTGCGCCTCCCCCTGCACGCTTTCGGTCTGCGTAAAGATCACCCCAGTGTGAGTTTCAATGCGCACGATATTGGTGTGCCCGCCGACGATCGTTACGCAGGCCCACGCATCGCCGCTGTACACTTTAGCGCGTGAGAAGAGGATGTCGTCGCATGGCTCCTGCAACATCACCGACACCTTCCCGGCAGCCAGCATCGCTTTCGCATCCGCAATCGCCCCCGAAGAGGCGTTTTTCAACACTTCCAGCCCCGCGCTGGCATCGCCGCCAAGCGCCCCCAGCGCTGCCGCAATGGGAAGCCCAACCATCCCGGTGCCCGGTACGGTGACGCCCAGGCCATTCTTCATCAGGTTCGGCGAGACCCACGCGTCAACGCGTTCAACTTCGCCGTCAAGTTCAGCCGCGGCAACCGCCGCCGCCAGCGCCAGAGAGACAGGTTCCGTACATCCCAGTGCCGGTTTTACCTCTTCCTGTACTGCGAGGATAAAACGCTGCCATAACGGATTTTCTGTAGACTCAAACATAACAACAACCTTACTTTCAGGAAGATCAAGCAAATGCCAGGAACGGAGAAACGCACAGCAGCAAACCCGTGACGATAATCAGATACAGGGACGCGCCCTTGTATTTGTGCAGTGCAGGAACTTTGTAGACCAGCCAGGCCGAGATCAAACATCCCACCATGCCGAAGATCGGGCTACAGATAGAGGTGAAACTCAGCACCGGCGCATTCAGCACAATGGCGCTCCAGGCCAGTAAGATGGCGAAAACCATAATGCCGCGCTGCACGAAGCGTTCGTTAATCTTCTCGACAGGCATTCTGCGGCGCAGCAGGTTCATCACAATTCCCTGAGTCGCTTCGCGAAAGCCTAAGTAAACGCCGAAGAACGCGGTCATAACGGCAAAGATATTCAGGATCACACTGACCACTTTCACCCAGCCCGCACCCGCGCCGCTAATAAACTGCGCGGCGATCGCCAGTGCAGAGATGTTCTGCTCGTAGGCTTTGACCGCTTCGTCATGCCCCATCGCCAGGGTGAAAGAGACCGCGTAGAAAAAGACGGTAACAAACAGAATGCCGAACGCGATGTTCATGGCGCGCAGCGCTTTATGCCGTGCGACCTCAATGGATTTTTCGCGTGAACGATAAGAGATCACCATCGGACTCAAGGTCTGGATAAACAGGATAGAGGTCAGCGTAAACGGCAAGGTGATGATGGCGTTTTTAATCAACAGCGCCATCGGCGGCAGCGCGCCAATGTTGTACAAATGCCACATCCCGATCATTGAGACGCCGAGTGCCGCGACCACCAGCAGTTTAGTCAGCACCATGCCGGTCGAAATCTTGAACAGAAGCTGCTCGCCGCGTGACGAGATCGCCACCAGAATGCAAATCAGCACCAGTCCATAAAACGGGCTGTCGGAGAGCAAACCTTCCGTGACGCCAAAGGTGTGCAGATAAGAGGCGCTGTCGTTAGTGATGGCGGTGGAGTAGACAAACATCCAGATCACCAGCATCACAAAGTAGAGTGCGCCTAACAGGATGCCCCAGTTTTTCCCCAGATAGCCGCTGATGACGCTCGGGTAGTCTTTACATTCCGGGGACTCCGCCAGCGTGTTGATGAACAGGCGCTGGAACAGATACATCGCGGGATAGCCGATAATAGAGGAGAGTAAAAAGACCCACAGCCCCATTAAACCGACCTGCACCGGGAGAAAAACAATCCCCGCGCCGATCGCCATACCAATACTCATGATGACCCAGCCCGTGTCGGTGCTGTCGAATTTAATGGCTTCGCGCCATTCGCTTTCGGTCATCCCTGCCCGGCGCGCCGGAGCTGATACGTCGAGTATTACGCTGTTATTCGTTGCCGTTTCCATTACGTTCTCGCTTAATATGTAGGTAGAGTTTTTTATTATTTTTCCGTGCCGCATCAAGGCGATACGCGGTACATCGTGCGCAGGCGAGTTATTGGAGTAGTGAGGAAATCATACGCGCAGGATCAGAGAAAAACTTCACAAACAAACCCCTGTAATTTCTAAAAGTTAAGAAATATTTTCTCTTTTACGGCCAAATAAAGAATTAAATTTCTATTCTTGAAGCAGATCACAACAAAAAAGGTGCACTAAAGTGCACCTTTTTTATCATGCCATGTTGATTAGTTCATTGCCGGATGGCGGCGCTTGCGCCTTCTCCGGCCTGCAAACGTACGTAAACCGTAGGCCTGATAAGCGCAGCGCCATCAGGCACGGCTATTCACCTCAGGTACAAACGACCTTAATCGCCAGCCCACCGCGCGAAGTCTCGCGGTACTTATCGTTCATATCCTTGCCGGTTTCATACATCGTCTCGATCACTTTATCGAGCGACACCCGTGGCTCAGACGTCCGCCGCAGCGCCATTCGCGCCGCATTCACCGCTTTTACCGCATTAATCGCGTTACGTTCAATGCAAGGAATTTGCACCTGCCCGGCCACCGGATCGCAGGTCAATCCCAGGTTGTGCTCCATCGCGATTTCCGCCGCAATGCAAACCTGCGATGGACTACCGCCCAGCAGTTCCGTCAGCCCTGCCGCCGCCATCGAGCAGGCGACGCCAACTTCACCCTGACAGCCCACTTCCGCACCGGAGATAGACGCATTCATCTTATACAGCGCGCCAATCGCGCCCGCAGCCAGCAGATAGCGGGCAATCGAGTTGGCATTCACCGGACGGCGGAACTTATCATAATAGGCCAGTACAGCAGGAATAATGCCGCATGCGCCGTTAGTTGGCGCCGTTACGACCCGTCCTCCTGCCGCGTTCTCTTCGCTGACGGCCAGCGCAAACATGTTGATCCAGTCGATAACGTTCATCGGGTCGCTGGAGAGGCTGTCGCTGGAGACCAGCAGACGCCTTAACGCAACGGCACGACGCGGCACATTCAGCGGCCCCGGCAGTACGCCCTCGGTGTTCATACCGCGTTCAATCCCGGCGAACATCACATCCCAGATGCGCGCGAATCCGGCGTCAATCTCCTCTTTGCTGCGCAGCGCCAGCTCGTTTTGCATCATCAGGCCAGAGACCGAAAGCCCGTTTCGCTCACACAGTTTCAGCAGTTCGCTGGCCGAGTGAAAATCATAAGGCACAGGCGTTTCGACATCATGCGCCTGCCCGAAACGCTCCTCTTCGACGATAAACCCGCCGCCGATGGAGTAATAGGTTTTGCTCAACAGCGTCTCTTGCCCGTTCCATGCCGTAATACGCATCCCGTTTTCATGGCGCGGTAGCGTTTCGGCGTGAAAGAGAATGCTGTCTGCTACCGGGAAATCAACAACGTGCGCTCCCTCGGCCACCGGCAGGCGTCCGCTGTGTGTTACGTCTTCAATAAAGGTGGGAATCGCGTCGATATTCACGTTTTGCGGGCTGTTACCTGCCAGCCCCATCATGATGGCGGTATCCGTCGCATGACCTTTCCCGGTCAGCGATAACGATCCATACAGATCAACCGTAATACGCGTCGTGCGAAGTAAATCACCCTTGCTGGTCAGTTGATCGATAAAACATTTTCCTGCATTCATCGGCCCTACGGTATGGGAGCTGGAAGGTCCAATGCCAATCTTAAAAATATCGAATGCGCTAATCATATCCAGAACCTCGGATTGCCGTTCAGTGGAGACCAGACATCAAATAGTTTCACACTCGTTTTTGGGATCGGGGCGATCCTGAAGATCGCCCCGCAGGGGGTTACAGCGTATCGCCACGCACCGCGATAGCCTCAATCTCCAGCTTCACATCCTTCGGCAAACGGGCGACCTGCACACAGCTGCGCGTAGGGTAAGTCGCCTGATGCTCATCAAAGAACTGCTGATACACCTCGTTGATGGTGGTGAAATCGTTCAGATCGGTAATGAACACGGTGGTCTTCACGATATCGCCCACTTTCAGGCCCGCAGCTTCCACGATCGCTTTGACGTTTTCCAGGCTCTGACGCGCCTGATCGACGACATTTTCCGCGACCTCGCCCGTTTGCGGGCATACCGGGATCTGACCTGAGGTCAGCACCATACTGCCCAAATCCACACCCTGTACGTAGGGGCCGATGGCCCCCGGTGCATGTTGGGTGGCAATAATCTTTCTCATAGCGCCTCCGGCGTTATATCGCCTGGGTAAAGGTACGTGAAATCACATCCTGCTGTTGCTCGCGGGTGAGCGCATTAAAGCGCACGGCGTAGCCGGACACGCGGATCGTCAGGTTCGGATAGCTTTCCGGGTGCTCGATGGCGTCCAGCAGCATTTCACGGTTCATCACGTTGACGTTCAGGTGCTGACCGCCTTCCACATGCGCTTCATGATGGAAGTATCCGTCCAGCAGGCCGACCAGATTGGTTTTCCGCACGCCGTCATCTTTGCCCAACGCCGCAGGCACAATGGAGAAGGTGTAGGAAATCCCGTCTTTGGCATAGGTGAACGGCAGTTTCGCGACGGAAGTCAGCGAAGCGACAGCGCCTTTACGGTCACGGCCGTGCATCGGGTTCGCACCCGGCGCGAACGGCGTACCGCCACGACGTCCATCCGGCGTGTTCCCGGTTTTCTGGCCGTACACCACGTTCGAGGTGATGGTCAGAATGGACTGCGTCGGCACCGCGTTGCGGTAGGTTGGCAACACTTTAATTTTCTTCATAAAGCGTTCAACCAGATCGCAGGCAATGCTGTCCACGCGCTCGTCGTTGTTGCCGTACTGCGGATATTCGCCTTCGATGACAAAATCGACTGCCAGCCCGTTATGGTCGCGCACCGGTTTCACCTTCGCGTACTTGATGGCGGACAGCGAATCCGCCGCCACGGACAGCCCCGCGATGCCGCATGCCATCGTGCGATAAACGTCACGATCGTGCAGCGCCATCAGCGACGCTTCGTAGCTGTACTTGTCGTGCATGTAGTGGATGATATTCAGCGCGCTGATGTACTGCACCGCCAGCCAGTCCATGAAGTGGTCAAGGCTCTCCATCACCGTGTCGTAATCCAGCACGTCATCCATTAATGGCGCCGTTTTCGGCCCAACCTGGATTTTCAGCTTCTCATCCACACCGCCGTTGATTGCATACAGCAGCGTTTTAGCGAGGTTGGCGCGGGCGCCGAAGAACTGCATCTGCTTACCGATGACCATTGGGCTGACGCAGCAGGCAATGGCGTAATCATCGCTGTCAAAGTCAGCGCGCATCAGATCGTCATTTTCATACTGCAAAGATGAAGTGACGATCGACACCTGTGCCGCATACTTTTTAAAAGCGACCGGCAGCGCTTCTGACCACAGCACGGTCAGGTTCGGCTCTGGCGCAGGCCCCATCGTGTGCAGGGTATGCAGATAGCGGAAGGAGTTTTTGGTCACCAGCGTGCGGCCATCCAGCCCCATACCGCCGATCACTTCGGTTGCCCAAATCGGGTCGCCGGAGAACAGCGTGTCAAATTCCGGCGTGCGCAGGAAGCGCACCATTCGGATCTTCATGATGAAGTGGTCGATCAGTTCCTGCGCCTGTTCTTCCGTTAAGATCCCGGCTTTGAAGTCTCGCTCAATGTAGATGTCGAGGAACGACGCGGTACGGCCCAGCGACATTGCGCCGCCGTTCTGCGATTTCACCGCTGCCAGATAGGCGAAGTAAAGCCACTGGACGGCTTCCTGCGCGTTACGCGCCGGACGGGAGATATCGCAACCGTATTTGGCGGCCATTTCCTGCATTTGCAGCAGCGCACGGCGGTGTTCGGCCAGTTCTTCACGCAGGCGAATCGTCGCTTCAAGGTTCTGCCCCCACTCCAGATTTGACTGGAGATCGGCAAACTGCAATTCACGCTCGCGCACCAGATAACGGATACCGTACAGCGCAACGCGGCGATAGTCGCCGATAATGCGCCCACGGCCGTAGCCATCCGGTAAGCCGGTCAGCACCCCGGATTTACGGCAGCGCAGCATATCCGGCGAATACGCGTCGAATACACCCTGGTTATGGGTTTTACGCAGTTCGGTAAACTGATATTCAAAATCAGCATCCATTTCACGACCATACGCCTGGAATGAGCTTTTGATCATGTTGATGCCGCCAAACGGATGCAGCGCGCGCTTGAGTGGCTTATCGGTTTGCAAACCGACGATTTTTTCCAGCTCCTGCTCAATATAACCCGCGTCATGGGCAGTAATGGTGGTCGCAATGTTGGTATCGAAATCGACTGGCGCATGCGTCGAGTTTTCAATACGAATACCCGCCATAACTTTTTCCCACAATGCGGTAGTCGCAGGCGTGGCTTCCGCGAGGAAGGATTCATCTCCCTCATAGGGCGTATAGTTGTGCTGAATAAAATCACGGACATTAATTTCTTCTTTCCAGTCCGTACCTTTAAAGCCAAGCCAGGCTTCGGCATACAGCATATCGCTGGTATCGATATTTACCTTCATGAAAAATAGTCTCTCTACAGAACAACAATAAATTATGCAAATTCCACAGGTGCGTTAACTTTGCCTAAATGAATAGCGTCGAGGGCAATCATTTTTTCTTCATTCGTTGGAATGACGGCACAAATAACGTTGGTGTCTTTGCTGGAGATAATTCTTTCACCGTGAGAATTAGGCAGGCTATTCATCTCGTGATCTAATTTCACGCCCAGAACAGCCAAATGTTCAATGACCAGACGGCGAATTAACACGGAGTTTTCGCCAATCCCCCCGGTAAAAATAATACCGTCCAGACGGTGTAACGATGCGGCATGCCCGGCAATGTGGCGGGCAATACGGTGCACAAAGGTTTTAATCGCCAGTTGCGCACGTTCATGCCCTTCATGCCAGGCTTTTTCCAGTACACGTAAGTCTGATGACAGACCGGAAATCCCCAGCAAACCAGACTCTTTATTCACCACACGTTCCATATCGCCCAGCGTCTGGTTGGTTTCGCTGGCAATCCACGCCATCGCGCCGAAGTCCACATCGCCGCTGCGGGTGCCCATCATCAGCCCTTCCAGCGGGGTCATCCCCATAGAGGTATCGACGCTTTGACCGTTACGAACGGCACAGATAGAAGCGCCATTGCCCAGATGCGCGACAACCAGACCCGAGTCCTCTTCCTGTAGCGCAAGAAGGTCATGCGCACGCTGCGAGACATAGCGGTGCGAGGTGCCATGAAAGCCATAGCGCCGGACGCCCAACTCCTCAAAATATTTCCACGGCAAGCCGTACAAATAGGCTTCAGGCGCCATCGTTTGATGGAAGCTGGTATCAAATACCGCCACCTGCTGTACGCCCGGGAAAAGATGCTGCGCCGATTCAATTCCGCTTAAATTGGCGTAATTATGTAACGGCGCTAAAGGAGAAACCCGGCGGATATTCTCGATAACTTCATCCGTAATAATGGCTGATGCCGTAAAGATATTTCCGCCGTGGGCAATACGGTGGCCAATTAAGGCCACGCTGTCGATTAAATTACGTTTTTCCAGTTCAAACGCAATCGCCTTTAATGCGCCTTCGTAGCTGTGGTGAGCCAGCTTAGCTGGCTCTCCTCCATTTACGGATAAAAACGCATCTTCAGAATTAATACCGTCCGCAATTCCTGCCATTAACACATCGCAATGGGTTGCATCCAGTACTGAAAACTTAATGGAAGACGATCCACAGTTAATCACCAGAACTACCGGAAATTCATTCATTTCACTACTCCGCTCATCCTGAGCTAAAGGATTAGAACAGTTTGTACACGATATTCAGGATGGTCAGCAGACCAATCACGGTCACAAACACGTTATCCAGACGACCACGGTATTTCGCCAGTGACGGCGCTTTACGGATGGCGTACATCGGCAACAGGCAGAGCAGCGAGGCAATGATCGGCGCACCCATTGCTTCAATCAGGTCCAGGATGTTCGGGTTGGCGTATGCCACAACCCAGGTGGAACCCATGATGAAGATCATGCTGATGGTGTTGAGTTTGCCCAGTGAAACTTTGGTTTTATCGCCTTTGTAACCAAACTTCAGCACCAGACCGTTCAGGCCTTCCAGCGTGCCCAGATAGTGACCGAAGAATGATTTGAAGATAGCGACCAGTGCGATGATGGAAGCCCCGTACTCCAGAACCGTAGCAAACGTTGATTTAGTGCCAGACAGCGACGCAAAGTGGTTCGCCAGATATGAGAGCACCGGAATGTTCTGCGCTTTCGCATCCGCCATGTTGGCCGGAGAGAGCGTGAACAGGCAGCTGAAGGCGAAGAACATCACCACGGCCACCATCAGCATGCTGGCGCGGGAGATGATCTGTGAACATTTACGCTCGGTAAATTCACGACCAAAGTCTTTCTCATACTCTTCACGTTTGGAAACCACGAAAGAAGAGACGATAGGCGAGAAGTTAAAGGAGAACACCATGATGGAGATACCCAGCCACACGGTAACCAGAATGCCGTCATGCCCGGTTAACGCGATATTGCTGAGATCCACCTGATCGATAACCGCAGAGTTCCAGTAAGGGATCAGCGACAGAGAGATCAGCACCAGGCTGGCAATGAACGGCCATACCAGGTAGCTCATCACTTTAACCATCAGGTCTTTACCAAACCAGATAACGAAAGCCATCAGCAGCAGCAGGAACAGCGCCACAAAGCCACGGTTAAGCGCCGGCATCTGCAACTGGTTTTCCCAGAAGGTCATAAAGGTGTTGGTAATGGTTACGCCATAAATCCACAGCAGCGGACAGATAGCGAAGAAGTACAGGAACGTGATGACCACGCCGCCTGTTTTACCAAAGTGCTCTTCTACCGTTTCTGTGATGTTGCCGGAAGGGTTAGAACCGGAAAGACACAGGCGCGCCAGCGCACGGTGGCAGTAAAACGCGATGGGGTAGGCCAACACCAGCATCAAAAGAATCGGGATCAGCCCGCCAAACCCTGCGCGAATAGGGAAGAACAACACCCCGGCGCCGATGGCAGTACCAAATAGTCCCAGTGTCCATGTGGTGTCCGATTTACGCCAGGACGACTGTTTTGTCTGGCTGGATACAATGCTATCAGTAGTACTCATATCCTATCCTCAACGAAAAGATTAATAGCCGGGTTTAAGCGTCAACTAAGCCCGTAATTTGCGATACACGAGAAAGATCGATATTGCCGCCAGAAATAATGCTGACCGTTTTTCTGTTCTGGATATAGCTATCTAATTTCCCGCTTAATAATGCGGCACATGCCAGTGCGCCAGCGCCTTCAGTGACGACTTTATTGCGCTGAATTAATGCAATCATGCTGTTACGAATTTCATCTTCGCTGACCAGGACAATGTCATCCACTAATTCACGAACAATCTCATACGTTAAATTACCCGGGCGAGAAACATCACAACCATCCGCCAGGGTGCCGGTCGTTCGGTGAGTGGTTATTTCTCCTGCATGATAAGATGCCGCCATGCCGTGTACGTTTTCGGACTGTACGCCAATAACTTTAATTGTCGGGTTAATGGATTTAATAGCAATCGCAACACCGGCAATCAGACCGCCGCCGCCAATTGGTACAATGACGTTATCGACATCATACAGGTCTTCCATAATTTCCAGGCCAATCGTTCCCTGCCCGGCAATCACTTTCGGATCGTCATAAGGTGGAATAAAAATGCGGCCTTCAGTCTCAACAATTTCGCTCACTTTGGCGATGGTATCGTTGAAGTTGTCACCGTGCAGCACCACTTCAGCGGAGTAGTCGCAGGTGGCCGCCACTTTGGACTTCGGCGCGCCTTTCGGCATCACGACTTTGCCGTCGATACCGAGCATCGCGCAGGAGAGAGACACCCCTTGCGCATGGTTACCGGCAGAGCAAGCCACCACGCCTTTACGTTTTTCTTCTTCCGTTAATGAACTGAGTTTGTTAAACGCACCGCGGATTTTAAAAGAGCCCGTGCGTTGCATATTTTCGAACTTAAGGAATATTTCGCCTTTGCAGCGCTCGCTGAAATAGTTAGAGCGCGGCATACCTGTTTTATAAATTTTCCCCGCAAGTCTTTTTTTCGCTTCGAGGATATCTTCAATCGCAACCGGGAGATCGTATGTAATATGCATTATAACCTCTTAACCTGGGTATTAAGGTAAAATAAATAGTCAGTACCAACGTCTGATATTCAGACAGATGGCATCAGTTTTTGATTAAATTAAATTTAATCCGTTACTTAATTTCTATTAATTGCTTTCGTCTGCAACCATTATAAGATGAATATTCTTTGGCTAATTCCACCAAAACCGATGCTGCTTTTTTAATCCGATAATTTTTAGACCAGATCGCGGCATAACGCGCGACCGGTAAATCTTCCTCTACTGGAATCGTAATAAACTGGTTTGAACCGAATGGAGATGTCATATCGCAGGGAATGACGGTCAGAAAATCAGCATTGAGAACAAGATTATAAATAGTGACAACGGAATCTGTTTTAACGATGTTTTCACTGCTGATGCCATTTCTTTGTAACGTGGTGAGGAGTTCGCTGTAGTAGCCCATATTCGTTTGTGGCAACACCCACTGTTCGTTCTGCAACGATTCCAGTGTGGTGATGCCGGTGCATGTTCGGGACTTACTGGCCACCAGGACAAACTCTGACTCAAAAAGCGGCTCCACGTGTAGATCCTGTAGTTTCATCTCATCACTGAGCGTGCCGATAGCGAAATCCAGGCGTCCGTCGCGAATCGCGGGCAGGAACGAGGAGAGCTGCGCTTCATACATCGACACCTGCGCTTTTGGGAACACCTCTTTAAATTTATGAATCATGTCAGACATAAAGGTAAAGCCAATCAACGAAGGAAAACCAAACGAAACGTCGACCACCGTGTTGCAGGTCATGCTGTTCATCTCGTTCACCATGTTTTTCATTTCACGGGTGATGGATTCAGACCAGGTAAGCAGCACCTGACCTGCGCTGGTTAACGTGACACCGGTATTTTTGCGAACGATTAACTCAACGCCAAAATAGGCCTCAACATCATTGATAATTTTACTTACAGCAGGCTGAGTTAACCCTAACTCTTTTGCGGCAGAACCGATAGAACCACTTCTAATGACTTCCTGAAAGACCACCAAGTGCTGTGTTTTAGGGAGAAGAATAGTATTCATATCGACCTGCACTAATTACTTTGTTGACGGCATGAAGTGTACCAAATAAAGGTTACATGGTTATGTGCGACTACTCACAAATTAACTGACCTTACATTTTGTAAGCTTATTTTTTAAAAAATAAATCATTTATTATCAACAAGTTGAAAGAACGCGACTGCACTTTATCATGATTTTTGTCAAAAAATCATGAGGGGATAACAATATTTTATGGCGATAACATATGCGTTTCATTCGCTATTTTACAAATTCGGGAAAGACGATAATTCAATCAATTATCGCATAATTAACACGCAGATTTACGTTTAAATTTAACGGACAATTAATCAAAAATAAGTACAATTACGCCCTTATTGGGATTAAAGATTGTGGCATATCACATTTTTTCTTCTTATTTGTTTGTAAAAAAACATTACACACACGAATATTTAATTCATTTAATACACGCCATTATCATTACCAACAATATATTAACACTGTGATTGTCAATTTTTGTAGCGCGTAATTTTGTGATAGCGATCAACAGCCAATCTTTTATCCGGTTAAAAAATCACCACACAGCGTTTTGTGTTAGTGGTCACAGAACAAGAAATATCTTTTGGCGGGGAGATTATGTTACGCGGCGCGATCGGGCACCTTCTGCGGGGAATCTGCCGGATGGCGACGCTCACGCGTCTTATCCGGCCTACCAAAGCGCTCTGCCATCAGGCAGTACCGGGAACCCAAACGCTATGAAAGCAAAAACCCGCCGAAGCGGGTTTTTACATGAAGAGGTGAAACTGACCGATAAGCCGGGTTCTGTCGTGGACAGTCATTCATCTAGGCCAGCAATCGCTCACTGGCTCAAGCAGCCTACCCGGGTTCAGTACGGGCCGTACCTTATGAACCCCTATTTGGCCTTGCTCCGGGTGGAGTTTACCGTGCCGCGAACTGTTACCAGCCGCGCGGTGCGCTCTTACCGCACCCTTTCACCCTTACCTGATCCCGCTTACGCAGGCCATCGGCGGTTTGCTCTCTGTTGCACTGGTCGTGGGCTTGCGCCCCCCAGGCGTTACCTGGCACCCTGCCCTATGGAGCCCGGACTTTCCTCCCCTCCGCCCGTCTCCCCCGAAAGGGACGACGACGAAGCGGCGACTGTCTGGTCAGCTTCGGCGCGCAGTATAGAGGGTTTGCACGCCATTGTCACCCTGCACTACGCATTCCTATCGCCAGCGTTGCGGCGATGTTTCGCGAGGCGCGGTAGATATTATCAAACGCGCCGCGAAAGGCTTCATCCAGCGTGCCAATGCGGGTAAGCACGCTGAACACGGCATCAATGCCATGCTGATGCACCACTCCCACATCATGCGTCAGACTCCCCGCGATCCCAATCACTGGCTTATGATACTTTTTCGCCACACTGGCGACGCCTATCGGTACTTTGCCGTGAATACTCTGGCTGTCGATACGCCCTTCGCCGGTGACGACTAACGCGCAGTCGTGGATGTGTTCTTCCAGATTGAGCGCCGTGGTGACTATCTCAATGCCGCTGCGCAACTCTGCGCCGAGGAAAGCCATTAAGGCCGCCCCCATCCCGCCAGCCGCGCCCGCGCCGGGGACATTTTCCACATCCACGCGCAGCGACTTTTTAATCATGTCGGCATAATGAGCAAGATTGCCGTCCAGTTCATGAATGAGCTTTTCGGTCGCGCCTTTCTGCGGCCCAAAGATTCGCGACGCGCCATTTTCGCCCGTCAGTGGATTGGTCACATCGCAGGCCACCCGGATAGCACACGTTTTTAAACGCGGATCGAGACCAGAGACATCAATCGAATTCAGGCTGTTCAGGCTGCCGCCGCCGTTCCCAATTTCAGTACCGTTCGCATCCGTTAATCGGGCGCCCAGCGCCTGCACCATGCCCGCGCCGCCGTCATTGGTCGCGCTGCCGCCAATGCCGATGATAATGCTTCTGGCACCGTGCTCCAGCGCATGCAGGATCAGCTCTCCGGTGCCGCGCGACGTAGTAATCAACGGATTACGCTTTTCTGGCGGAACCAGCGCCAGCCCGCTGGCCGCCGCCATTTCAATAAACGCGGTGCTGCCGTCCCCGGACATGCCCCAGTTGGCCATGACGGTCTCCCCCAGCGGCCCCGTCACAAAAGCGGTATACTGCGTTCCATGCGTGGCGGCAATCATGGCTTCGACCGTTCCCTCTCCGCCGTCAGCGACCGGGATAGAAACATACTGCGCATCGGGAAAAATTTCCCGGAATCCTTTTTCTATCGCCTGCGCAACTTCAGCGGCAGAAAGGCTTTCTTTATAAGAGTCTGGGGCGATTACGATTTTCATAGTTGTAGCCTGTTACTGCACAACGCCGGATGGCGTTTCACTTATCCGGCCAGGGTCATAGGCCCGGACCGCCGCGCGCGACCGGGCATGACGTCATTAGCGAGCGATTTCCACTTTCGCCAGTTTTTCGTAGTAGCAGGCCAGGGCGCTATGGTCGGCCGTGCCCAGACCATCGGCACGTAGCGCCTGCATCATTTCCATCACGGCGGCGGTCAGCGGCAGCTGCGCGCCTACGCCATGAGAGGTGTCCAGCGCATTCGCCAGATCTTTAATATGCAGATCGATGCGAAAGCCCGGTTTGAAATTCCGTTCCATCACCATCGGCGCTTTCGCATCCAGCACGGTGCTACCCGCCAGACCGCCGCGAATCGCCTGATACACCAGATCCGGGTTCACCCCCGCTTTGGTCGCCAGCGTCAGCGCTTCAGACATGGCTGCGATGTTCAGCGCGACAATCACCTGGTTAGCCAGTTTGGTCACGTTGCCCGCGCCAATATCACCGGTATGCACCACGGAACCGGCCATTGCTTTTAGCAGATCGTAATATTTATCGAAAATCGCTTTATCGCCGCCGACCATCACCGACAGCGTGCCATCGATCGCTTTCGGCTCGCCGCCGCTTACCGGCGCATCCAGCATATCGATACCTTTTGCTTTCAGCGCGTCGCTGATTTCACGGCTCGCCAGCGGAGCGATAGAGCTCATATCGATCAAAACGGTGCCTGGCTTCGCGCCTTCAATAATGCCGCCTTCGCCCAGCGCCACTTCTTTCACATGCGGCGAGTTCGGCAGCATGGTGATAATCACCTCGCACTGTTCGGCAACGGCTTTTGCCGTGGTTGCGGTTTCTGCGCCTGCGGCAATAACTTCGGCAATCGCGTCAGGGTTACGGTCAGAAACCACCAGCGAGTAACCGGCTTTGAGGAGGTTTTTGCTCATTGGTTTACCCATGATGCCCAAGCCAATGAAACCTACTTTCATCGTCATAATCTTCTCTCTCTTGTTTCAGTGGTGGTTATTTCTTAAAGGCGTCAGCCAGCTTTTGCGTGGCGGAGCGGAACACGCCCAAATCGCTCCCCACAGCAACGAACGTCGCGCCCCATTCCAGATAGCGGCGCGCGTCGGCTTCGACCGGCGCCAGAATGCCGCACGGTTTACCGTGGGCTTTGGCGCGGGCAAAGATATGCTGAATGGTTTTCTGTACTTCCGGGTGAGAGGCGTTGCCAAGATGACCTAACGCCGCAGCCAGATCGCTTGGGCCGACAAAAATACCGTCAACGCCTTCAGTGGCCGCGATAGCATCAACGTTATCCACCCCCTGCTGGCTTTCGATCTGCACCAGAATGGTGATGTTCTTATTTGACTGGGCAAAGTAATCCGGCACGGTGCCAAACATATTGGCGCGATGGGAAACGGAGACCCCACGGATGCCTTCCGGCGGATAACGCGTCGAGGCTACGGCGCGAACGGCTTCTTCTTCCGTCTCGACAAACGGGATCAGGAAGTTATAGAAACCGATATCCAGCAGACGCTTAATAATGACCGGCTCGTTCGTCGGCACCCGTACCACCGGCGCGCTGGCGCTGCCTTTCAACGCCATCAGTTGTGGAATAAAAGTTGAGATATCGTTCGGCGCATGTTCGCCATCCAGCACCAGCCAGTCAAAACCTGCCAGCCCTAACACTTCCGTACTGATGGGGTTTGCCAGCGCGGACCAACAGCCGATCTGAATGCGTTGCGCTGCCAGCGCAGCTTTAAATTTGTTCGGGAAGATATCGTTACTCATCATTTATACCCTGGATGAATCATTATTTATTTCCGCAATTCCGGGAGATATTTAGATTTGCTCATCTAAGGAATTACGCTGATATTTTATCGATAGCGGATAATGAAAGTCGTGAATCAGTATAATCATACTTACGCCGCTAAACATTGTTGTATTGCTCAATTTTAATATTCACAATGAATAATATTTTGAGCATTTGCACAACGTCATGGGCGGTGATGCACAGATTTGTACATTACTCGCCCAGCGCCCGTACCATCAGGAATAATGGCCGATCGCGATCACATTTTTAAACAAAAACTCCTGGCATTCTTTATTTAGCAGCAACGTATTTTTAATTCTGACAATAAAAAGCAGTTGTTCTCTTTAACACATTTATTATCACCACCTGGCTGGAGAATACTGGACAATGGCCGATATCGAAATTAGACAAGAATCGCCAACCGCGTTTTATATTAAAGTGCATGACACCGATAACGTGGCAATTATTGTTAATGACAATGGTCTGCAAGCCGGAACGCGTTTCCCGGACGGGCTGGCGTTGGTTGAACATATTCCTCAGGGGCATAAAGTGGCGCTGGAGGCGATTCCTGCCCACGGCGAAATCGTGCGTTATGGCGAGGTGATCGGCTATGCCGTTCGCGACATCGCACGCGGCAGCTGGATAGATGAGTCGCTGGTTGAGCTACCGAAAGCGCCGCCGTTACACACCCTGCCGCTGGCGACGAAAGTGCCGGAACCGCTGCCGCCGCTGGAAGGCTACACGTTTGAAGGCTACCGCAACGCGGATGGCAGCGTCGGCACCAAAAATCTGCTCGGCATCACCACCAGCGTACACTGCGTGGCGGGCGTCGTGGATTATGTGGTGAAGATCATTGAGCGTGACCTGCTGCCCGGATACCCGAATGTAGACGGCGTTGTCGGTCTGAACCACTTGTACGGCTGCGGCGTGGCGATCAACGCGCCAGCGGCCGTGGTGCCTATTCGCACCATTCATAACATCTCGTTGAACCCGAACTTCGGCGGCGAAGTTATGGTCATCGGCCTTGGCTGTGAAAAACTTCAGCCGGAACGTCTGCTGGAAGGCACGGAAGATGTGAAAGGGATTCCGGTGGACAGCGCCAGTATTGTGCGTTTGCAGGATGAGCAGCACGTCGGCTTTAAGTCAATGGTCGAGGATATTTTGCAGGTGGCCGAACGCCACCTGGCGAAGCTCAACCAGCGCCAGCGTGAAACCTGCCCGGCTTCCGAACTGGTGGTCGGAATGCAGTGCGGCGGCAGCGATGCGTTTTCCGGCGTGACGGCCAACCCGGCGGTGGGTTACGCCTCGGATCTGTTAGTGCGTTGCGGCGCGACGGTGATGTTCTCGGAAGTCACCGAAGTCCGTGATGCGATCCACCTTCTCACGCCACGCGCGATTAACGAAGAGGTCGGCAAACGCCTGCTGGAAGAGATGGCCTGGTACGATAATTATCTTGATATGGGGAAAACCGACCGCAGCGCCAACCCGTCGCCGGGCAACAAAAAAGGTGGTCTCGCGAACGTGGTGGAAAAAGCGTTGGGCTCTATCGCAAAATCCGGGCAGAGCGCAATTGTGGAAGTGCTGTCCCCCGGTCAGCGACCGACAAAACGCGGTTTAATTTACGCCGCCACGCCCGCCAGTGATTTTGTCTGCGGCACGCAGCAGGTCGCTTCCGGGATCACCGTGCAGGTGTTCACAACCGGTCGCGGAACGCCATATGGCCTGATGGCGGTTCCGGTAATCAAAATGGCGACCCGCACAGAGCTGGCGAATCGCTGGTTTGATTTGATGGACATCAACGCGGGCACCATTGCCACAGGGGAAGAGAGTATTGAGGACGTGGGCTGGAAGCTGTTCCACTTTATTCTGGACGTCGCGAGCGGTCGTAAGAAAACCTTCTCAGACCAATGGGGGCTGCATAACCAGCTGGCCGTGTTTAACCCCGCGCCAGTGACCTGATGACGAAAAAGGCCGGATGGGATCGCATCGCCATCCGGCAACACTTTTTAAAGACTCTACATTTTGAAGACCTACATTTTATATCTTCTGCTGCCTCCCTCTTTCTACGTCTGAATTGATAAGCCCCCCAACCCCTGCTTCATTCTTACAGCGCTTTTCATCGCACGACTTTCGTAATCCTCCAGATACTTTCGAAACTTTCATTTATTAGATCGAAATCACAAAACAACATTACGAAACCCTATATCTTCTTTCGAAGAAAACAAACGAAAGAATTCGGAGGAAGGATGTTTATCATTTCAACCAAAACGATGCTAAAGAAAGCTCAGCGTGAAGGTTACGCGGTGCCCGCATTCAACATCCACAACCTCGAAACATTACAGGTCGTGGTGGAAACCGCCGCTGAAATGCGCGCGCCATTGATCGTTGCCGGAACACCAGGAACCTTCAGCTACGCTGGCGTCAGTAATATCGTGGCAATTGCCAGCGAGTTGGCAAAAACCTGGAACCATCCTCTGGCCATTCATCTCGATCATCATGAGAAAACAATGGATATCGAAGAGAAAGTCAGGGCAGGCGTTCGCTCAGTGATGATCGACGGCTCGCATCTGCCGTTTGCAGACAACATCGCCTTAGTGAAAAACGTAACGGATTACTGCCATCGCTATGACGTCAGTGTTGAGGCAGAACTGGGGCGTCTGGGCGGACAGGAAGATGATCTCATCGTGGATGGCAAAGATGCTTTGTATACCCATCCAGAACAGGCTCAAGAATTCGTGGCTAAAACAGGTATCGACTCTTTGGCCGTAGCGATTGGCACCGCACATGGTCTGTATACCGCAGAACCGAAACTGGATTTCGAACGCCTGGCAGAGATCCGACAGCATGTTGATATCCCTTTAGTTTTACATGGCGCATCAGGGCTACCCGGCAGTGATATTCGCAAGGCTATCTCACTGGGTATTTGTAAAGTCAACGTCGCAACCGAGCTAAAAATCGCTTTTTCCGACGCCCTGAAAAATTATTTGCGTACACATTCCGATGCCAGCGATCCACGGCACTACATGGTTCCGGCCAAAGCCGCAATGAAAGATGTCGTACGTAAAGTCATCACCGACTGCGGTTGCGAAGGAAGGCTATAAGGCTGCTATATCACAGCCTCTTAACTCATTCATTTACATGAATTGTAAGGATTTTGGTCAAGGGTATCTTTTTATAGCTGGATCACGAAAGTCGCTTTTACCCTTTGCCTTCAATCCAAAAATATTATGAAGATAAACAAAAGATATCGGAGATAGATGTGAAAGAGATAATCTCTCGTCATAAGGCAGGTGAAGCGTCAGGCATTTGTTCCGTCTGTTCAGCACATCCGTTAGTTATTGAAGCGGCGCTACGCTTTGATCTCGCGACAAACAATAAAGTTTTGATTGAAGCAACATCCAACCAGGTTAATCAGTTCGGCGGTTATACCGGCATGAAACCCGCCGACTTCCGCGATTTTGTTTATAACATTGCACAGGAAACAGGATTCCCGCGTGAAAGATTGATTCTGGGTGGCGATCACCTGGGGCCTAACTGCTGGCAGAATGAACCCGCAGCCGCCGCAATGGAGAAATCTGTTGAGTTAATTAAGGCTTATGTCGCCGCAGGTTTTAGCAAAATCCACCTGGATGCATCAATGTCATGTGCCGACGATCCAACCCCACTTGATCCTATGGTCGTGGCCCAACGCGCAGCTGTACTTTGCCAGGCCGCTGAAACAACGGCCACTGAAGAACAAAAGCGCCATTTAACCTATGTCATTGGCACTGAAGTTCCTGTTCCCGGCGGTGAAGCCAGTAGCATCGGCCGCGTTCACGTCACGCGTGAAGAAGATGCCGCCCGTACGCTGGAAACGCACCAGGTCGCCTTTCGCGCATTAGGGCTCGAGGAAGCATTAACTCGCATTATCGCCATTGTGGTACAGCCTGGCGTGGAATTCGATCACTCCCAAATTATTCATTATCAACCGCAGGCCGCTGAAGCGCTTTCCGCATGGATTAAAGACACGCCGATGGTGTATGAGGCCCACTCTACCGACTATCAAACACGTCACGCCTACCGCGCACTGGTACGCGATCACTACGCCATTCTGAAAGTCGGCCCGGCACTGACCTTTGCTTTACGTGAAGCGATTTTTGCACTCGCGCAAATGGAGAACGAACTGATTTCTCCAGAACAACGCAGCCGGGTACTGGAAGTGATCGATGAAGTGATGCTTAACGAGCCAGGTTACTGGAAGAAGTATTATCGTCCGACCTGGAGCCAGGCGATGATCGATATTCACTTCAGCTTATCCGATCGTATTCGCTACTACTGGCCGCATCCACGCATTCGTCAAAGTGTGGAGAAATTAATTGCCAATCTGAACGGGGTTTCATTACCGCCAGGACTCATCAGTCAGTTTATGCCCGTACAGTTTGAACGTCTGTCCGAAGGGGTACTAACCGCCACACCTCATAACTTGATTATCGACAAAATCCAGGACGTTCTGCGTGCCTACCGCTTTGGTTGTGTGCCTGAAACCGCCTGATATTCGGAGAATATATGAGCCAACTTTTTGTCCGAACCGGAATTGACTTTAACTCGTGCCAGCAAGTGCTGGCACACATTGGAGAGGAGATGCTGGCAAAAGGTGTTGTACATGAGAGCTATCCGCAGGCACTGGTAGAACGCGAGGCGAATTTCCCGACAGGGATCGCGCTGGAACGCCATGCCGTCGCCATTCCGCACTGCGAAGCCATTCATGCTAAATCACCCGCAATCTATCTGATTCGACCGGATAACCCGGTGAAGTTTCAACAGGCCGACGATGACGAAGAGATCGCCGTTTCTTTAATCATCGCACTCATCGTTGAAAACCCTGCGGCACAGCTGAAGCTTCTGCGCCGTCTTTTTAGTGAGCTACAAAATCCGAGCATTCTTGACGCCTTGCTGAGCGCACCTGATTCCGAGCTGGCTACGCTCTTCCGGGAAACCATCCTTGAGTCTGAGCCGTGCGCCCAGGTCTAATAACAAACTGATAATAAAAGGAATACCCTATGAAACGTAAAGTAATCGTGGCCTGTGGCGGTGCGGTAGCGACCTCAACCATGGCCGCAGAAGAAATTAAAGAATTATGTGAAGCTCACAATATCGATCTTGATCTCGTGCAATGCCGGGTCACGGAGATCGAAACCTATATGGATGGCGCGGATCTTATTTGTACCACCGCCCGCGTTGACCGTACCTTTGGCGATATCCCGGTCGTTCACGGCATGCCATTTGTTTCTGGCGTGGGTATTGAAGCATTGCAGCAAAAAATCCTGAGCATCCTTAAGGGGTAACGTCATGTTTAGCGAAATAATGCGTTATATCCTGGACTTAGGGCCCACGGTAATGCTGCCTCTGGTAATTATCGTCTTCTCTAAATTGCTGGGGATGAAGCTCGGGGATTGTTTTAAATCCGGTCTGCACATCGGCATTGGTTTTGTTGGTATTGGGCTGGTGATTGGTCTGATGCTCGACTCTATCGGACCTGCGGCAAAAGCCATGGCAGAACAGTTCCAGATAAACCTGCATGTTATTGATATCGGCTGGCCGGGTTCGTCTCCGATGACCTGGGCGTCGCAAATTGCACTGATCGCCATCCCTGTCGCTATTGGCGTTAATGTCATCATGCTGATCACGCGAATGACACGCGTTGTGAATGTCGATATCTGGAATATTTGGCACATGACATTTACTGGCGCCATGCTGCATCTTGCGACAGGTTCTTACTGGTTGGGTATCCTGGGCGTCGTTGTTCATGCCGCCTTTGTCTACAAACTGGGTGACTGGTTTGCCAAAGATACCCGCGATTTCTTTGGTCTGGAGGGGATCGCCATCCCACATGGTTCGTCTGCTTATCTTGGCCCGATAGCGGTACTGGTTGATACGATCATTGAAAAAATTCCGGGTCTGAATCGCATTCACTTCAGCGCAGATGATGTACAAAAACGCTTTGGTCCTTTCGGAGAACCCGTTACTGTCGGTTTCGTCATGGGGCTCGTTATCGGTATGTTGGCAGGCTATGACGTGAAAAGCGTGCTGCAACTGGCTGTAAAAACAGCAGCAGTCATGCTCCTGATGCCACGGGTGATTAAACCGATCATGGATGGTTTAACGCCTATTGCCAGGCATGCCCGCAAACGTCTGCAAGCTAAATTTGGCGGGCAGGAATTCCTGATTGGCCTGGACCCTGCACTATTACTAGGCCACACCTCAGTGGTTTCCGCCAGCCTGATTTTTATTCCGCTGACTATTCTGATCGCGGTACTGGTGCCCGGTAATCAGGTACTCCCATTCGGTGATCTCGCCACTATCGGTTTCTTTGTCGCAATGGCGGTAGCAGTACATCAGGGTAACCTGTTCCGCACGTTGATATCCGGTGTCATTATCATGGGTATCACGCTATGGATCGCCACACAAACTATCGGTCTGCATACCCAACTCGCCGCTAATGCCGGGGCTCTGAAGGCTGGCGGGATGGTAGCTTCCATGGACCAGGGGGGTTCTCCAGTCACCTGGTTACTCATTGAACTTTTCACCTGGCAAAATGTTATTGGTCTCGTGGTTATCGGTGCCATCTACTTTACCGGCGTTCTGTTGACCTGGCGCAGAGCCCGCAACTTTATGGCCGCTGAAAAAGCAGCAGCTACCCAGCAAAGTCAAACAGCCTCTTAATTCCAGGGGAGCATTCGCTCCCCTTAACATCTTTGGAGAAACTTATGAAATCAGTGGTGATTCACGCTGAGGGAGACGTGCGCGTTGAAGAACGTCCCATACCACAAATACAGACCGATGATGATGTATTAATCAAGGTTATTAGCTCGGGTCTTTGTGGTTCAGATATCCCCCGTATTTTCGCCCACGGAGCGCATTATTATCCAATCACGTTAGGCCATGAATTTAGCGGTTACGTTGAATCTTATGGTTCAGGTGTTACCGATATGCAGCCTGGAGATGCTGTCGCCTGTGTTCCGCTTCTTCCTTGCTTTCACTGCCCGCAATGCGAACGGGGATATTTTTCATTATGCAAGCAATACCAGTTTGTCGGTTCGCGTAGTGAAGGGGGCAATGCTGAATACGTTGTCGTTAAACGCGCCAACCTCTTCCGGCTTCCTTCCGATATGCCAATTGAAGATGGCGCATTTATCGAACCTATCACCGTAGGGTTACACGCCTTTCACCTGGCGCAAGGCTGTAAAGGTAAAAACGTTATTATCGTAGGGGCAGGTACCATTGGCCTGCTGGCGATGCAGTGCGCCCGTGAGCTGGGAGCCAAAAGCGTTACAGCAATCGATATTAATCCCCAGAAACTTGAACTGGCTAAAGAGCTGGGCGCAACGTACACCTTTAACAGTCGTGAAATGACCGCGTCAGAGATCCACGCCGCACTATCTGATATTCAGTTTGATCAATTGATTCTGGAGACAGCAGGTACGCCGCAAACGGTCTCCCTGACCATCGAAATAGCAGGGCCACGCGCCCAGTTAGCTCTGGTAGGAACATTGCACCATGACCTGACGCTGACATCAGGCGTGTTTGGGCAAATTCTGCGTAAGGAGTTAACAATACTTGGTAGTTGGATGAACTATTCCAGTCCCTGGCCTGGTGAAGAGTGGGAAACCGCAGCGCGTTTACTCACGGAAAAACGTCTACAACTTGAACCGTTAATTGCCCATCGCGGTGATGCTGATAGTTTTGCCGACGCAGTGAAAGCGCTTAACGGCGCGCCAATGCAGGGAAAAATCTTACTTAAGCTCTCCTGACATCATGAGCCAGCAACCTGCGCTGGCTCACAATTACTTTCGAAATTTAGCGTTCACCTTTCGCAATCCTTCGATTAAACTAGTCACAGTTAATTGTCAGGCAAATCAATATGAACTCATTTGAGAGAAGGAACAAAATTGTCGATCTGATTAATACGCAAGGTAGCGTACTGGTTATGGACCTTTCGAATACCTTTGGTATCTCTGAAGTCACTATCCGCGCCGACCTGCGTTTGCTAGAAGAAAAAGGGCTTGTCACACGTTTTCATGGCGGCGCGGCAAAACCTGGAAGTCATCTGGCTGAAGGCGACAATCAGGAAGTCATACTCGAAGATCGCTATCAACTCGCCAGCGACCCTAAAAAACGGATTGCCCAGGCCGCAGCCTCGATGGTTGAAGAAGGGATGACCATTATTCTGGATAGCGGAAGTACGACATTGCTGATTGCTGAAGCATTAACCCGAAAAAGCAATATCACCGTTATCACAAATAGCTTACCTGCCGCATTTACCTTATCCGACAATAAAGACCTGACCCTGGTCGTTTGTGGTGGTACCGTGCGACACAAAACGCATTCCATGCATGGCACAATTGCGGAACGCTCGCTACATGGGATCAGTGCGGATCTCATGTTTGTTGGAGCTGATGGGATTGATGCAACTAACGGCATTACAACTTTCAATGAAGGCTATTCGATTAGTAGCGTGATGGCTGCTGCGGCACATAAGGTCATTGCCGTACTGGATGCGACAAAATTTAACCGCCGTGGTTTTAATCAGGTACTTCCAATGGAGAAGATTAACTGTGTAATAACCGACGACAGCATCAGCAAACAGGATAAATCAGCGCTGGCCAAAACAGGCGTTGAACTGCTGGTCGTTTAAATTACCCGCCACATCCCCCCTTTTGTCGCGCCAACGCGTTGCAGTTTGCCTTTTAGCTGCAACGCTTTCAGATAGCGTTCTACGGTTCGGGCTGAGAGCTCACACTCATCAGCGATACTTTTGGCGGATCTGCCCGGATGATTCGACAAGATTTGTAGAATGCGTTTTTCTATATCCAGTAAATCAGGCGACATTTCTTCCGACATTTCTTCCGACATTTCTTCCGACATTTCTTCCGACATTTCTTCCGACATTTCTTCCGACAGGGCTGATGATTTTCCCAATCCCTCTTGCAAAGCAGAGATGATGTTTTCCAGGATAAATTCTATAAATGGCGTGCAGCTACTTTGCCGATCGCACTGCCCTAACACCTGGTAATAGCGGTCCTGTTGGTAGTGGATCAGCGTCTCTACAGGTAGCCACGCCAATTCCGATCGCCACTCACGTAGGATTAATGTCTGCCACAACCGCCCCATACGTCCATTTCCGTCGGAAAAAGGATGAATAAATTCAAACTCATAATGGAAAACAGCACCAGCAATCAGTGGGTGGAGCTCTGTCGTTTTTAACCAACCAAGTAAATCATTCATCAAACGAAAAACTTGTGAGGCCGGAGGAGCCATGTGAATAAGCTGTTTTTCCCTGTAAACACCAACATTTCCGGTACGTAACTGGCCCGGATTATCGACCAGACCGAGCATAAGGACCCGATGTGCTTGTAAAAGGTCAGATAACTTTTCACTTTTCCATTCCGACATCTTTTCATAGGCCAGAATCGCATTTCTAACTTCCTGTATATCTTTAGCAGGAGCCAGAATACGTTTCCCCTCCATCAGAGCGGTGACTTGTTCCGTAGTCAACGAATTATGCTCAATCGCTAAAGAGGCCTGAATAGTGCGAATACGATTCTCTTTGCGCAAAAGAGGAGATGTCCTACCAGCCATCGCAGCCCAATGCCCCATCAACTCACCAACCTCAATGACTTGATTGAGGATCAATGGAGTGATGACGAAAGGTGGTTGGTAGGTGCTCACTGTTACTCCCCCTGCTGCTCCAGCGCATACTTATACAACGCGTTCTTTTTCACGCCGTGGATTTCGGCGGCAAGAGCGGCGGCCTTTTTCAGCGGTAGTTCCGCCTGTAACAACGCCAGCGTTCGCAGCGCGTCGGCGGGAAGCGCATCGTCCTGAGCTTTGTGCCCTTCGACAATCAGTACCATTTCCCCCTTGCGGCGGTTTTCGTCCTCTTTCACCCATGCCAGCAGTTCGCCGACCGGCGCGCCGTAAATGGTCTCCCAGGTTTTGGTCAGCTCACGCGCCAGCACCACGTAGCGAGATTCTCCCCACACGGCGACCATATCTTCCAGGCTGTCCAGCAAACGGTGCGTGGATTCATAAAAAATCAGCGTCCGTGGTTCTGCTTCAATCGCTTTCAGCGCATCACGGCGGCCTTTCGATTTCGCGGGCAGAAAACCTTCATAGCAAAAACGATCGGACGGCAACCCGGCGGCGCTCAGCGCGGCAATCGCGGCGCACGGCCCCGGCAACGGAACCACACGGATGCCGGCTTCACGACAGGTGCGCACCAGATGGTAACCCGGGTCATTGATCAATGGCGTTCCGGCATCAGAAACCAGCGCAATGTTCTGCCCCTCTTTTAGCTTCGCCACCAGCGTCTCGGCTTTTTGCTGCTCATTGTGGTCATGTAAAGCGAACAAACGGGCGTTAATCGCGAAGTGTTGTAACAATAGTCCGGTATGACGAGTGTCTTCAGCGGCAATTAAATCAACGGCTTGCAAAACTTCTAGCGCTCGTTGGGTAATATCAGCCAAATTCCCGATAGGAGTAGGTACAATATAGAGTTGGCCCTGAGAATTATCCGCCGATTCGTTTTGTTTCATTGTGTCGTCCGTATTGCCGATTTAATATTGAGCATTGCGTAAAAAATATCACTGGATACAGTATGGTACCCTCAACATTTTCTCGTTTGAAAGCCGCGCGCGCGCTGCCTGTCATTCTGGCAGCATTGATTTTCGCGGGCTGTGGCACCCAGGCGCCGGATCAAAGTGCTGCCCATATGCAGGGCACGGCACAAGCTGATTCCGGCTTTTATCTGCAACAAATGCAGCAAAGTTCAGATGATAGCAAGACCAACTGGCAATTACTCGCCATTCGTGCACTGCTGAAAGAAGGCAAAAGCCAGCATGCCATCGAATTATTCAACCAGTTGCCGCAAAACCTGAACGATGCGCAGCGTCGCGAACAGTCGCTGCTGGCGGTTGAGATCAAACTGGCGCAGAAAGATATCGCCGGCGCGCAGGCGCTGCTGGAAAAACTCACTCCGGCTGATTTGGATCAGAACCAACAGGCGCGTTACTGGCAGGCGAAAATTGATGCCAGCCAGGGCCGCCCTTCTCTTTCACTGCTGCGCGCATTAATCGCCCAGGAGCCACTGCTGTCTGCAAAAGACAAGCAGAAGAACATGGACGCCACCTGGCAAGCGCTCTCCTCTATGACCCAGGAACAGGCTCAGGCGCTGGTCATTAACGCCGATGAAAACGTCCTGCAAGGCTGGCTGGATTTACAGCGTGTCTGGTTCGATAACCGTAACGACCCGGACATGATGAAAGCCGGGATTGCCGACTGGCAAAAACGCTACCCGCAAAACCCAGGGGCAAAACTGCTGCCTACACAACTGGTCAATGTGCAAAGCTTTAAACCGGCTTCCACCAGCAAAATCGCCCTGCTGCTGCCGCTGAACGGCCAGGCCGCCATTTTTGGCCGCACCATTCAGCAAGGTTTTGAAGCGGCGAAAAATCTGGGGACGCAACCGGTGGACGCGCAGCCTGCCGCTGCGCCTGTCGCGGAACCGACAGCGTCGGCAGAACCTGCCCAGCCGCAAGCCGCTGACGGCGTCGCCAGCCCTTCTCAGGCGGCGGTGAACGATTTGACTGGCGACGAACAAACGCAGCCCGTCGAGCAACCGGTAAGCGCCCCGGCGCAGACCGCTACGGCGAGCGCGCCGGCCAACCCTTCCGCTGAACTGAAAATCTACGACACCACCTCTCAACCGCTGGATCAGATCCTCACGCAGGTTCAGCAGGACGGCGCCAGCATTGTTGTCGGGCCGCTGCTGAAAAATAACGTTGAAGAGCTGATCAAAAGCAATACGCCGCTGAATGTCCTGGCGCTTAATCAGCCTGAGAAGGTGCAGAACCACGCCAATATTTGCTACTTTGCCCTCTCACCTGAAGATGAAGCCCGCGACGCGGCGCATCATATTCACGACCAGGGCAAACAAAATCCGCTGTTGCTGATTCCACGCAGCGGGCTGGGCGATCGCGTGGCGAACGCTTTCGCTCAGGAGTGGCAGAAGCTGGGCGGCGGCACGGTGTTGCAGCAGAAATTCGGTTCTACCGCTGAGCTGAGAATGGGCGTCAACGGCGGCTCCGGCATTGCCCTGACGGGCAGCCCTGTCGCCGCCAGCCAGCCCTCACAGCCGGGCGTCACCATTGGCGGCCTGACGATTCCAGCACCGCCGACAGACGCGCAGATCACTGGCGGCGGCGGTCGCGTTGACGCGGTCTATATTCTGGCGACGCCGGAAGAGATCGGGTTTATTAAACCGATGATCGCCATGCGTAACGGCAGCCAAAGCGGCGCAACGCTGTACGCCAGCTCGCGCAGCGCGCAGGGCACTTCCGGCCCCGACTTCCGTCTGGAGATGGAAGGCTTGCAGTACAGCGAGATCCCAATGCTGGCCGGTAGCAACATGCCGTTAATGCAGCAGGCGCTCGGCGCCGTACGCAACGACTACTCCCTTGCCCGTATGTACGCGATGGGCGTAGACGCGTGGTCGCTGGCGAACCACTTCTCGCAGATGCGCCAGGTGCCGGGTTTTGAAATTAACGGTAATACCGGGGCGTTAACCGCCACACAGGATTGCGTGATTAACAGGAAGTTATCATGGCTCAAATACCAGCAAGGGCAAATCGTCCCCGCCAGTTAACGAGTAAACAGACCGGCGACGTGTGGGAAGCCGCCGCACGCCGCTGGCTGGAGAGCAAGGGACTGCGTTTTGTTGCCGCCAACGTGCGTGAGCGCGGCGGCGAAATCGATCTGATAATGCGTGACGGAAAAACCACGGTCTTTGTTGAGGTTCGTTATCGCCGCTCGGCACAGTTTGGCGGCGCGGCCGCCAGTGTGACCTGGAGCAAACAACACAAATTATTACAGACCGCCCGCTTGTGGCTTGCTCGCCACAATGGGAGTTTTGATACTGTGGATTGCCGGTTCGATGTGTTAGCCTTCACCGGAAATGATGTTGAGTGGTTTAAGGATGCCTTTAACGACCGCTCATAATTGAAGATTTAAGGATTAGCGTGCTCGATAGAATTAAAGTCTGCTTTACAGAAAGCATTCAAACGCAAATTGCTGCGGCAGAAGCTCTCCCGGATGCAATTTCCCGTGCCGCCATGACGCTGGTTCACTCCCTGCTCAACGGCAACAAAATTCTCTGTTGTGGTAATGGTACTTCCGCCGCCAACGCACAGCATTTTGCTGCCAGCATGATCAACCGTTTTGAAACAGAACGTCCCAGTTTACCCGCTATTGCACTTAATACCGATAATGTGGTCTTAACAGCGATTGCCAACGATCGCCTGCATGATGAAATCTATGCAAAACAGGTCCGTGCGCTGGGCCATGCCGGTGATGTTTTATTGGCGATTTCTACGCGTGGCAACAGTCGCGATATCGTTAAGGCCGTTGAGGCCGCCGTCACTCGGGATATGACCATTGTGGCGTTGACAGGCTATGACGGGGGCGAGCTGGCCGGGTTATTAGGGCCGCAGGATGTTGAAATCCGTATTCCCTCGCACCACAGCGCGCGCATTCAGGAAATGCATATGCTGACGGTAAACTGCTTGTGCGATTTGATCGACAACACGCTTTTCCCTCACCAGGATGATTAAGGAGTACATATGAAGGCATTTTCGCCACTCGCAGTCCTTATTTCTGCGTTGCTGTTGCAAGGTTGCGTCGCTGCCGCGGTGGTTGGAACCGCCGCTGTGGGTACGAAAGCCGCAACCGATCCACGTAGCGTTGGCACCCAGGTGGATGACGGAACCCTGGAGCTGCGCGTAAACAGCGCGCTGTCGAAAGACGAACAAATCAAGAAAGAAGCGCGCATCAACGTAACGGCGTATCAGGGCAAGGTATTACTGGTGGGTCAGTCGCCGAATAGCGAACTCTCCTCGCGGGCAAAACAGATTGCGATGGGTGTCGATGGGGCGACAGAAGTGTATAACGAAATCCGTCAGGGCCAGCCGATTGGTCTTGGTACAGCTTCGAACGATACCTGGATCACCACCAAAGTGCGTTCGCAGCTGTTGACCAGCGATCAAGTGAAATCGTCCAACGTAAAAGTGACGACCGAAAATGGCGAGGTCTTCCTGTTGGGTCTGGTCACCGAGCGTGAATCAAAAGCCGCTGCGGACATCGCCAGCCGGGTCAGCGGTGTGAAACGCGTCACCACCGCCTTTACGTTTATCAAATAACCCGCCGTTTTAGCCGGATGGCGGCTAACGCCTTATCCGGCCTACGGGAAGCACTCACGTAGGCCGGGCAAGCGAAGCGCCCCCGGGCATTGAGCCGGATGGCGGCTTTGCCTTATCCGGCCTACAGAGAAGCACTTACGTAGGCCGGGCAAGCGAAGCGCCCCCGGCATTGCCACTTCACACCAGCGCAATACTTCCCACTATCACCCCAGAAATCGCCACCAGTACGCCTGTAAGCCACAACGCTTTTGCCGGGAAGGCTTTACGCAGCATAATCAGCGACGGCAGACTCACCGCCGGCAAGGTCATCAGCAGCGCCAGAGCAGGCGCGGTTCCCATTCCTGCCAGCATCATCGTTTGTACAATCGGAATCTCTGCGGCGGTAGGGATCACAAACAGGCATCCCGCGACGGCCATCGCAATAACCCACATCAGCGTATTATCAACTGCGCCATCGGCATGTGGGAACAGCCAGACACGCGCCGCGCCTAATACCAGTACCGCCAGGATATAAACCGGGATCGTACTCCAGAATAGCGACCACAATGCCTTTCCCCAGCGAGCAAAGAATCCGCCCTGCGGTTCAGATACGGCGATCTCCTGAGGAATGTCTACCTGCGGCGACTCTTTCACCCATTTCTGCACCAGCGTCGCCACCACCAGCACCATCGCCAGCCCGGCAACCAGACGAATAGCCGCAAAATGCCAGCCGAGCACAAAGCCCATAAACACCAGCGTTGCTGGATTCAGTAACGGATTACCCATCCAGAACGCCAGCGCGCCGCCCATAGAAACCTGCTGGCGACGCATTCCCGCCGCCACCGGCGCGGCGCAGCAGGTACACATCATGCCTGGCAGCGAGAACAGGGTGCCAAACAGCGTGCCGCGAAAACGCGACTGCCCCAGCGTACGTAGCAGCCAGTCGCGCGGGATCAACACCTGAATCAGCGAACCGAGGATCACCCCCAGCACCGCCGCCTTCCAGACCGCGATAAAATAGATCATCGCGTAGTCCCAGGCAGCTCGCCACGGGTTCGCATCCGCCTGCGCCAGAATAGATTTACCGATACTGTGCGTTTCCGCAGCCGTGAAGGCTTTGCCGTAATAAGGCTGCCATTTCACATACCAGAGGCCAACGATAACGACGAGAAAGAAGAGTGCGGGTTTCCACCATTGAAATGGCGTCACCGCCTGAGATGAAGACTGACCAGCCATAGCATTCCCCAGGAAGTTATTGAGATAATTAAGCCCGTGAATACTACGCCTTTGGGAAATGTTTGGAAACGTCGTTTTTTATTGGATGAGGGCAAAATGCCCGGTGGCGCTCACGCTTATCGGGCCTGGAGAACGCCACGAAATCCCATGTCGGATAAGGCGTTAGCCACCATCCGGCAGTGAACAGATGCTATAACGCCCTTTCCCGCAACTGGGATGAGGTCAGGATGGTAACGCCTTCTTGCTCCGGCGCCAGAGCCTCCTCCAGCATCGCACGCGCCACATCTCTGGCGTCGATGGATTTCCAGTTTCCCGGCAGCAGCCGGAACAGTGGCGCAAACAGCGTTTCATTCATCCGGTGTTTAGCTCTGTCGCCAAGCAACATGGAGGGACGCGCAATCGTCAGGCGCGGCCATTGCTGGGCGATTAACGCCTCTTCCATTTCACCTTTGACCCGGTTATAGAAAAACGGCGATCGCGCATTTGCGCCCATTGCGCTCACGACCAGCATATGCCGGGCGCCCAGCCGCCGCCCCGTCAGCGCGGTATCCACCACCAGCGTATAATCCGCATGAATAAACGCCTCTTTGCTTCCGGCCTCGCGGCGAGTCGTTCCCAGACAGCAAAAAACAATGTCCACCGGATCGGTCACCTGCGCCAGCGCATCGGTCAGTTGAGGATCGTGAGGATTATAAACGCCGACCATATCCGCCAGAGGGCGGCGTGTGGGCGCGGCTATCGAATGAATCCGGGGTTCATTAAGCAACATCCGCAGGAGGTGTCCTCCCACCAGCCCCGTCGCCCCTGTAATTAACACCTGAGTCATCGCGCGCTCCATAACCTCAACCATTCATCTAACTATAGGCTACGGATCGGGCTGCGTAGCCAGTGCATTTTTTTGCCAAATCCCAACGTGTTGTCAGTGAATTTGATTTCATCCAGGCGGATTTCCCATACTGGCGCTGGCAACATTCTGGCGACAGGAAAGCGGCGGAGATAGGCCTGACGCGCCGCATCGCTTTCCTCTCCCTCAAGCTTGCGGATCTCCCCTTTAAACTGTATTCCGCGAATCCGCGCCACCGTTTTCGGCTGGCCGTTGACCGTTCCGGCAACGGGCGCGCGCGGGCCGGACATCTGCGCATGGCGCGTTTTCTCTTCCGTGAGTACATAAAACGCGACTTTTTGCGCATTAAACAGATAAAACGCGTTTGCGCACCAGAGTTCACCCTCATGCTGAACACACCAGGTGACCACATGCTGCTTTGCCAGCCAGCGGCTTATCGCGGTGAGTGTTTCCATCGTTATTCTCTCTTATACTGGGCATCTGAAAATTAACACGCTAATGGTCATGATGACACCCTGGTATCTGTATCTGATCCGCACCGCAGACAATGCCCTCTACACCGGGATTACGACCGATGTGGCGCGCCGCTATAAGCAGCATCAAAGTGGTAAAGGCGCAAAAGCGTTGCGCGGAAAAGGGGAACTCACCCTGGCGTTTTCGGCGCAGGTCGGCGAACGCTCGCTTGCCCTGCGCATGGAGTATCGCATCAAGAGACTCACAAAGCGCCAGAAGGAGCGCCTCGTGACAGAAGGTGAAGGGTTTGAGGCGCTACTGGCCAGCCTGCAAACCCCAACGCTTAAAAGCGATTGAAATGGTCGTGGTATTCCACCAGGCCCGTCACGCCGTCCAGCGCATCTTCCGCCAGGCGGTGTACCTGGAAAGCGCTTTCGGTGCCCGGCCAGCGGCAATGAAGATCGTAATGCGCCGCCAGTTCAAAACCGAAACGGCTGTACAATGCCGGCTCGCCCAGCGTGACGACCGCCGCATAGCCAAACTCGTTGAGTGAATCCAGTCCTTCGTAGACCAGTTGGCGCGCAAGCCCTTGTCCACGGTAGTTTTCATCTACCGCCAACGGCGCCATTCCCACCCATTGCAGGTCTTCACCCTGTACATCGACCGGACTAAACGCCACATAGCCAACCACCTGACCTTCGTCGTCAGTGGCGACCAGACCCAGCGTCAGGAAGCCATCTTCGCGCAGGTCATGCACCAGCTTCGCTTCCGCATCGCTTTCGAACGTGCGGCGCAGCAAAGCGTCGATACCGGGCGCGTCAATGGGAATTTCAACTCGAATCAGCATGGTTCACCTACCGAGGTCTGTTTGGTTTCTGGCGAGGTTTTCATACCCGCCTCAACAAAATCCGCCAGTTGCAGCAGCATAATGCGTAACGCTTTCGGCATCTGCTCCAGTTCGATGGCGTCCATCAGGTTTTTCACATACAGCCCTAACTCTGTATCGCCTTCAATGACCAGACGACGCTGGAAGAAGAGCGTATCAGGGTCCTGCTTACGCGCCGCAATCATCAACAAGTCGCTGGCATCGGCGCTAAAGCTCACGTCGGCCTCAGCGTTCTGACTGACAATCAGTTTGCCGTTCTCAACAGAGGTGTACCATCTGAGGTTAATATCACGCACCGTAATACTTAACCAACGGCCTTCGAGGAACTCAAGCTCCCCATCTGCCAGCGCCTGACGAAATTGCCAGCTCAGAACCTGTTCCAGAACCTGGCGCTTCAGCGCAAAGGGCGTCAGTTTAACCGGAACACTCATCAGAGACGGGCCAAAATGTACTAAGCGTGAACGCAGTTTATCCAACACGAGCTTTACTCCCTGTTTCAATAATCCCGTTATTTTGCCATATCAGATAAACGACATAGCGGCGTAAATCAACAATTCGATACGAAATTGTTACCCAGTTATAGGTGTAACCAATACGCCTTTAACTGCCTTAAATCAAAAATTGTCGCAGCAAGGTTAACTAAAATCTCTCTTCGTTAACAATTTTGCGGCCTGGACGGCGCAACATTCAGGAATAATTATGGAGCTGCTCTGCCCTGCCGGAAATCTCCCGGCGCTTAAGGCGGCCATTGAGAACGGTGCTGATGCCGTTTATATCGGGCTAAAAGATGATACTAACGCCCGTCACTTCGCCGGTCTTAATTTTACTGAGAAAAAATTGCAGGAAGCGGTGAATTACGTCCATCAACATCGCCGTAAACTGCACATCGCGATTAACACGTTTGCACACCCGGATGGATATGTTCGCTGGCAGCGTGCCGTGGATATGGCGGCGCAACTGGGCGCAGATGCGCTGATCCTGGCCGACCTTGCTATGCTTGAGTATGCAGCAGAACGCTATCCGCATATTGAGCGCCATGTCTCTGTTCAGGCATCGGCAACGAATGAAGAAGCAATTAACTTCTACCATCGCAACTTTGACGTTGCGCGCGTCGTCCTGCCGCGCGTGCTTTCCATTCATCAGGTGAAACAGCTCGCCCGCGTCACGCCCGTGCCGCTGGAGGTCTTCGCCTTCGGCAGCCTGTGCATTATGGCGGAAGGCCGTTGCTACCTCTCCTCTTATCTGACGGGTGAATCCCCCAATACCGTCGGCGCCTGCTCTCCGGCCCGCTTCGTGCGCTGGCAACAGACCTCCCAGGGGCTGGAATCGCGCCTGAACGAGGTGCTCATCGACCGCTATCAGGACGGTGAGAACGCCGGTTATCCAACGCTGTGTAAAGGTCGCTATCTGGTTGATGGCGAGCGCTACCACGCGCTGGAAGAACCTACCAGCCTCAACACGCTGGAACTGCTGCCTGACCTGCTGGCGGCGAATATCGCCTCGGTGAAAATTGAAGGGCGTCAGCGCAGCCCGGCGTATGTCAGCCAGGTGGCGAAAGTGTGGCGTCAGGCGATCGACCGCTGCATGGCCGACCCGCAAAACTTCGTCCCGCAAAGCGCCTGGATGGAGACGCTTGGCTCCATGTCCGAAGGCACTCAGACCACGCTTGGCGCGTATCACCGTAAATGGCAGTGAGAGAAGCAATGAAATATTCCTTAGGGCCGGTGCTTTACTATTGGCCGAAAGAGACGCTGGAAGCATTTTATCAGCAGGCCGCCACCAGCAGCGCCGACGTGATTTACCTTGGCGAAGCGGTGTGCAGCAAACGCCGCGCCACCAAAGTGGGCGACTGGCTTGATATGGCGAAATCCCTTGCCGGAAGCGGCAAGCAGATCGTGCTCTCCACGCTGGCGCTGGTACAGTCCGCCTCTGAATTAGGCGAACTGAAACGCTATGTGGAAAACGGCGACTTCCTGCTGGAGGCCAGCGACCTCGGCGTCGTAAATATGTGCGCCGAGCGCAAGCTGCCGTTTGTCGCCGGTCACGCGCTTAACTGCTATAACGCGGTAACGCTGCGTCTGCTGCTTAAACAGGGCATGGTGCGCTGGTGCATGCCGGTCGAGCTTTCCCGCGACTGGCTGGTGAATCTGCTGAACCAGTGCGATGAGCTCGGCATCCGCAATCAGTTTGAAGTGGAAGTGCTGAGCTACGGTCATCTGCCGCTGGCGTACTCCGCCCGCTGTTTTACCGCGCGTTCAGAAGACCGCCCGAAAGACGAGTGTGAAACCTGCTGCATCAAGTACCCGAACGGGCGCAACGTGTTGTCTCAGGAGAATCAGCAGGTGTTCGTGCTTAACGGTATTCAGACCATGAGCGGCTACGTTTATAACCTCGGCAACGAACTGACCTCCATGCAGGGGCTGGTCGACATTGTGCGCCTTTCCCCGCTGGGTACGGAGACATTCGCCATGCTCGACGCCTTCCGCGCCAATGAAAACGGCAGCGCGCCGTTGCCGCTGGCCGCGCACAGCGACTGCAACGGTTACTGGAAACGCCTGGCCGGTCTGGAACTACAGGTGTGACTGAACCTTGCCGGATGGCGGCATAAATGCTTTATCCGGCCTACAATGCGTTTATAGGCCTGATAAGCGAAGCGCCATCAGGCAGTTGATGTTTGCTCCCCGCCTTATACCGCTCACTTTGTTAACAACGGTAATCAAATTTTAATGCAGTATTAAATGATTCACCGACGACAAAGTGAGCCGTTATGACTGACAAAACCATTCCATTTTCGCTGCTGGATCTGGCACCGATCCCCGAAGGTTCCTCTGCGAAAGAGGCCTTCTCACACTCACTGGATCTCGCCCGTCTGGCAGAGCGGCGCGGCTATCACCGCTACTGGCTGGCGGAACATCACAACATGACCGGTATCGCCAGCGCGGCGACATCGGTGCTGATTGGCTATCTGGCCGCCAATACCACCACGTTGCATCTGGGTTCTGGCGGGGTGATGCTCCCCAACCACTCACCGCTGGTTATCGCCGAGCAGTTCGGTACGCTGAATACACTCTATCCTGGACGGATTGATCTGGGCCTGGGGCGTGCGCCGGGAAGCGATCAGCGCACCATGATGGCGCTGCGTCGTCATATGAGCGGCGATATTGATAATTTCCCGCGCGACGTCGCTGAACTGGTGGACTGGTTCGACGCGCGCGATCCCAATCCACATGTACGCCCGGTTCCGGGCTATGGCGAGAAGATACCGGTGTGGCTGCTGGGTTCCAGCCTGTACGGCGCACAGCTGGCGGCGCAGCGTGGTCTGCCGTTCGCCTTCGCCTCCCACTTCGCGCCCGATATGCTGTTCCAGGCGCTGCATCTCTATCGCACCCAGTTCAAGCCGTCCGCGCGGCTGGAAAAACCGTATGCGATGGTGTGCATCAATATCATCGCCGCTGACAGCAATCGCGATGCGGAATTTCTGTTTACCTCTATGCAGCAGGCGTTTGTGAAACTGCGTCGCGGCGAGACCGGACAGCTACCCGCGCCAATTCAAAATATGGATCAGTTCTGGTCGCCGTCCGAGCAATATGGCGTGCAACAGGCACTGAGCATGTCGCTGGTGGGCGATAAAGCCAAAGTACGTCACGGGCTGGAATCTATTCTGCGCGAAACGCAGGCGGATGAGATTATGGTCAACGGGCAGATTTTCGATCATCAGGCGCGGCTGCATTCGTTTGACCTGGCGATGCAGGTGAAAGAGGAGTTGGTGGGGTAGTGCGTTGTTTTGCCCGGTGGCGCTTCGCTTACCGGGCCTACGAGATTGTTCAGGCCGGATAAGGCGTAGCCGCCATCCGGCACAACAAACTTACTGGTACACTGGTAACAAGTTCACGCTCGACAGAATATGCACCAGCGCGTTGCCGATACCGAATACCAGAATCAGCGCAATCATCGGCTTGCCGCCCCAGACGCGGAATTTCGGGCTGCCGAAGCGTTGGCGTGAAGCTCGCGCCAGCAGAGCCGGAACAATGGCTGCCCAGATGGTTGCCGCCAGCCCCGCATAGCCAATAGCATACAGGAACCCGTTCGGCCACAGCAGACCGCCAATCACCGGCGGCAGGAAAGTCAGCAGCGCAGTTTTGAAGCGCCCCAGCGCCGAATCATCAAAACCAAACAGATCCGCCAGATAGTCAAACAGACCGAGCGTCACGCCGAGGAACGAACTCGCCACCGCAAAGTTAGAGAACACCACCAGCAGCAGATCCAGACTGCGGCTGTTCAGTACGCCGCTCAGCGCCTGTACCAGCACATCAATATTACCGCCCTGCTGCGCAATACCGATAAACGCCGGGCGCGGAATATTACCCATCGTACCCAACAGCCAGATGGTATACAGCACCAGCGCCATCAGCGTACCGTACACCAGGCATTTCACGATGGTACGCGGATCTTTACCGTAATATTTCATCAGGCTTGGCACGTTGCCGTGATAACCAAACGACGCCAGACAAAACGGCAATGTCATCAGCAGGTACGGCGTGTAAGACGCATTGCTTTCGGCCACGTTAAACAGCGTCGCCGGCGTGACGTGCCCCAGCAGACTGCCGAAGGTCAGAAAGAAGGTGATGACTTTCGCGCCCAGCACAATCGCCGTCATCCGGCTAACCGCTTTCGTACTCAACCAGACGACAAAGGCCACCAGCAACGCAAACGCAAAACCTGCCGCCCGCGCCGGAACGTTCAGCGACATTTCAGCAAAGGTATGATGCAGAATCGAGCCGCTCGCCGAGATATAGGCGTAGGTCAGGATATAGAGCACAAAGGCAATAGAGATCCCATTCACCACGTTCCAGCCTTTACCCAGCAGGTCTTTGGTGATGGTGTCAAAGCTGGAGCCAATCCGGTAGTTGAGGTTGGCTTCGAGGATCATCAGCCCGGAATGCAGCATACAGAACCAGGTAAACACCAACGCCGCCATCGACCAGAAGAACCACGCACCGGACATGACCACCGGCAGGGAGAACATTCCCGCGCCAATAATGGTGCCGCCGATGATCACCACGCCGCCAAGCAGCGAAGGTGACGTTTGGGTGGTGGTTAGTGTTGCCATTCAGCCCTCTCTCCAGTGAATAATATTGCGACTACATTTTATTGTGTCGCACTGTACCAGTACACGAGTACAAAGGAAATAAAAAAAGCCCCGATCGCAATCATCGGGGCTGTATATTTTACTTTACGGTGCGAGACCGCGATTTAGCGTGAATTACGCATCACCGCCGAAACGACGACGACCGGTGGAGTCGTCACGACGCGGCGCACGGCCTTCACGACGCTCACCGCTGAAACGACGACCATCACCACGGCCACCTTCACGACGTTCGCCGCCAAAACCACGACCGCCTTCACGACGCTCGCCACCGAAGCTACGACCACCGCCACGACGCTCGTTACCGGAATGCGGTTGCGCATCGCCCAGCAGTTGCATGTTCATCGGCTTGTTCAGGATGCGGGTGCGCGTAAAGTGCTGCAACACCTCACCCGGCATACCTTTCGGCAGCTCAATGGTGGAGTGGGAAGCAAACAGCTTGATGTTACCAATGTAACGGCTGCTGATGTCGCCTTCGTTAGCAATCGCGCCAACGATATGACGCACTTCAACACCGTCATCACGGCCCACTTCAATGCGGTACAGCTGCATATCGCCAACGTCACGACGTTCACGACGCGGGCGATCTTCACGGTCACCACGATCAGCACGCGGGCCACGATCGTTACGATCGCGCGGACCACGGTCATCACGGTCACGGAATTCACGTTTAGGACGCATCGGCGCATCCGGCGGTACGATCAGCGTGCGTTCGCCCTGCGCCATTTTCAGCAGTGCGGCAGCCAGCGTTTCGAGATCCAGCTCTTCGCCTTCTTCGGTCGGCTGGATTTTCGCCAGCAGTGCGCGGTACTGATCCAGATCGCTGCTTTCCAGCTGCTGCTGAACTTTCGCTGCAAATTTTTCCAGACGGCGTTTGCCCAGCAGTTCTGCGTTCGGCAGTTCCACTTCCGGGATGGTCAGCTTCATGGTGCGTTCAATGTTGCGCAGCAGACGACGCTCGCGGTTCTCAACGAACAGCAGCGCGCGGCCAGCACGACCCGCACGACCGGTACGGCCGATACGGTGAACGTAAGACTCGGAGTCCATCGGGATATCGTAGTTTACAACCAGGCTGATGCGCTCAACGTCCAGGCCACGGGCCGCAACGTCAGTTGCAATCAGGATATCCAGACGACCGTCTTTCAGACGCTCCAGAGTCTGCTCACGCAGCGCCTGGTTCATGTCGCCATTCAGTGCAGCGCTGTTGTAACCGCTACGCTCCAGCGCTTCAGCCACTTCCAGGGTCGCATTTTTAGTACGAACGAAGATAATCGCCGCATCAAAATCTTCAGCTTCCAGGAAACGCACCAGCGCTTCGTTTTTACGCATGCCCCAGACAGTCCAGTAGCTCTGGCTGATGTCAGGACGTGTGGTCACGCTGGACTGAATGCGCACTTCCTGCGGCTCTTTCATAAAGCGGCGGGTAATGCGACGAATCGCTTCCGGCATGGTGGCAGAAAACAGCGCGGTCTGATGACCTTCAGGAATCTGCGCCATGATGGTTTCAACGTCTTCGATGAAGCCCATACGCAGCATTTCGTCGGCTTCGTCCAGCACCAGACCGCTCAGTTTAGAGAGATCCAGCGTGCCGCGTTTTAAGTGATCAAGCAGACGTCCCGGCGTACCGACAACGATCTGCGGCCCTTGACGCAGGGCGCGTAACTGCACGTCATAACGCTGGCCGCCGTACAGGGCAACCACGTTCACGCCGCGCATATGTTTAGAGAAATCCGTCATGGCTTCAGCAACCTGAACCGCCAGTTCGCGGGTCGGTGCCAGCACCAGAATCTGAGGTGCCTTCAGCTCAGGATCAAGATTGTTAAGCAGCGGTAAGGAGAACGCTGCGGTTTTGCCGCTACCGGTCTGGGCCATACCCAGAACATCGCGACCGCCCAGCAGATGCGGGATGCACTCTGCCTGGATTGGAGATGGTTTTTCGTAACCCAGATCGTTAAGGGCGTCAAGGATAGGAGCCTTCAGGCCCAGATCTGCAAAAGTGGTTTCGAATTCAGCCATGTAGTACGTGTGCCTCAAAATTAATGGCGGCCAGTCTACATAACTCATCATGAAATTGATCTGCAATTTTCATTGAAAAGTGTGAACCGGCTCAAAGTAGGTGTATTAACGAACAACAACGCCCTCACCCGTGAAGGTGATGGCAATCAAAAAGATTACGGGCTGATGTGTACGTCAGCTATTGCTGGTCCGATTCTGCCAGGTCATCTTGGTCCTGGCCCAGGAGCGATAATTCCAACAATGCGTATCGGTGCTCAACAAAGTTATGAACGTTGTTAGCCACCGCCAGTTTGAACAATGCCGTAGCGTTGTCCAAATCCCCCAGACTTAGGTAATACTTACCTAAATAGAAGTTGGTTTCACTGAGATGCTCAGCGAGCGAGGTGTTATCCGTTGCGTCCGCCTTCAGGCGTTCCATCAGCGTTGCTTCGCTAATGTTGCCCAGGTAGAACTCGACAATGTTCCATCCCCATTGTTCTTTATCCGATTTCTCGAAGCGTTGCTTTAACGCTTCTTTCGCCTGCTTCTCATCGAGCTTCTGCTCAGCGAGATAAAGCCACAGGCTGCGGAAAGGATCATTGGGATCGTCTTGATAAAACGCCAGCAGATCATCTTGCGCTAACTTGTCGCGACCGCCGTAATACAATGCGATACCGCGATTTAAGTACGCGTAGTTGTAAGTTGGATCAAGCTCAAGTACAGAATCAAACGCTTCATAGGCAGCATCAAAATTGCCTGCCTGCGTTAAATAAATGCCTAAGTAATTGAATACTTCAGGCATATCCGGTCGGATTGCCAGCGCTTGTGAAAAATCATTTCGCGCTAATGCCCTCAGACCCAGACTATCATACAACACTCCGCGCTCATATAAAAGCTGTGCGCGTTCGTCATCGGTTAAAGCCCGACTGGCAAGAATTTGTTCCATGCGTGCCAGAATCACTTCCTGCTGCAAAGTCGGTTGCAATGGCACCGCGAGGACTTCACTCTTACGCCAGGCAGAGTTGCTGCATCCTGCCAGCGTGAGTGCTGTCGCAACGAAACACCAGCGCAAAAAAGGCTTCATTTCCCACTCCCGAAGACAACGATTGAATGAACGTCCTGTTCCCCGGTTGCTGACAAGGCGTCCTGCCGGGTCAAAGGCCCTCCGCCAAAGCGGAGGGCAAATGGCAACCTTACTCGCCCTGTTCTGCTGCCGGAGCTTCCGGCGCAGCAGCTGGTTGAGACTGCTCAGTTGCTTCTTTAATGCTCAGACGTACGCGGCCCTGGCGATCAACTTCCAGAACTTTAACCGGTACTTCCTGACCCATTTGCAGGTAATCGGTCACTTTCTCTACGCGCTTGTCAGCGATCTGAGAGATGTGTACCAGACCTTCTTTACCGCCGCCAATGGCAACAAACGCGCCAAAGTCAACGATGCGGGTCACTTTACCATTGTAGATACGGCCCACTTCGATTTCCGCAGTGATCTCTTCGATACGACGGATTGCATGTTTCGCTTTTTCGCCGTCGGTCGCCGCGATCTTCACCGTACCGTCATCTTCGATTTCGATGGTGGTGCCGGTTTCTTCGGTCAGAGCACGGATAACAGAACCGCCCTTACCGATAACGTCTTTGATCTTGTCCGGGTTGATCTTGATGGTGTGGATACGCGGAGCGAACTGAGAAATGTCGCCACGTGGCGCGTTGATCGCCTGTTCCATCACGCCCAGGATGTGCAGACGCGCACCTTTTGCCTGGTTCAGCGCAACCTGCATGATCTCTTTGGTGATACCTTCAATTTTGATATCCATCTGCAACGCAGAGATACCGTCGCGGGAACCCGCCACTTTGAAGTCCATATCGCCCAGGTGGTCTTCGTCGCCCAGGATGTCAGACAGAACAACAAAGTTGTCGCCTTCTTTCACCAGACCCATCGCGATACCCGCAACGGCCGCTTTAATCGGCACGCCTGCGTCCATCAGCGCCAGGGAAGCGCCACACACGGAAGCCATAGAGGAAGACCCGTTGGATTCGGTAATTTCAGACACCACGCGAACGGTGTACGGGAATTTGTCCATTTCCGGCATAACTGCCAGAACGCCGCGCTTCGCCAGACGACCGTGACCAATTTCACGACGCTTCGGAGAACCGACCATGCCGGTTTCGCCAACGGAGTACGGAGGGAAGTTGTAGTGGAACAGGAAGCTGTCAGTGCGTTCGCCCATCAGTTCATCAAGAACCTGCGCGTCACGAGCGGTACCCAGCGTCGCCGTGACCAGCGCCTGCGTTTCGCCACGAGTGAACAGCGCGGAACCGTGAGTACGCGGCAGCACGCCAGTACGCACGTCCAGGCCACGGATCATGTCTTTTTCACGGCCATCAATACGCGGCTCGCCGGCCAGTACGCGGCTACGAACAACGTTTTTCTCGATAGCGTGCAGGATTTCGCCCAGTTCGTTTTCGTCCAGGGTTTCGTCTTCTGCAACCAGCGCAGCGATGGTTTCAGATTTGATCACGTCAACCTGAGCATAACGCTCCTGTTTGTCGGTGATACGGTAAGCGTCGCTCAGGCGAGCTTCGGCCAGCGCAGCAACGCGCGCGTTCAGCGCTTCGTTTACCGCTTCCGGCTGCCAGTCCCAACGCGGTTTGCCCGCTTCTTTCACCAGATCGTTGATGTTCTGAATCACAATCTGCTGCTGCTCGTGGCCGAATACCACGGCGCCCAGCATGGTGTCTTCGCTCAGCAGTTCTGCTTCGGATTCAACCATCAGAACAGCCGCTTCAGTACCGGCAACCACCAGGTCCAGCTTACTTTCTTTCAGTTCGTCCTGAGTCGGGTTCAGTACATACTGGTCATTGATATAACCAACACGCGCGGCGCCAATCGGGCCGTTGAACGGAATGCCGGACAGAGACAGCGCGGCAGAAGCACCGATCATCGCGACGATATCCGGGTTAACCTGCGGGTTAACGGAAACGACGGTTGCGATAACCTGAACTTCGTTAACGAAGCCTTCCGGGAACAGCGGACGAACCGGGCGGTCAATCAGACGCGCGATCAGGGTTTCGCCTTCGCTCGGACGGCCTTCACGACGGAAGAAGCTGCCCGGGATACGGCCAGCAGCGTAAGTACGCTCCTGATAGTTAACGGTCAGCGGGAAGAAATCCTGGCCCGGCTTCGCTTTTTTCTGACCAACAACGGTAACGAATACCGCAGTGTCATCCATGCTTACCATAACGGCGGCAGTTGCCTGACGCGCCATCATGCCAGTTTCCAGCGTAACGGTATGCTGACCGTACTGGAATTTACGAACGATCGGATTAAGCAAAATAATACCCTTTCTTAATTTTTGACGGCACACTCAGGCGCCATCGTTAATACCCGATCTTCTGCGCATCCTCGCGACTAATGACAACCCTAACCCATGCTCTTTGGGTGAAGCCTCTCATTAGCCGCGCGAACCTCTGCAACGGAAGATCATCCATAGCAACAATACATTAGTTTCCAGTGAATTGCTGCCGTCTGGTTGAAAAAAGGGGCCATGAAGGCCCCCTCTTTCTGAAACTCGCAAGAATTAGCGACGCAGACCCAGACGCTCGATCAGCGCGGTGTAACGTGCAACATCTTTACGTTTCAGGTAGTCGAGCAGTTTACGACGCTGAGAAACCATGCGCAGCAGACCACGACGGCTGTGGTGATCTTTTTTGTGCTCTGCAAAGTGGCCCTGCAGGTGGTTAATCTGTGCAGTCAGCAGAGCAACCTGAACTTCGGTAGAACCGCTGTCGTTAGTACCACGACCAAACTCAGAAACGATTTTAGCTTTAGCTTCAACGCTTAGAGACATGATGAACTCCAAAAATAATAAAGAATGAAAGGGTGCCAATCTCTAATTCAGCGACCCCATGTAAACGCCGCGCGAACTTGTTAAAAAATTTACGTGACGTTAAGCGGCGGTATTCTACTCGTAGCGCCCTGTTATCGCAAGACGGAGCAGCATTACGCCGGGTACTCAACCACTAACCGACGAGGCGCCACGCGGCCTTCATCGTCGATTTCGCCCATGCCAATAAATTTTTCGTCATCACCTTCCGTCACGCGAACCAGCCCTTCAAGCGGCACGCCTGTCGTCCGTACCGGGTTACCGTTTTTAAAGTAAACCGATGACGTTAAAGGAAGATTGACAACTGGATAGTCCGAAGCCGGACTGTCCATCGGCATCAGCAGCGGATCTAACAGTTGCGCAGCCGGAATATCCTGCCGTTCCGCCTGTTCAACAAGCTCACGTAGCTGTTCCAGCGTGACCATACGGTCAACCGGATATTTACTGACCGCCAGACGTCGCAGGAAGATCACATGCGCGCCACACCCAAGTTTCTCACCCAAATCATCGATAATGGTGCGAATGTAGGTGCCCTTCGAGCAGTGAACCTCCAGCTCCAGTTCATCCCCTTCGTGGCGAATAAACAGCAGTTCGTAAACGGTAATCGGGCGGGCTTCACGGGGAACTTCAATCCCCTGACGCGCATATTCGTAGAGCTTCTTGCCCTGATACTTCAGCGCCGAATACATCGATGGAATCTGCTCGATATCGCCACGGAACGTCTCCAGCGCGGCAGCTAACTGCTCTGCGCTGAAGGTTACCGGACGTTCCTGCACGATTTGACCATCGGCATCGGAGGTGTCGGTACGCTGCCCCAGGCGGGCAATCACGCGGTAACGTTTGTCAGAATCCAGCAGATACTGCGAAAACTTTGTCGCTTCCCCAAGGCAGATGGGCAACATGCCCGTCGCCAGCGGGTCCAGCGCGCCGGTATGTCCGGCACGGTTGGCGTTATAGATGCGTTTTACTTTCTGCAAGACGTCATTGCTGGACATGCCCTGCGGCTTATCCAGCAGCAGGACGCCGTGAATGTCGCGACCACGACGACGAGGACGACTCATTAGTCCTCCTTGCTGTCGTCCGGGTTCACACGACGTTCTTCGTCATGTTTCACCACGTTAGTCACCAGGTTAGACATACGCATCCCTTCAACCAGCGAGTTGTCGTAGAAGAAGGTCAGTTCCGGCACGATACGCAGACGCATCGCTTTCCCCAGCAGGGTACGGATAAAGCCAGACGCTTCCTGCAACGCTTTGATGCCCGCTTTTACCGCGTCTTCATCTTTGTCGTTCAGAAAGGTGACATACACTTTGGCATAGGCCAGATCGCGGGACATCTCCACACCGGAAACGGTGGTCATCATGCCAAGACGCGGATCTTTAATTTCGCGTTGCAGGATGATAGCGATCTCTTTTTGCATTTCCTGGGCTACGCGCTGCGGGCGACCAAATTCTTTCGCCATAATAAATTCTCCAGAATAAAGACAAAAAAGGGGCCAAAAGCCCCTTTTTAAATTTCATGCCGGGTGGCGCTTCGCTTACCCGGCCTACGCAAAACAATCTTCTAAGTATTTTGGGTTGCAACAAGGCGGCAAGGGTGTGAATCCCCGGGAGCATAGATAACTATGTGACCGGGGTGAACGCACGTAGCCAACGCAGTGGCGGCCCGAAAGACGACGAAGATTACGCGATAGTACGTTGGATCTCGATGATCTCGAACACTTCGATCATATCGCCAACGCGAACGTCGTTGTAGTTCTTAACGCCGATACCACATTCCATGCCGTTACGGACTTCGTTAACGTCATCTTTGAAGCGGCGCAGGGATTCCAGCTCGCCTTCGTAGATAACCACGTTGTCGCGCAGTACGCGGATCGGGTTGTGGCGTTTAATCGTACCTTCAGTAACCATACAGCCTGCGACAGCGCCAAATTTCGGTGATTTGAACACGTCACGGACTTCAGCCAGACCAATGATCTGCTGTTTCAGTTCTGGAGACAGCATGCCGCTCATTGCCGCTTTCACTTCGTCGATCAGGTTATAGATGACGGAGTAGTAGCGCAGATCCAAGCTTTCCGCTTCAATCACTTTACGCGCAGAGGCATCGGCACGCACGTTGAAGCCAACCAGGATCGCGTTGGATGCAGCAGCCAGGGTTGCGTCGGTTTCGGTGATACCACCTACGCCGGAACCGATGATCTTCACTTTCACTTCGTCGGTAGACAGTTTCAGTAAAGAGTCGGAGATCGCTTCCACAGAGCCCTGAACGTCCGCTTTCAATACGATGTTCACTTCATGAACTTCGCCTTCGGTCATGTTAGCGAACATGTTCTCAAGTTTAGATTTCTGCTGACGCGCCAGTTTAACTTCACGGAATTTACCCTGACGATACAGCGCAACTTCACGGGCTTTCTTCTCGTCACGAACCACGGTCACTTCATCACCGGCAGCCGGAACACCGGACAGACCCAGGATCTCAACCGGAATGGACGGACCCGCTTCCAGTACTTCCTGACCCAGTTCGTTACGCATTGCACGAACGCGGCCATATTCGAAGCCACACAGGACGATGTCGCCTTTGTTCAGCGTACCTTCACGAACCAGGACGGTTGCAACCGGACCACGACCTTTATCCAGGAAGGATTCGATTACCGCGCCGCTCGCCATGCCTTTACGAACTGCTTTCAATTCGAGGACTTCAGCCTGCAACAGGATTGCATCCAGCAGTTCGTCGATGCCGGTACCCGCTTTTGCAGATACGTGGACGAACTGGCTTTCGCCGCCCCACTCTTCCGGCAGGATGCCGTACTGGGACAGTTCGTTTTTAACACGATCCGGATCGGCTTCTGGCTTATCGATCTTGTTCACCGCAACCACAACCGGCACACCCGCCGCTTTCGCGTGCTGGATAGCTTCGATGGTCTGCGGCATCACGCCGTCGTCTGCCGCCACAACCAGAACAACGATATCCGTTGCCTGCGCACCACGAGCACGCATAGAGGTAAACGCGGCGTGACCCGGGGTATCCAGGAAGGTGATCATACCGTTGTCGGTTTCAACGTGGTAAGCACCGATGTGCTGGGTAATGCCGCCCGCTTCGCCAGAGGCAACTTTCGTTGAACGAATGTAGTCCAGCAGAGAGGTTTTACCGTGGTCAACGTGGCCCATGATGGTCACAACCGGAGCACGCGGTTCTGCCGCCGCACCTGTATCACGGTCGCTCATTACCGCTTCTTCCAGCTCGTTTTCACGACGCAGGATAACTTTGTGGCCCATCTCTTCAGCAACCAGCTGTGCGGTTTCCTGGTCGATGACCTGGTTGATGGTTGCCATCGCGCCCAGCTTCATCATCGCTTTGATGACCTGAGAGCCTTTTACCGCCATCTTGTTCGCCAGCTCGCCAACGGTGATGGTTTCACCAATCACAACGTCACGGTTAACAGCCTGAACCGGTTTCTGGAAGCTCTGTTGCAGAGCAGAACCTTTACGGTTTTTACCGCCTTTACCGCCGCGAACGGCCGCACGGGCTTCTTCACGATCGGCTTTCGATTCAGAGTGTTTGTTGCCTTTTTTCGCCGGACGCGCTGCTTTCGCATTGCGACTACGACCACGGCCGCCTTCAACTTCACGGTCGTTTTCGTCTTCGGCCTGGCGGGCGTGTTGAGACGTGGTAACGTGATAATCGCTGGTGTCTTCAGTCGGCTCCGCGTTATCAGTCCATTTGTTCTCTTCCGCCATGCGGCGAGCTTCTTCTGCTACGCGACGCGCTTCTTCTTCAAGTTTGCGACGCGCTTCTTCTTCCGCTTTACGCTTCAGCTCTGCTGCTTCATTTTCACGGCGGGCTTTTTCGGCCTGGGCGGTTTTGGTCATATCGTCAGTCTGTTGATTGCTCACTTTGTCTTTTTCCGCAGCTTCACGTTTCGCTTTTTCAGCGGCGTCACGTTTAGCTTGTTCTGCGGCCTCACGGTCAGCTTTTTGTTGCGCCTCGCGTTTGGCTGTTTCTTCTGCCTCACGACGGGCTTGCTCTTCCGCTTCACGCTGCGCCTGCTCTTCCGCAGCGAGACGTTCTGTCTCTTGCGGATCGCGTTTCACAAAGGTGCGTTTCTTGCGGACTTCGATTTGTACCGATTTACTTTTTCCACCGGTACCTGGAATATTCAACGTGCTGCGCGTTTTACGTTGCAGCGTCAACTTATCCGGCCCTGAACCATTTTCACGATTCAGGTGAGCCAGTAAAGTCTGTTTTTCTTGTGCGGACACAGAGTCATCAGCAGACTTCGGGATACCGGCATCAGCGAATTGCTGTACCAGGCGATCCACGGAGATCTGTATCTCTGCGGCCAGCGCTTTTACGGTTACATCTGTCATGCTGTTCCTTCCTGCTACAGTTTATTACGCTTCGTCGCCGAACCAGCAAATATTACGGGCAGCCATAATCAGCTCACCGGCTTTTTCGTCGGTCAACCCTTCGATATCAGCCAGATCATCAATGCCCTGCTCAGCGAGATCTTCCAGCGTACAAACACCACGGGCAGCCAGTTTGAATGCCAGGTCGCGACCCAATCCTTCCAGATTCAGCAGATCGTCAGACGGTTTGTTATCACCAAGGCTTTCTTCCTGGGCCAGTGCCAGAGTGGTCAGTGCGTTTTTGGCACGCTCGCGCAGCGCTTCAACGGTCGGTTCATCCAGCCCGTCGATTTCCAGCAGTTCTTTCATTGGCACGTAGGCCAATTCTTCCAGCGTCGCGAAACCTTCTTCAACCAGTACGGTTGCGAACTCTTCATCAATATCGAGATATTTGGTGAAGGTATCGATCGCTGCATGTGCTTCAGCCTGATGCTTAGCCTGCAAGTCATCAACCGTCATCACGTTAAGTTCCCAGCCGCTCAGTTGCGCAGCCAGACGGACGTTCTGACCATTACGTCCGATCGCCTGAGCCAGATTACCGGCTTCAACAGCGATATCCATGGTGTGTTTATCTTCATCCACCACGATAGAAGCGACGTCTGCTGGCGCCATCGCGTTAATCACGAACTGCGCCGGGTTATCATCCCACAGGACGATATCGATACGCTCGCCGCCCAGTTCAGTAGAAACGGCCTGAACGCGCGCACCACGCATACCCACACAGGCGCCGACCGGATCGATACGCTTGTCGTTGGTTTTCACCGCGATTTTCGCACGGGAACCTGGATCGCGAGCCGCCGCTTTAATCTCAATGACTTCTTCGCCGATTTCCGGTACTTCAATACGGAACAGCTCGATCAGCATTTCCGGTTTGGAACGTGTCACAAACAGTTGCGCACCGCGCGCTTCCGGGCGAACGGAGTACAGAACGCCACGAATACGGTCGCCAGGACGGAAGTTTTCGCGCGGCAGCATATCTTCACGCAGGATCACGGCTTCAGCATTGCTGCCCAGATCCAAAGAGATGTTGTCGCGGTTTACTTTCTTCACCACGCCGGTGATGATTTCGCCTTCGTGCTCGCGGAACTGATCGACCACCATCGCACGCTCGGCTTCACGAACTTTCTGTACGATAACCTGTTTTGCCGTCTGGGTGGTGATACGGTCAAAGGTGACAGATTCAATCTGATCTTCAACGTAGTCGCCCAGGTTCAGGCTTTCGTCTTCAAAACGCGCCGCTTCCAGCGTAATTTCTTTTGTCGGCAGCGTGACTTCTTCTACGATTAACCAACGACGGAAGGTATCGAAATCACCGCTTTTACGATCGATTTGTACGCGAACATCGATCTCTTGTTCGTATTTTTTCTTCGTTGCTGTAGCCAGCGCACTTTCCAGCGCTTCAAAAATCTTCTCGCGTGGCAGCGCTTTCTCATTGGAAACGGCTTCAACAACGGCCAAAATTTCTTTGTTCATCGCGGGCTTTTCACCTCAATCCAGACTATTAAAAGTGGGGAACCAGGTTCGCCTTCTGGATATTACTCAGCGCGAACACTTCATCTTTACCTTCGACTGTGACAGTGATCATTTCACCGTCAACCGCTTTGATAACGCCCTGCCATTTACGACGGTTTTGTACCGCCATACGAAGTACCAGCGTCACTTCTTCACCCAGGAAACGCGCGTAGTGCTCAGCCGTGAACATAGGACGGTCGAGACCTGGCGAGGAGACTTCCAGGTTGTATGCCACAGTGATGGGATCTTCGACATCCAGCACCGCGCTCACCTGGTGACTCACATCAGCACAATCATCAACATTGATGCCATCTTCACTATCAATATAGATGCGCAGTGTGGATGTGCGACCGCGAATAAATTCGATGCCGACCAGTTCGTAACCTAAGGCTTCAACTGGCGCTGTAATCATCTCTGTTAATTTTTGCTCTAATGTGGACAAGCCCACCCCCAAGACATAAAAAAAGGGCCTAAAGCCCAGTTATTCTGTAGTCAGATAACAAAAAACCCCGATAAATCGGGGCTTTAGATAACTGAACCCTATAACCGCAACTGCGGTCTGGAGAACCTTCCGAAAGAATTTTTTTCAAATCCAGCTACGAAGGCCTAAGTCTTCACAGTATATTTGAAAAAGAACTCTAAGGGAAAGTGGTTGCGGGGGCCGGATTTGAACCGACGACCTTCGGGTTATGAGCCCGACGAGCTACCAGGCTGCTCCACCCCGCGCCTGAAACGTGGCAAATTTTACTCGCTTTGGGTAAAAGATGCAAATACTGCTGGGATTTGGTACCGAGGACGGGACGTAAAATCTGCGCGTATTATATTGATTCAATATGCGATATGTCAACCGCGTTAATAATATGCACATGAATGAATACTAACCCGGCCTCCGTTAAGAAGCCGTACCAGTCAGGAAAGAAGCCACTCCATACCGTTTTTTAACGAAATTATCACTAAACTCTTCCTGTCATCCGTAAAAGATGATTAAATGAAAACTCACTTATTTTGCATAAAAATGCACTGAGAGCAGAAAGCCGATCTCTTCATCAGTCTATCAAGCAGGGTTTTATTTATGACGACGATTCTCAAGCATCTTCCGGTAGGTCAACGTATTGGTATCGCTTTTTCCGGCGGCCTGGACACCAGTGCTGCACTGCTGTGGATGCGACAAAAAGGCGCTGTCCCTTATGCATATACTGCGAATCTGGGTCAGCCGGATGAGGATGACTATGACGCCATTCCTCGTCGCGCAATGGAATACGGCGCAGAGAACGCTCGCCTGATTGATTGCCGTAAACAGCTGGTTGCCGAAGGGATCGCCGCGATTCAGTGCGGCGCTTTCCATAACACCACCGGCGGGCTGACCTATTTCAACACCACGCCGCTGGGCCGCGCCGTTACCGGCACGATGCTGGTCGCCGCGATGAAGGAAGATGGTGTTAACATCTGGGGCGACGGCAGTACCTATAAAGGAAACGACATCGAGCGTTTCTACCGTTACGGCCTGTTGACCAACGCGGAGCTACAGATTTACAAACCGTGGCTGGATACCGACTTTATTGATGAGCTGGGCGGTCGTCATGAGATGTCCGAGTTTATGATTGCCTGCGGTTTCGACTACAAGATGTCCGTCGAAAAGGCCTATTCCACTGACTCCAACATGCTCGGCGCGACCCATGAAGCCAAAGATCTGGAATTCCTGAACTCCAGCGTCAAGATCGTCAATCCAATCATGGGCGTCAAGTTCTGGGATGAAAACGTGAAAATCCCGGCGGAAGAAGTTACCGTGCGCTTTGAACAGGGGCATCCTGTCGCGTTGAACGGTAAGACCTTCAGCGATGATGTTGAACTGATGCTGGAAGCCAACCGTATCGGCGGCCGTCACGGTCTGGGTATGAGCGATCAGATTGAGAACCGTATCATCGAAGCGAAGAGCCGGGGTATCTATGAAGCGCCGGGGATGGCGCTGCTGCATATTGCCTACGAGCGTCTGCTGACCGGCATCCACAACGAAGACACGATCGAGCAGTATCATGCGCATGGCCGTCAGTTAGGCCGACTGCTGTATCAGGGCCGCTGGTTTGACTCCCAGGCGCTGATGCTGCGTGACGGTCTGCAACGTTGGGTGGCCAGCCAGATTACCGGTGAAGTCACGCTGGAGCTGCGTCGTGGTAACGACTACTCGATCCTGAATACCGTCTCTGACAATCTGACCTACAAACCAGAGCGTCTGACGATGGAAAAAGGAGACTCCGTGTTCTCGCCGGATGACCGTATCGGTCAGTTGACGATGCGCAACCTGGATATCACCGATACGCGTGAAAAACTGTTTGGTTATGCGCAGTCAGGCCTGCTTTCCGCCTCTTCCGCTACGGGTTTGCCGCAGGTTGAGAATCTGGAAAACAAAGGCAAGTAAGTTAACGGACAACGATTAAAGGCCGCGTAAGCGGCCTTTTTTGGGCGGTGTAGGCCTGATAAACAAAGTGCCATCAGGCACATTACGTAACATGTCGGATGGCGGCGTAAACGCCTTATCCAACCGACAAAAACAAAGTCTATAACCCCCGCGAGATACAGACGAAAAAAAAGACGCTTTTCAGCGTCTTTCTTTCGGAATATTGGTACCGAGGACGGGACTTGAACCCGTAAGCCCTATTGGGCACTACCACCTCAAGGTAGCGTGTCTACCAATTCCACCACCTCGGCACGGAAATCTTAGTGTGGGATATCGCTGCTCGGCTGTGCCGGTGCAACTGGCTGAGTCTGCTCGGTTTTTGCCGGAGCGCTCAGATTTTCCCACTCACTTCCTTTATTGGTCTTGTTGCTGTTGATATTGCCCAGCGCCAGACTGATGATGAAGAACAGCGTTGCCAGCACAGCCGTCATACGGGTCATGAAGTTACCAGAACCACTTGAACCAAACAGCGTAGCGGAAGCGCCTGCTCCAAAGGAGGCTCCCATATCAGCGCCTTTACCTTGCTGTAGCATGATCAAGCCTACTAGGCCAATTGCCACAATAAGGAAAACTACCAAAAGAGCTTCGTACATAATCAACCTGTTCCTTGCGGAGTTGCCGCATACCAATGCTTCAACCAATAAAGCGGGATAATTTACTGTTTCCCACTGAAGCGGGTGTGAATACTAACCAAAGCGAATGACCTTCGCAAGGGCAATTTTAGTGCATTGTATCAACTGCGGAAAAAAACAGCAAAAAGGTCTTTTTCCTGCAACAAAAAGGCGGCAAACGCCGCCTTTTTAGTCACTTATCACCAGGATTAAACCGCTTTTACGGCATCCGCAATACGATGAGCAAACTCAGTAACCTGCGCTTCATCCTCGCCTTCTACCATTACGCGAATTAACGGTTCAGTACCGGACTTACGCAGCAGCACGCGACCACGATTTCCCAGCGCCGCTTCGACTTCCGCCGTCACAGCCTTAACGTTGTCATTCTCCAGCGGATCGCCGCTACCGGCTGCATAACGTACGTTAACCAGAATCTGCGGGAACATTTTCATGCCGCTGCACAAATCGTGCAGACTCATGTGGTTACGCACCATCGCCGCCAGAACCTGTAGCCCCGCGACAATACCGTCACCGGTGGTGGTTTTATCCAGCAGAATAACGTGGCCGGAGTTTTCCGCCCCAATACGCCAGCCTTTTTCTTGCAGTTTTTCCAGCACGTAGCGGTCGCCGACTTTAGCACGCGCGAACGGAATGCCCAGCTGTTTCAACGCCAGCTCCAGGCCCATGTTGCTCATCAGCGTACCGACTGCGCCACCGCGCAGTTGACCCTGACGCAAACCTTCGCGGGCGATGATATACATGATCTGATCGCCATCGACTTTATTCCCTTCATGGTCAACCATGATCACGCGATCGCCGTCGCCGTCCAGCGCGATCCCTAAATCGGCTTTCTCCGCGATCACGCGCGCCTGTAGCGCACGCACATCCGTAGCGCCGACTTCTTCATTAATATTGACGCCGTTCGGCTCACAGCCAATCGCAATGACATTCGCACCCAGTTCACGCAGGACGTTCGGTGCAATGTGATAGGTCGCGCCGTTGGCGCAATCCACAACAATCTTCAGCTCATTCAGGCTCAGTTCGTTCGGGAACGTACCTTTGCAGAACTCAATGTAGCGCCCCGCAGCATCCACAATACGGCTGGCTTTACCCAGCTCTGAGGAATCCACGCAGGTGATCTCTTTTTCCATCTCAGCTTCAATAGCCTCTTCAACTTCATCAGGCAGTTTGGTGCCGTCAATGGAGAAGAATTTAATCCCGTTGTCATAAAACGGGTTATGCGAAGCGGAGATAACGATCCCGGCCTCTGCACGGAAGGTTCGGGTCAGGTAAGCCACCGCAGGCGTCGGCATCGGGCCGGTAAAAGAGGCAGACAATCCCGCCGCCGCCAGACCGGCTTCCAGCGCAGACTCCAGCATATAGCCAGAAATACGCGTGTCTTTACCGATAATGATTTTACGTGAACCATGACGCGCCAGCACTTTCCCTGCGGCCCAGCCCAGCTTAAGCACAAAGTCAGGAGTAATGGGCGCATCGCCTACACGACCACGGATCCCATCGGTGCCAAAATATTTACGATTACTCATAGCGTTTATTTTCCTTTGCAGACAGGGTGGCTTCTACCACACGCATCGCTTCTACGGTTTCTTTAACGTCATGGACACGAATGATATGCGCCCCCTGCATTGCGGCGATAACCGCACACGCCAGGCTCCCGCTCAAACGATCGGAGGGCCCGACGTTGAGCAACTGACCAATCATCGATTTACGTGACAGTCCCACCAGCAGCGGCAGGTTAAAATGATGAAACTCCGCCAGACGTGCCAGTAACGTATAGTTATGGGAGAGATTTTTACCGAAACCGAATCCCGGGTCGAGCAACAATTTCTCTTTTGCGATGCCAGCCCTTTCACAGCGTGCTATTTGGTCAATAAAGTAGCGATTGACCTCCGCAAAAACGTCTTCGTACTTTGGCGCTTCCTGCATTGTTTTAGGCTGCCCTTGCATATGCATCAGGCAGACCGGTAAACCAGTCTCAGCCGCCGCCTCAAGCGCGCCCGGTTCAGAGAGGGAGCGAATGTCGTTGATGATGTGAGCGCCCACTCTTGCCGATTCCCGAATCACCTCCGGTTTTGAGGTATCCACTGAAATCCATACCTCAAAACGCTGGGCGATGGACTCAACTACCGGGATCACGCGTTCCAGTTCTTCTTCAACGCTGACATCCGCCGCGCCAGGTCGCGTTGATTCGCCGCCGACATCAATAATCGTCGCTCCGGCGTTAATCATCAGATTAGCGTGCTTCACCGCCTCCACCAGCGTATTGTGCGTCCCGCCATCGGAGAAAGAATCCGGCGTGACGTTCAGGATGCCCATTACGTGTGGGTGAGAGAGATCCAGCGTGGAGCCCTGGGCGAAGAGTTTCATAGCTAATCCTTCTGATGTTATTTCAAATATAAAAAACCCCGGAGCAAGCCCCAGGGTTTCGGTGAAGCAGAGTCATCAATAACAGATAACTTATTTGTCGCCTAACTGCTCTGACATGGTGTTGCCTGGGTTCGGCGTACGCGGTTCATCAACCGGGCGCGGCGCACGAGGCGTGCCATTGTTGTCAGAGTTGTTGGTGCCGTTCGGATCTTCCCAGCCAGCCGGCGGGCGAACTTCGCGGCGCGCCATCAGGTCATCAATCTGCGGCGCATCGATGGTCTCATACTTCATGAGCGCATCTTTCATTGCATGCAGGATGTCCATATTGTCATTCAGGATCTGACGAGCACGATTGTAGTTACGTTCAATCAGCGCTTTCACTTCCTGGTCGATGATACGCGCGGTTTCATCAGACATGTGTTTGGCTTTCGCAACGCTACGCCCCAGGAACACTTCACCCTCTTCCTCTGCATACAGCAGCGGACCGAGCTTATCGGAGAAGCCCCACTGGGTGACCATGTTACGCGCCAGGTTAGTCGCGACTTTAATGTCGTTCGACGCACCGGTAGAAACATGCTCTACGCCATAGATGATCTCTTCCGCCAGACGACCGCCGTACAACGTGGAGATCTGGCTTTCCAGTTTCTGACGGCTGGCGCTAATCGCGTCGCCTTCAGGCAGGAAGAAGGTCACACCCAGCGCACGACCGCGCGGAATAATCGTCACTTTATGCACCGGATCGTGCTCTGGAACAAGGCGACCAATAATCGCATGGCCTGCTTCGTGGTAAGCGGTAGATTCTTTCTGCGCTTCCGTCATCACCATGGAGCGGCGTTCCGCACCCATCATGATTTTGTCTTTCGCTTTCTCGAACTCAACCATGGATACCACACGCTTGTTGCCACGGGCAGCAAACAGTGCCGCTTCGTTCACAAGGTTCGCCAGATCGGCGCCAGAGAAGCCTGGCGTGCCGCGTGCGATGATTGCCGCATCGATATCCGGCGCCAGCGGTACGCGACGCATATGCACTTTCAGGATCTGCTCACGACCACGCACGTCTGGCAGACCTACCACGACCTGACGGTCGAAACGGCCAGGACGCAGCAGCGCAGGGTCAAGTACGTCTGGACGGTTAGTCGCCGCGATAACGATGATACCTTCGTTACCTTCAAAGCCGTCCATCTCAACCAGCATCTGGTTCAATGTCTGTTCACGTTCATCATGACCGCCGCCCAGACCCGCGCCACGCTGGCGGCCTACGGCGTCGATTTCATCGATGAAGATAATGCACGGCGCCGCTTTCTTAGCCTGTTCGAACATGTCACGCACACGAGATGCGCCAACACCGACGAACATTTCGACAAAGTCAGAACCGGAAATCGTAAAGAACGGGACTTTCGCTTCGCCTGCGATAGCTTTCGCCAGCAGGGTTTTACCCGTACCCGGAGGACCGACCATCAGGACGCCTTTCGGGATTTTACCGCCCAGCTTCTGGAAGCGGCTTGGTTCACGCAGATACTCGACCAGCTCAGCCACTTCTTCTTTCGCTTCGTCACAACCTGCGACATCGGCAAAAGTGGTTTTGATCTGATCTTCCGTCAGCATGCGCGCTTTACTCTTACCGAACGACATGGCGCCTTTGCCACCGCCGCCCTGCATCTGACGCATGAAGAAGATCCAGACGCCGATCAGCAACAGCATCGGGAACCAGGAAATAAAGATTGAAGCCAGCAGGCTCGGCTCTTCAGGTGGTTCGCCAACAACCTTGACGTTTTTGGTCAGCAGGTTATCAAGCAGCTTCGGATCGTTAACCGGAATGTAGGTCGTGTAACGGTTACTATCTTTCTTGGTAACGTTGATCTCACGTCCGTTGATACGCGCTTCACGAACCTGGTCCTGGTTGACCTCTTGCAGGAAGGTAGAGTAATCCACCTTACGGCCATTAGACTCGCTGGGCCCAAAGCTCTGGAATACTGACATCAGCACAACGGCAATGACCAGCCAGAGTATTAGGTTTTTCGCCATGTCACTCAAGGGATTAACCTCTTATTACAACTGTGTTAAAAACAGCGTCAGGATACTCTATATCCAGCTTCTTTCAAACTTTCGTCTGAAATCCCCCGGTTATGGTTTTCGCCCGGTCGCTACAATATACACTTCGCGTGAACGCGCACGCGAAGAGTCCGGCTTACGAACTTTAACCTTCGTAAACAGGGAGCGAATTTCCCTTAGGTACTCATCGAAACCTTCGCCCTGGAACACCTTCACTACAAAACTTCCACCTGGCGCCAGCACATCACGACACATTTCTAACGCCAGTTCCACCAGATACATGGCGCGGGGGATATCCACCGCCGGTGTTCCGCTCATGTTTGGTGCCATATCTGACATGACAACTTGTACTTTACTGTCACCCACGCGTTCCAGCAGCGCTTTCATAACAAGTTCATCACGAAAATCGCCCTGAAGAAAGTCCACACCAACGATAGGATCCATAGGTAAAAGATCGCAAGCGATGATACGGCCTTTGCCGCCAATCTGCGTGACCACATACTGTGACCAGCCTCCCGGCGCAGCACCGAGGTCGACAACCGTCATCCCCGGCTTAAAAAGTTTGTCACTTTGCTGTATTTCATCAAGTTTAAACCAGGCACGGGAACGTAACCCCTTTTTCTGCGCCTGTTGAACATATTTATCGCTAAAGTGTTCCTGAAGCCAGCGACTCGAGCTGGCAGAACGCTTTTTACCTGTCATTTAACTTTCCCATCGGGGCAATTCATCGTTACCCGTAGCGTAAATTTTTACGCGCTCATTTGGTGATATATGGGAGATGGCGGTAGAATGACCCGTTTTCAATCCCAACGTAAGCAAAAATATACGATGAATCTGAGTACTAAACAAAAACAGCACCTGAAAGGTCTGGCACATCCGCTCAAGCCGGTAGTTATGCTTGGCAACAATGGTTTGACCGAAGGGGTACTGGCCGAGATTGAACAAGCGTTAGAGCACCATGAACTTATCAAGGTGAAGATCGCCTCGGAAGATCGCGAAACCAAAACCTTGATCGTGGAAGCTATCGTACGCGAAACCGGCGCCTGTAACGTACAGGTCATCGGTAAAACGCTGGTACTTTATCGCCCAACTAAAGAACGTAAAATCTCGCTGCCACGCTAAGAATATCCTAAAGTCGAACACAAAATCTGTGTAAAACGAGGGGTTTTCCGCAAGCAGGAGAGCAAAATGCCACGCTCTCTTCGTTGATAAAAGGCCGCATAGCGGCCTTTTTCCTTTCTTTACAATACATCAACATCTTGAGTATTGGGTAATTCTTACAGGTATTCCACCTTAATCACTTCGTATTCCACTTCGCCGCCAGGCGTTTTGATGGTCACGACGTCATCCTGCTCTTTGCCAACCAGGCCGCGCGCGATAGGTGAATTCACGGAAATCAGGTTCTGTTTAAAATCCGCTTCGTCATCGCCGACAATACGCCAGGTCTGCTCTTCATCGTTATCGAGATTCAGAACAGTTACCGTTGCGCCGAAAACAACACGTCCGTTGTTCGGCATCTTCGTCACGTCGATCACCTGCGCATTCGACAGCTTCGCCTCGATATCCTTGATACGTCCTTCGCAGAAACCCTGCTGTTCACGCGCAGCGTGATACTCGGCGTTCTCTTTCAGGTCGCCATGCTCACGCGCTTCCGCGATAGCGGCGATGATTTCAGGACGGCGCACAGATTTCAGAAAATCCAGCTCTTCGCGCAGTTTTTCGGCACCACGTAAAGTCATCGGAATAGCTTGCATTTGTTATACCTCTTGAACATTCCTGTAGGGGGTGATTGACCCCACCTCGGCTGCTAAGCCTGCTCCGGTATGCGTTCTACCAAAGCCAGAAGCAAAAAAATACCGACCCGGGTACAAAGCCCCAGGTCAGCTACAATTCTCAATTTGATACGTATTTTACCCTGGAGTTCCCTATGGGTCATCGTTTACTTTCCAGGGCATTGCGCCGTAGTATGACGGCTTGTTTCCAGGTTGTTAGCGCGAGATTATGCGATTTTCCAGATTTATCATCGGATTGACCACCAGTATAGCGTTCAGCGTCCAGGCCGCGAATGTTGATGAATACATCAATCAGCTCCCTGATGGGGCCAACCTTGCTTTCATGGCTCAGAAGGTCGGCGCGTCCACGCCCGCGATTGATTACCATAGCCAGCAGATGGCGCTGCCCGCCAGTACGCAAAAAGTGATCACGGCCCTCGCGGCATTGATTCAGCTCGGCCCCGATTTTCGTTTTACCACCACGCTGGAGACAAAAGGCAACGTGGACAATGGCGTCTTAAAAGGGGACTTAGTGGCGCGATTTGGTGCCGATCCGACGCTAAAACGCCAGGATATTCGCAATATGGTCGCAACGCTGAAAAAATCCGGCGTGACGCAAATTGCGGGAAATGTGCTCATCGACACCTCCATTTTCGCCAGCCATGATAAAGCGCCAGGCTGGCCCTGGAATGACATGACGCAATGTTTTAGCGCACCACCCGCAGCCGCCATTGTCGATCGCAACTGCTTTTCCATCTCCCTCTACAGCGCGCAAAAACCGAATGACTTAGCGTATATTCGCGTGGCGTCCTATTACCCGGTGACTATGTTCAGTCAGGTTCGCACCCTCCCACGCGGCTCTGCGGAAGCGCAATACTGTGAGCTGGATGTCGTTCCTGGGGATTTAAACCGCTTCACGCTGACAGGCTGTCTGCCGCAGCGCGCCGAACCGTTACCGCTGGCCTTCGCCATTCAGGACGGCGCCAGCTATGCCGGAGCAATCCTGAAAGACGAGTTAAAACAAGCAGGTATTACCTACAGCGGTACGCTGTTACGCCAGACGCAGGCCAACGAACCCGGAACGGTGGTTGCCAGCAAGCAGTCTGCGCCGCTGCATGATTTGCTTAAGATTATGCTGAAAAAATCGGACAACATGATTGCCGATACCGTCTTTCGCATGATCGGCCACGCACGCTTCAACGTTCCCGGCACATGGCGGGCGGGATCTGATGCCGTACGCCAGATCCTGCGTCAACAGGCTGGCGTTGATATTGGCAATACCATCATTGCTGACGGTTCGGGCCTCTCTCGCCACAACCTGATTGCCCCGGCCACCATGATGCAGGTGCTGCAATACATCGCCCAACACGACAACGAGCTGAACTTTATCTCCATGCTGCCGCTGGCGGGATATGACGGCTCTCTGCAATACCGTGCGGGTCTGCATCAGGCTGGGGTCGATGGTAAAGTTTCGGCGAAAACAGGCTCGCTGCAAGGGGTCTATAATCTGGCGGGATTTATTACAACGGCAAGTGGGCAACGGATGGCGTTTGTTCAGTATCTTTCCGGGTATGCCGTTACGCCAGCTGACCAGCGCAATCGTCGAATTCCGTTAGTACGTTTTGAAAGCCGGTTGTACAAAGATCTTTATCAGAACAACTAGGTAAGGATAGTGCCGGATGGCGCTGACGCTTATCCGGCCTACACACTAGATGGGTCATTTAATTGCCGGATGGCGGCGCTTTGCGCCTTATCCGGCCTACTATCCGTAGGCCCGGTAAGCGTAAGCGCCACCGGGCATTTGAACCAGATTAACGTTTGTAGATGAACTCGACGCCTTCTTCGTCGTCTTCGTCCCAGTCGTCATCCCAGTCATCTTCTGCTTCATCTTCGACTTCAGCGAGCTGCTGACGGTGATAATCGTCCCACATGAACTCCACTTTCTCCGGCTGCTTCGCTTCATCAGCCTGAACGATGGGGTTCTCGATGATAAAGGTCATCACATCCCAGCAGAGATCTTTCACGCCAGTCTGGCTGGCAGCGGAAATCATGTAGTACTTATCTTCCCAGCCCAGCGCCTGCGCGATAGCTTTCGCTTTTTCTTCCGCTTCGGCCTGGTCCAGCAAATCAATTTTGTTGAACACTAACCAGCGCGGCTTAGCAGCCAGATCCTGACTGTATTTTTCCAGTTCGCCGATAATGATACGGGCGTTTTCCACCGGATCGGAACCGTCGATCGGATCGATATCAATAAGGTGCAGCAGTACGCGGCAACGTTCCAGGTGCTTCAGGAAGCGAATCCCCAGACCCGCGCCTTCCGCCGCACCTTCAATCAGCCCCGGAATATCGGCAACCACAAAGCTCTTTTCGTTGTCCATACGCACAACGCCAAGGCTCGGCACCAGAGTGGTAAACGGATAGTCCGCCACTTTCGGTTTTGCCGCAGATACCGCGCGGATAAAGGTTGATTTACCGGCGTTTGGCATACCCAGCATACCCACGTCCGCCAGCAGCATCAGCTCCAGCATCAAATCGCGCTTATCGCCCGGCGTACCCATCGTTTTCTGACGCGGAGTACGGTTAACAGAGGACTTAAAGCGGGTATTGCCCAGGCCGTGCCAGCCGCCTTTGGCAACCATCAGACGCTGACCGTGTTTGGTCATATCGCCCATGGTTTCGCCGGTGCCCTGATCGATAACACGCGTACCGACAGGCACTTTGATCGTGACATCTTTCCCACGTTTACCGGTGCAGTCACGGCTTGCGCCATTCTGACCACGTTCAGCGCGGAACGATTTTTCAAAGCGGTAATCGATCAGCGTGTTCAGGTTTTCGTCGGCTTCCAGCCAGACGTCGCCGCCATCGCCGCCATCACCGCCATCCGGGCCGCCTTTCGGGATGTATTTTTCGCGGCGGAAGCTCACGCAACCATTGCCGCCATCGCCAGCAACGACCAGAATCGATGCTTCATCAACAAACTTCATTTTACTCTCCGTAAATCATTCGCCTGAGCGGGGTTGCGAAACCACCGTTTCATGCTTGCGTAAACCGCCCCAAATACGATGACCAATGGCGGAATACATCGCGCCCGCAACCACGACAAACGCACCGAGATAACCTAAAAGGTTTAACATCGGTCTGGCGAAGAAATCGGGCCAGGCCATAGATAATAGATCTGAAAATAACAGCGTAAACAGCGGAGTGAGCGTGATTAACGCACTTACCTGCGCTGCCTGCCAACGCGCCATCGCTTCCGCCAGGGCGCCATATCCTACCAGCGTATTCAGCCCACAGAAAATCAAACACGCGAGCTGCCAGTCACTTAACTGCGAGATAACCCCCGGCTTCGCCAGCGGCAATAACGCAATCGTACATAAAGTGTACAGTAAAAACAGGATCTGCTGTGAGGCCAGACGACGCAATAACACCTTTTGCGCGACGCCATAACTCACCCAGACCGTCGCCGCACCGACCCCAAAGATCACACCCCAGGTGTAATCGGTCAGTTTGGTAAAAATCTCGACCAGACTGGTATTAAAGAACATCACCAGCCCACAAAGCAGCATGAGCGCGCCAATCACCTGCGTGCCGCGCATCTTTTCTTTCAAAATAAAGACGCTGGCGACCATCATGCCAACCGGTGACAGTTGACCGATAACCTGCGATGCCGTCGGACTCAAATATTGCAGGGAAGAGCTGAACAGGATGAAATTCCCGAAAAGTCCACCTGTTGCAATCGCCAGCAACACCAGCCAGCGCGGTTTGCGAAAAATACGCAATGGCGGGAGCTTTCTTTTAACTGCCAGGATCGCGCCGAGGCCGATACTCGCCATTAAAAAGCGATAGAAGACAATGGTCGGAGGTTCCATCACCTCCAGCACCTGCTTCATTGCAATTGGCAAGGCGCCCCAACACATTGCAGTGGTGAGTGCTAAAAGGATGCCAATGCCAGCCTGCTGCTTCATGCCCGTTTTCCCTACAAGAAAATTTTCCGGGTTTTCAATGTAAAAAGCCCCGCAACACGTTGCGGGGCTTTAATCCGTTACCGGACCACGAAGAACTTACTCAGCAACGATGCTGATGTATTTACGGTTGTTCGGGCCTTTAACTTCGAATTTCACTTTACCGTCTGCTTTAGCAAACAGAGTGTGGTCACGACCGCAACCTACGTTAGTGCCAGCGTGGAATTTGGTGCCACGTTGACGAACGATGATGCTACCCGCCAGAACGGTTTCGCCACCGAAACGCTTAACGCCCAGGCGTTTAGCTTCTGAATCGCGACCGTTACGAGTTGAGCCGCCAGCCTTTTTATGTGCCATTTAAATCTCTCCTCAGGTCTTAGGCGCTGATGCCAGTAATTTTCACATCAGTGAACCACTGACGGTGGCCTTGCTGCTTACGATAGTGTTTACGACGACGAAACTTAACGATTTTAACTTTCTCGCCACGACCGTGAGCAACAACTTCAGCTTTGATTACGCCGCCATCAACGAAAGGAACGCCGATTTTGACTTCTTCACCGTTTGCGATCATCAGAACTTCAGCGAACTCAATAGTTTCGCCAGTTGCGATGTCCAGCTTTTCCAGGCGAACGGTCTGACCTTCGCTTACTCGGTGTTGTTTACCACCACTTTGGAAAACCGCGTACATAAAAAACTCCGCTTCCGCGCACGCCTTTTCAATGATTCAGAGTGCGCTATAAATATTCACAATAGGGCGCGAATATTACGCAAAACGCGAGCCTTTGACAAGTGCTACCGTCAATACATGAAGAAAAAAAACACAACGTGTACGGTAACGTTTATCTGCGCCGTTTTTTCAGTACAATCAGCATATATTCCTAACCCTAAACCCTTAGTTATCTCATCCCATGATGAGTTAATCGGGGCGATAAGCCCGGCTTTTGCGATGAATTTAGAAAAAATCAATGAGTTAACCGCGCAAGATATGGCGGGTGTCAATGCGACAATCCTTGAACAGCTCAATTCCGACGTCCAACTGATCAATCAGTTAGGGTATTACATCGTTAGCGGCGGCGGAAAACGTATCCGCCCGATGATTGCCGTACTCGCTGCGCGCGCCGTTGGTTATCAGGAAAATGCGCACGTCACGATCGCTGCCTTAATCGAGTTTATCCACACCGCCACCCTGCTACACGACGATGTTGTGGATGAATCCGATATGCGTCGTGGGAAGGCAACGGCGAATGCGGCATTTGGCAACGCCGCCAGCGTCCTGGTCGGTGATTTTATCTACACCCGCGCGTTCCAGATGATGACCAGCCTTGGCTCGCTGAAAGTGCTGGAGGTAATGTCAGAAGCGGTGAACGTCATCGCCGAAGGCGAAGTGCTGCAACTGATGAACGTCAACGACCCGGACATCACCGAAGAAAATTACATGCGCGTGATTTACAGCAAAACGGCGCGCCTGTTTGAAGCTGCGGCGCAGTGTTCCGGTATTCTTGCAGGCTGCACTCCTGAGCAGGAAAAAGGGTTGCAGGATTATGGTCGTTATCTCGGTACGGCCTTTCAGCTGATTGACGATTTACTCGATTACAGCGCTGATGGCGAGCAGTTAGGTAAAAATGTCGGCGATGACCTCAACGAAGGAAAACCAACGCTGCCGCTGCTGCACGCTATGCGTAACGGTACGCCAGAACAGGCGCAAATGATCCGTACCGCCATTGAACAAGGCAATGGTCGCCACCTTCTGGAACCCGTTCTGGAAGCCATGACCGCCTGCGGTTCACTGGAATGGACGCGTCAGCGTGCAGAAGACGAGGCCGATAAAGCCATCGCCGCCCTACAGATTCTGCCTGATACGCCGTGGCGCGAAGCCCTGATCGGTCTGGCGCACATCGCCGTACAACGCGATCGTTAACCCGCCCTTCTCATCCCGTGCTCTGCGCGGGATGAATCCTTAAGTTCCAGTAAATTCCAGTTACTCATTTCTTTTCCAACCCTTTACCCATCGCACGTATGCTGTCACATTTTATGAATATGCATACTCTTTACAGGAACATATTAGAGCAATACTATCACCTGGCGTATAGTATTTCTCACAGGCTGATTATCCAGGCCGCAAGCGACTGACTGACCGAAGGAGTGAGGGAATAATGGAAAATAAACTCATTGACTGGCATCCCGCAGACATCATTGCCGGATTACGTAAAAAAGGGACATCTATGGCGGCGGAATCACGCAAGAATGGATTAAGTTCCTCGACGCTGGCAAACGCCCTGACCCGACCGTGGCCGAAAGGAGAGCTCATCATTGCGAAGGCGCTGGGTACAGAACCCTGGGTGATCTGGCCATCGCGCTATCATGACCCAGAAACCCATGAGTTCATTGACAGAACACGTCTGATGCGGGCTCGAAAAGGGAAATAAAGAAGTAAGGAACGGATAACGCTCTGAACGGTAGCCCCCGAACAGGGGCTACCAGTGCATGCGGAAAAAATTACTCGCCTTTCACACGCTCAATATTCGCGCCCAGCGCGCGCAGTTTGTCTTCAATGCGCTCATAGCCACGATCGATGTGATAAATACGATCAACCAGCGTCGTACCTTCTGCAATGCATCCCGCCAGCACCAGGCTCGCAGACGCACGCAAGTCGGTCGCCATCACCTGCGCCCCGGAGAGTTTTTCAACGCCGTGGCAAATCACGGTGTTGCTCTCGATTTCCGCGTGCGCACCCATACGGATCAGTTCAGGCACATGCATAAAGCGGTTTTCGAAAATGGTTTCCGTGATGAAACCCGTCCCTTCCGCGACAAGGTTCAGCAGCGTGAACTGCGCCTGCATATCGGTCGGGAAAGCCGGGTGCGGCGCGGTGCGCACATTCACAGCTTTCGGACGCTGGCCATGCATGTCCAGGCTGATCCAGTCTTCACCGGTTTCAATATCCGCTCCGGCGTCACGCAGTTTAGCCAGTACGGCATCCAGCGTATCCGGCTGCGCGTTACGGCAGACGATTTTACCGCCGGAAATCGCCGCCGCGACCAGGAAGGTGCCGGTTTCAATGCGATCGGGCAGAACACGGTATACGCCGCCGCCCAGACGCTCAACGCCCTCAATGGTAATACGATCGGTGCCCTGACCGCTGATCTTCGCTCCCAGCGTCACCAGGAAGTTCGCGGTATCGACGATCTCCGGCTCACGCGCGGCGTTTTCAATCACGGTGGTCCCTTCGGCCAGCGTTGCCGCAGACATGATGGTCACCGTCGCACCGACGCTGACTTTGTCCATCACGATATGCGCGCCTTTCAGGCGACCATTAACAGACGCCTTCACATAGCCTTCTTCCAGCTTGATCTCAGCGCCCAATTGTTCCAGGCCGGTGATGTGCAGATCGACCGGACGCGCGCCGATGGCGCAGCCGCCTGGCAGAGAAACCTGTCCCTGACCAAAACGCGCAACCAGCGGCCCCAGCGCCCAAATCGACGCGCGCATGGTTTTTACCAGTTCGTAAGGCGCGCAGAAGATGTTGACCTGGCTGGCGTCGATCCAGACAGAACCGTTACGTTCCACTTTCGTTCCAAGCTGGCTGAGCAGTTTCATCGTCGTATCGATGTCTTTCAGCTTTGGAACGTTCTGGATCTCTACCGGCTCTTCTGCCAGCAGCGCCGCGAAAAGGATCGGCAATGCGGCATTTTTAGCGCCTGAAATTGTGACTTCGCCCTGGAGCGTTGTCGGCCCCTGTACACGAAATTTATCCATTATTCTGTTCTCTGTTAAGAATTCATATCTGCTACCGGCGTGTCGCCCGTCGCTCAAAAACCGTTAAGTTTGCGATCGCGTTCCCATTCCGCTGGGGTATACGCTTTGATCGATACGGCATGGATACGGTTATCCGCAATAAACTCCATCAACGGGCCGTAAACAGACTGCTGCTTCTTGACCCGGCTCATGCCGTCAAACATCTCACCCACGGCGATAACCTGAAAGTGACTGCCATCGCCAGAGACGTGGACTTCCTGGAGGGAGAGTGCGCTCATCAGCACGCTCTGAATTTCATGATTTTCCATGGGCTCTTCATTCGTTAAATAGGGAAAACAGCCCAACATCTTAGAGCAAAGTGGCGCTGTCATAAATAAGCAAAAAGCCCAGCTGATAAATCAGGCAAGGCTTTGGTGGCAAATCCCACTTAGGGGTTTTGCCGGATGGCGGCACAAGGCCTTATCCGGCCTACAAAAATTAACGTGGAAGCACGTCAGCAGGCAAATTATAGAGCTTCGCCAGCGTGTAAACCTTCTCGTTTACCCCTTGCAGCGAAACGCTGTTGCCCTGTCGCTTCGCCTGATCGACAAGATGCACCAGTAACGCCAGACCACCGGTATCCACCCGGGAGACCTGGCTCAGATCGATGCAGGTTACGCCTTTCATCGCATCAACGCGCGCATCCCACAGCGGGTTCAGCACGTCCTGGTCCAGCTCTCCCGCTAATGCCAGCGTGCCACCTTCGCGCGTCCAGCTAAGTGACTGCGTCATTATTTTTTTTCTTCCAGCGAAATTTTCTGACGAGAAATTGACTGCAACTGCGCGGTCAGGCCGTCGATGCCTTTGGTACGCAGCAGATCGCTCCACTCATTCTGTTTTGTGGTGATCATACTGACGCCTTCCGCGATCATGTCATAAGCCTGCCAGTTACCGGTCTGGGTGTTTTTACGCCACTGGAAATCCAGTCGAACCGGAGGACGGCCATTCGGATCGATGATCGTCACGCGGATCGGCACGATGGTCGCATTGCCCAGCGGTTGTTCCGGCGCAATCTGGTAAGTCTGGCCGTGGTACATCGCCAGCGCCTGACCATAAGCCTGTTTCAGGTATTCACGGAACGCCGCGAAATAGGCGTCACGCTGCGCCGGCGTCGCCTCCCGGTAGTAACGACCCAGTACCAGCGCACCCGCGTATTTCACCTGCACATACGGCAGCAGTTCCTGGTCAACGACGTCGCGCAGGTAATCCGGGTTGGCACGGATTTTCGGCTGTTCGTTTTTCAGACGATCGAAGGTTTTCTGCGCCGCCTCATTCATCAATTTATACGGGTTAGTCTGGTCCGCCGCGGTTGCCGCGCTCAACGGTGCAATGACCAGCAGCGCTACCATCATTAATCGCTTAAACATACATCGATTCTCCTGTGATTAATTTGTTGCGCCCGCAGGCGGTGTCGCTTCATTATTGCCTTCAGTTGGCGCTGGCGCATCGCCAGAATTCTTATTGTCGTCCCCTTTACTGTTGTAAAGGAACTGACCAATCATGTCTTCAAGCACCATCGCGGACTTGGTGTCCTGAATAGTGTCGCCATCTTTGAGGATAGACGTTCCCAGTTCAGGATCTTCAAACCCAACGTTTAACGCCAGATATTGCTCCCCCAGCAGGCCAGAGGTGCGGATACTCAGCGAACTGGTATCAGGAATGTGGTTATAGCGCTCTTCAATATCCAGCGTGACGCGCGGCAGGTAGGTTTTCGGATCCAGCGAGATATCCGCAACCCGGCCGACAACCACCCCGCCGATACGTACCGGAGAGCGCGCTTTCAGGCCGCCAATATTGTCGAAGGTCGCATAAATCGTGTAGGTCGGCTCCGTGCGCATCGAGGTGACATTGGCCGCTTTCAGGCAAACAAACAGCGCCGCCAGCAACGCAACCAGCAAGAAGATCCCTACCCAAATTTCACTTTTTTTCGTTTGCATGAACTCAATTCCCAAACATCAGTGCGGTCAACACAAAATCCAGACCCAGAACGGCCAAAGACGAGTGCACAACGGTGCGCGTGGTTGCGCGGCTAATCCCGGCAGAGGTCGGAATCGCGTCATACCCATTGAACAGCGCAATCCACGTTACCGTGATGGCGAACACCACGCTCTTAATCAAACAGTTCACGAGATCCAGACGCCAGTCGACGGCATCCTGCATCGCCGACCAGAAGAAACCGGCATCGATCCCCTTCCAGCTAACGCCAACCAGCGATCCTCCCCAGATGCCAACAGCCACGAAGATAATCGTCAGCAGCGGCAGCGAAATCACCCCCGCCCACAGGCGCGGAGAGATCACCCGGCGCAGCGGATCGACGGCCATCATTTCCATACTGGAGAGCTGCTCAGTCGCTCGCATAAGACCAATTTCTGCGGTCAGCGCAGACCCTGCGCGCCCGGCAAACAGCAACGCCGCGACAACCGGCCCCAGTTCACGCAGCAATGAAAGCGCCACCAGCATACCCAGGCTGGTTTCCGCGCTGTAGGTCGTCAGAACCAGATAGCCCTGCAACCCGAGCACCATGCCGATAAAAACGCCAGAGACGATAATAATGAGCATCGACAGGACGCCCACATTATAGAGCTGACGCACCAGCAGTGGCGCATGCTTGCGAAATTCCGGCTTACCAATCACCGCATTGAATAACATTAACCCGGCACGCCCGAACGTTCTGAGGGTTTTGATCCCCCGGTGTCCAAGCGATGCCAGCGCATTTAACAGCATGAGTGGCTTAACTCCCTGTTTCGAGTAAATCGGAGTGATAATCGCCCGCCGGATAGCGGAACGGAACCGGCCCGTCGGCAATACCGTCCAGGAACTGGCGGACGCGCGGGTCGGCATTTTCTTGCAGTTCCTTCGCGCTACCGTGCGCCACGATTTTTTTGTCCGCCATAATCCAGGCGTGATCGGCGATGCTCAGCACCTCCGGCACATCGTGGGACACGACAACGCAGGTTACGCCCAGCGTGCTGTTCAGTTCTGAAATCAGCTTCACCAGTACGCCCATCGTAATCGGGTCCTGACCCACAAACGGCTCATCGAACATAATGAGGTCGGGTTCCAGCGCAATAGCACGGGCTAATGCCGCACGCCGCGCCATCCCCCCGGACAGTTCAGAGGGCATGAGCTTTGCCGCGCCGCGCAGACCAACGGCTTCCAGTTTCATCATCACCGTGCTTTTCAACAGCGGCGCGGGTAAATTCGTGTGCTCCCGCAGCGGGTAGGCTACGTTATCAAACACATTCATGTCGGTGAACAGCGCCCCCGACTGAAACAGCATGCTCATCCGTTTTCGTACCGTGTACAACCGCGAGCGAGACATAGCAGGTACGTTTTCGCCATCAAACAGTATTTCCCCGCTATCCGGCGGGATCTGTCCGCCAATCAGTCGTAACAGCGTGGTTTTACCGATCCCCGATGGCCCCATGATCGCCGTGATCTTCCCGCGTGGCACGGTCAGGGAAATATTATCGAAAATGCAGCGGTCGCCACGCGAAAAGCTGACGTCGCGCATATCGACTAAATTCGCCACAGACTGACCCATTGATTCATCCTTTGTATCGCCTTGTTGATCTAAGCATGGCGCTGAATTTAGCCATGAACCCAACATATTTACAGAATATTACCTGCCCTGGTTAGCTAAAGCTGGCATTTGTTTTACTTTTTAGCCGCATAAAGTCAAAATTAAGACTTCGTTACGGCTTCCAGAAGATCCCTCCAGTGGACCGGCGAGTATACCTGAAGAAAGGACTTTAGATGCTTTTAGCTACGGCGCTGTTAATTATTGGTTTACTTCTGGTGGTCTACAGCGCCGATCGTCTGGTGTTTGCCGCATCGATTTTGTGCCGGGCAGTGGGGATTCCTCCGCTCATTATCGGGATGACGGTCGTCAGTATCGGAACATCATTACCGGAGATAATTGTCTCGGTTGCCGCGTCGCTTCACGGGCAACTGGACTTAGCCGTGGGCACCGCGCTCGGCTCCAACATCATCAATATCTTGCTGATTCTGGGCCTGGCGGCGCTGTTTCACCCTTTTACCGTGCATTCTGATGTTTTGCGCCGCGAATTGCCGCTAATGTTATTTGTCAGTGTGCTGGCGGGTTCCGTCCTGCACGATGGCGAGCTGAGCCGTAGCGACGGAATCTTTCTTCTGCTGCTGGCCGTGCTATGGCTGCTGTTCATTGTTAAGATCGCGCGCCTGGCGGAGCGACAGGGAAATGACAGCCTCACCCGGGAGCAGGTGGCGGAGCTGCCGCGCGAAGGCGGCTTACCCGTCGCGTTTTTGTGGCTGGGTATCGCGCTGATTATTATGCCGATGGCGACGCGGATGGTGGTTGATAACGCCACCGTACTGGCGAACTACTTCGCCATGAGCGAACTGACTATCGGCCTGACGGTGATTGCGATTGGCACCAGCCTGCCGGAGCTGGCGACGGCGATCGCGGGCATCCGCAAAGGTGAAAATGATATCGCCATTGGCAACATTATCGGCGCCAATATTTCTAATATCGCCATCGTTCTGGGGCTGCCTGCATTGATTACGCCAGGCGACGTCAACCCGCTGGCGTTTGGGCGTGACTATAGCGTGATGCTGTTAGTGAGCATTGTTTTGGCATTGCTGTGCTGGCGGCGTCCGCGCCAGATTGGTCGGGGCGCAGGCGTGCTGCTGACCGGCGGTTTTATCGTATGGCTGGCGATGCTGTACTGGCTATCGCCGCTTCTTATTGGATAACGGGAAAACGGACTATGTCGCACTTAGCGTTACAACCGGGTTTTGACTTTCAGAAAGCAGGCAAAGACGTCCTGGAGATTGAACGTGAAGGCCTGGCGGAGCTTGATCAATACATCGACCAGAACTTCACGCTCGCCTGTGAAAAAATCTTCTCGTGCACAGGCAAAGTCGTTGTCATGGGGATGGGAAAATCAGGTCATATCGGGCGGAAAATGGCCGCCACCTTTGCCAGCACCGGCACTTCCGCCTTTTTTGTTCACCCGGGCGAGGCCGCGCATGGCGATCTCGGCATGGTCACCTCGCAGGATGTGGTGATCGCGATTTCCAACTCTGGCGAATCCAATGAGATTGCCGCATTAATCCCGGTTCTCAAACGCTTGCAGGTGCCGCTGATTTGTATTACCGGGCGGCCAGAAAGCAGCATGGCGCGTGCGGCGGATGTGCATCTGTGTGTTAAAGTGCCGAAAGAAGCCTGCCCGTTGGGTCTGGCGCCGACCAGCAGCACCACGGCTACGCTGGTCATGGGCGATGCGCTCGCGGTCGCGTTATTAAAAGCCCGCGGCTTTACCGCCGAAGATTTTGCGTTGTCGCATCCGGGCGGCGCACTTGGCCGTAAACTTCTGCTGCGCGTTAACGATATCATGCACACCGGCGATGAAATCCCGCATGTGAATAAAAACGCCAGCCTGCGTGATGCCCTGCTGGAAATTACGCGTAAAAATCTCGGCATGACCGTCATTTGTGATGACACAATGAAGATTGACGGCATCTTTACCGATGGCGACTTGCGTCGTGTTTTCGATATGGGTGTGGATGTTCGCCAGTTAGGGATTGCCGACGTCATGACGCCAGGGGGAATTCGCGTTCGCCCCGGTATTCTCGCCGTTAACGCCCTGAACTTAATGCAGTCCCGTCATATCACCTCCGTTTTGGTTGCTGATGGCGACCAGTTACTGGGTGTGTTACATATGCATGATTTACTGCGTGCAGGCGTAGTGTAGAAACTCAAGGATAAAAGAAATGAGTAAAGCAGGTGCGTCGCTTGCGACCTGTTATGGCCCCGTCAGTACACAGGTTATCGCCCAGGCGGAAAACATCCGTCTGCTCATCCTCGATGTGGATGGCGTGCTGTCTGATGGTCTGATTTATATGGGCAACAACGGTGAAGAGCTGAAGGCCTTTAACGTCCGTGATGGCTACGGCATTCGCTGTGCGCTCACTTCCGGGATTGAGGTCGCTATTATTACCGGACGAAAGGCTAAACTTGTAGAAGATCGCTGTGCCACCCTGGGGATCACGCATCTCTATCAGGGGCAGTCGGACAAACTTATCGCGTTTGGCGACCTGCTCGATAAGCTGGGCGTTGCGCCTGAAAATGTGGCTTACGTCGGTGACGATCTGATCGACTGGCCGGTGATGGAAAAAGTGGGTCTGAGCGTTGCGGTCGCTGATGCGCATCCGCTCCTGATCCCTCGCGCCGACTATGTGACGCATATCGCCGGTGGACGCGGCGCGGTGCGGGAAGTGTGCGATCTACTCTTGCTGGCGCAGGGTAAGCTTGATGAGGCCAAAGGGCAATCGATATGAGTAAAACCAGACGTTGGGTTATCATTCTACTGTCGTTGGCCGTACTGGTGTTGATCGGAATTAATCTGGCGGATAAAGACGATCCTGCTCAGGTTGTGGTGAACACCAGCGATCCGACTTATAAGAGCGAGCATACCGATACGGTCGTCTATAGCCCGGAAGGCGCGTTGAACTATCGTCTTATTGCGCAGCACGTTGAATATTATTCAGAACAGGCGCTTTCGTGGTTTACCCAACCGGTATTAACCACCTTTGATAAAGATAAAGTCCCGACATGGTCGATTAAAGCGGATAAGGCGAAATTGACCGAAGACCGGATGCTCTATCTGTATGGTCACGTTGAAGTCAATGCGCTGGCGCCTGACGCTCAACTACGCAGAATCACGACGGATAACGCGACGATCAACCTGGTGACGCAGGATGTCACCTCTGAAGATCTGGTCACGTTATACGGAACAACATTTAACTCCAGCGGACTGAAAATGCGCGGCAACTTACGCAGCAAGAACGCCGAGCTGATTGAAAAGGTTAGAACCTCCTATGAAATTCAAAACAAACAAACTCAGCCTTAATCTTGTGCTTGCCAGCACACTTCTGGCCGCCAGTCTTCCGGCGTTCGCGGTCACCGGCGATACCGAACAACCGATTCATATTGAATCGGACCAGCAGTCACTGGATATGCAGGGTAACGTGGTGACGTTTACCGGAAATGTCGTCGTGACTCAGGGCACCATCAAAATCAATGCCGACAAAGTGGTCGTCACCCGTCCGGGCGGCGAGCAAGGCAAAGAGGTGATCGACGGCTTCGGCAACCCGGCGACGTTTTATCAGATGCAGGACAACGGCAAGCCGGTAAAAGGCCATGCCCAAAAAATGCATTATGAACTGGCGAAAGATTTCGTCGTCCTGACCGGTAACGCCTACCTGGAGCAGCTCGACAGCAACATCACCGGCGATAAGATCACTTACCTGGTGAAAGAGCAGAAAATGCAGGCGTTCAGCGAAAAAGGCAAACGTGTAACGACGGTTCTGGTGCCGTCGCAGTTGCAGGACAAAAACAAAGACCAGACCCCGGCACAGAAGAAGGGTAACTAATTCGTTATGGCAACATTAACTGCAAAGAATCTTGCGAAAGCCTATAAAGGCCGTCGCGTGGTGGAAGATGTCAGCCTGACCGTGAATTCCGGGGAGATCGTCGGTCTGCTCGGGCCGAACGGCGCAGGCAAAACCACTACCTTCTACATGGTGGTGGGCATTGTGCCGCGCGACGCTGGCAACATTATTATTGACGATGAAGACATCAGCCTGCTGCCGCTGCATGCCCGCGCGCGTCGCGGTATTGGCTATTTACCGCAGGAAGCCTCCATTTTCCGCCGTCTGAGCGTGTTTGATAACCTGATGGCGGTGTTGCAAATTCGCGACGATCTCACGACCGAACAGCGTGAAGACCGCGCCAATGAACTGATGGAAGAGTTCCACATTGAGCATCTGCGCGACAGCCTCGGACAAGCGTTGTCCGGCGGTGAACGCCGCCGTGTGGAGATTGCCCGCGCGCTGGCCGCAAATCCGAAATTTATCCTGCTGGATGAACCGTTTGCAGGCGTTGACCCGATTTCCGTCATCGACATCAAACGCATTATCGAGCACCTGCGCGACAGCGGTCTCGGCGTTCTGATTACCGACCACAACGTTCGTGAGACGCTGGCGGTGTGTGAACGCGCGTATATTGTCAGCCAGGGGCATCTGATCGCACACGGCACACCGACAGAAATCCTGCAAGACGAGCACGTTAAGCGCGTATACCTTGGGGAAGACTTCAGACTCTGATAGGGTAGAAGACTGCGACGTCACAGCGGGAGAAAACGACTCTGAACATGAAGCAAGGTTTGCAACTCAGGCTCAGCCAACAACTGGCGATGACGCCCCAGCTACAACAGGCCATCCGTCTGTTGCAGTTGTCTACGCTGGAACTTCAGCAGGAACTTCAGCAAGCGCTGGAGAGTAATCCGCTGCTTGAGCAAACCGATCTTCACGATGAAATCGACACGCGCGAAACCCAGGACAACGAAGCCCTGGATACCGCAGACGCGCTCGAACAGAAAGAGATGCCCGAAGAGCTGCCGCTTGACGCCAGCTGGGATGAGATTTACACCGCAGGTACGCCGTCCGGCACCAGCGGCGACTACATCGACGACGAGCTGCCGGTGTACCAGGGCGAAACCACGCAGTCCCTCCAGGACTACCTGATGTGGCAAGTCGGGCTGACTCCGTTCTCGGATACCGATCGCGCGATTGCCACCTCAATTGTCGATGCCGTTGATGATACCGGCTATCTCACCATTTCGCTGGATGACATTCTCGAAAGCATCGGCGATGAAGAGATCGGCCTCGATGAAATAGAAGCGGTACTCAAACGCGTTCAGCGCTTCGATCCCATCGGCGTGGCGGCGAAAGATCTCCGTGACTGCCTGCTGATCCAGCTCTCACAGTTCGATAAATCCACGCCCTGGCTGGAAGACGCCCGGTTGATCATCAGCGATCACCTCGATCTGCTGGCCAATCATGACTTCCGTACCCTGATGCGCGTTACGCGGCTGAAAGAAGAGGTGCTGAAAGAGGCGGTCAATCTTATCCAGTCGCTCGATCCCAGACCGGGTCAGTCTATCCAGACCGGCGAACCTGAATATGTGATCCCGGATGTGCTGGTGCGTAAGCATAACGGTTACTGGATGGTGGAGCTGAACGGCGACAGCATTCCCCGTCTACAGATCAATCAACATTATGCCGCCCTGTGCAACGGCGCGCGTAATGATGCCGACAGCCAGTTCATTCGCAGCAACCTTCAGGATGCGAAGTGGCTGATCAAAAGTCTGGAAAGCCGCAACGACACCCTGTTACGCGTGAGCCGCTGTATTGTTGAGCAGCAGCAGGCCTTCTTCGAGCAAGGCGAAGAGTTTATGAAACCGATGGTGCTGGCGGACATCGCCCAGGCCGTCGAGATGCACGAATCGACAATTTCCCGTGTGACCACGCAGAAGTATCTGCACAGTCCACGCGGCATTTTTGAACTGAAGTATTTCTTTTCCAGCCATGTGAATACCGAAGGCGGAGGCGAAGCCTCTTCCACGGCGATACGTGCGCTGGTGAAGAAATTAATTGCTGCGGAGAACCCCGCGAAGCCGCTGAGCGACAGCAAGTTAACCTCTATGTTGTCGGATCAGGGTATCATGGTGGCGCGCCGCACCGTTGCGAAGTACCGAGAGTCTTTATCCATTCCGCCGTCCAATCAGCGCAAACAGCTGGTTTGAACCAACCGATAAGGAAGACACTATGCAGCTCAACATCACTGGAAATAACGTCGAAATTACTGAAGCCCTGCGCGACTTTGTATCAACCAAATTCGCCAAACTTGAGCAGTATTTTGACAGGATTAATCAGGTCTACGTTGTTTTGAAAGTGGAGAAGGTAACACACATCTCGGATGCGACACTGCATGTAAACGGTGGCGAAATTCACGCCAGCGCGGAAGGTCAGGATATGTATGCCGCCATTGACGGTTTGATCGATAAACTGGCAAGGCAGCTAACGAAACACAAAGATAAACTGAAACAACACTAATTGTCCGGGCAGTTAGCGAGTGCAGGACGGCCTGTTGTGACGCACAACAGGCCATTTGTACAGTTAGCGCTCCGAATCTGCCTCATCAGGAATCATTCTGATGGAACAGGTTCTTAGGTGAAATTATGACAAATAACGATACGACTCTACAACTGAGCAGCGTACTTAACCAGGAATGTACGCGCAGCGGCGTTCACTGCCAGAGCAAAAAACGTGCGCTGGAGATTATCAGTGAACTGGCGGCAAAACAGCTCAGCCTGCCTCCGCAGGTGGTATTTGAAGCAATCCTGACGCGTGAGAAAATGGGCAGTACCGGCATTGGCAATGGTATCGCCATCCCGCACGGCAAGCTGGAAGAAGATACGCTGCGCGCCGTCGGCGTGTTCGTCCAACTCGAAACGCCTATCGCTTTCGATGCCATTGATAATCAACCGGTCGATCTGCTTTTCGCCCTGCTGGTGCCCGCAGATCAAACCAAAACGCATCTGCATACACTGTCGCTGGTCGCTAAACGTCTGGCGGATAAAACCATCTGCCGCCGTCTGCGCGCCGCGCAGAGTGACGAAGAGCTGTATCAAATCATCACTGACACCGAAGGTGGAAAGGATGAGGCATAACCACCCAATGGCATCTGTTGTGAGGAGAAACGGTACATGGTACTGATGATCGTCAGCGGTCGTTCAGGGTCAGGGAAATCTGTCGCCCTGCGTGCGCTGGAAGATATGGGTTTTTACTGCGTGGACAACCTCCCCGTGGTGCTGTTGCCCGATCTGGCTCGTACGCTGGCCGATCGCCAGATTTCTGCGGCCGTCAGCATTGACGTGCGTAACATGCCTGAGTCCCCTGAAATTTTCGAGCAGGCGATGAACAACCTGCCCGATGCGTTTTCACCACAGCTTCTGTTCCTTGATGCCGATCGCAACACGCTGATTCGCCGTTACAGCGATACGCGCCGTCTGCATCCGCTTTCCAGCAAAAATCTCTCCCTGGAGAGCGCCATCGACCAGGAAAGCGATCTGCTGGAACCGCTGCGTTCCCGCGCCGATCTGATTGTCGATACCTCTGAAATGTCCGTGCATGAACTGGCGGAAATGCTGCGTACCCGTCTGCTGGGCAAGCGCGAACGCGAACTGACAATGGTGTTCGAGTCCTTCGGCTTCAAGCACGGTATTCCAATTGATGCCGATTATGTTTTTGACGTGCGCTTCCTGCCTAACCCACACTGGGACCCGAAACTGCGTCCAATGACCGGCCTCGATAAACCGGTTGCGGCATTCCTCGACAGGCACACAGAAGTACACAATTTTATCTACCAGACTCGCAGCTATCTTGAGTTATGGTTACCCATGCTGGAGACAAACAACCGTAGCTATCTCACCGTAGCCATCGGCTGTACCGGCGGGAAACACCGTTCGGTGTATATTGCAGAACAGCTGGCAGACTACTTCCGCTCACGCGGTAAGAACGTGCAGTCACGCCATAGAACGCTGGAAAAACGCAAAACATGACCGTGAAGCAGACTGTAGAAGTCACGAACAAGCTGGGTATGCATGCCCGGCCAGCCATGAAACTGTTTGAATTAATGCAGGGTTTTGAGGCCGAAGTGCTGTTACGCAATGATGAAGGCACCGAAGCCGAAGCCAATAGCGTCATCGCCCTGCTGATGCTGGACTCTGCTAAAGGTCGCCAGATAGAAATTGAAGCCACCGGCCCGCAGGAGGTCGAAGCGCTGGCGGCGGTGATCGCGCTGTTCAATTCAGGATTCGACGAAGATTAGGCCATTTCGCTTTCGTCTCTTCCTCATCCCCCAGAAAACGCCACCCGGCGTTTTTTTATTCCCTCGTCTTTCTGCCTGCGTCGATATTGTACATTCCGTGCGCTTTTCCGTCCTGATTAAACCTTAAGAAAACCTTAAGAGGGGTTGTTTACGTTCTATTTAAGTTGAGCGTTCATACTGGTTCTATTAGCAACATTACCAGGAGATCTCATGATACTTTTATCTGAACAAAATCCCCTGGGCACCGGACGCCATCGTAAATGTTATGCGCATCCGGGCGATGCCCAACGCTGCATTAAGATCATTTACAATGCCGACCGCAGCGGCAAGAAAGAGATCCGCCGCGAGCTGAAATATTACGCGCATCTGTCACGTTACCTGCAAGACTGGAGCGGCATCCCGCGCTATCACGGTACGGTAGAGACCGATTGTGGTACGGGCTACGTCTACGATGTGATAACCGATTTCGATGGCAAACCGTCCGTCACTCTGACTGAATTTGTGGCGCAGTGCCGCAATAACGAAGATGCCGCCGTCCTGCGCCAGTTGCTGAAAACGCTCAAGCGTTATATCTACGATAACCGCATCGTCACCATGACCCTGAAGCCGCAAAATATTCTGTGTCACCGCATTAGCGAATCCGAAGCGATCCCGGTGATCTGCGACAACATCGGCGAGAGCACGCTGATCCCGCTGGCAAGCTGGTCAGCCTGGTTTTGCCATCGCAAACAGGAAAGACAGTGGGAACGGTTGATTGCCCAACCGGGTCTGGTGGCGGCGCTGAAGATGAACCGCCAGGAAGAAGACAAAAGCGCGCTGCCGCTCCCCTCTCTTGAGGCCGCGCGTCAGCACAATCTTAATACAGATGGTTACGCGTCATAAACGATTCGCCGCCCAACTGGCGCATTTGACGCAAAATCCACGCCTGACGGCTACGCACGTAGCCTGAAGGCGCGTTCGCTTTAAAGCGTAAAGGGTTCGGCAGCACCGCCGCCAATAGCGCGGCTTCTGACATACTTAACCGGCTGGCAGGTTTATTAAAATAGCGCTGCGACGCCGCTTCCACGCCAAACACGCCATCGCCAAACTCCGCAATATTCAGGTAGACGGTCAGAATGCGTTTTTTACTCCAGACGGTTTCCAGCCCGACGGTGAGCCCGGCCTCCAGCCCTTTACGCAGCCAACTGCGGCCATCCCATAAAAAGAGATTCTTCGCCGTTTGCTGAGAAAGCGTGGACGCCCCACGAATTCGGTTTTCATTGCGCTCGTTGTGCGCCAGCGCCTTCTCAATGGCCGAAACATCAAAGCCCCAGTGTTCCGGGAATTTCTGGTCTTCCGCCGCAATCACCGCCAGCCCCATCCACGGCGAGATCTCATCCATGCCAGCCCAGTCGGAATGCGCAACATAGCCGAAATCGCCTTGCAGCCACGCGCTAATCTGCCGTTCCACCATCACTGCGGAAAAAGGCACCGGAACGACACTGAACAGCGCGATGCCGCCGCCCCAAAAAACCGCCAGCACCACAAGGATGCGCAGGAGCAAACGGCGCAGGGACGCCAGCGGAGTGAAACGCCCTTTACTCATTCAGCCAGAACCAGTACGCGAGACACCAGTTTTTCAATGCCGGTCGCCGCCTGTGCAATATCCTGCGCCAGCATGTAAGCAGGCGTGGTGACAATTTTGTTATCTTCATCCACCACAATATCGTCAACCGGACATGGCACATGCTCGGCCCCCATATCTTCCAGCACTTCCGCCGTATCGATATCGGTGCCAATCGTCAGACGAAGCGGGAAACCAAAAATCCGGGGCAGCATTGCCGGGGCAATGCACATAAACCCTAACGGCTTACCCGACTGGTGCATGGCGATTGCCAGCGCGGCCAGGTCGCTATCTACCCGGCACTCGCTGCCCTGGCTGGCAAAATTACTCAGGTTTTTCGCCGCGCCAAATCCACCCGGAACAATCAGCGCGTCCAGATCGCTGGAGACCGCCTGGGCGAGTGGACGAATTTCCCCCCGCGTAATGCGCGCGGCTTCGATCAGAACATTTCGCGTCTCCGCCATCGCTTCGCCCGTCAGGTGATTAATCACATCAGCCTGCTGTTTATCCGGCGCAAAGCAGATGGCCTGCGCGCCGCTGCGGGCAATCGCCAGAAGGGTCAGAACGGCTTCATGAATCTCGGCGCCGTCGTATACGCCACATCCACTGAGCACTACGCCAATTTTTTTCATCGTGATGATCCTTTTCGCAACTTACTGAAGCGTATTAATAATTCTGATTAAAATGCTGCGCTTCACACATTTAACTGATTCATGTAACAAAACATTTAAGATTTGCTATCTTAACTGCGTGCGGCCTGAAAAGCAGAGCTGCGCCTGTGTAAAAAACAATCATAACTTACGGCGCAGCCACGATTTCCCTGGTGTTGGCGCAGTATTCGCGCACCCCGGTCAATCCGGGGTCATTTTTTTTCCGCGTTTGCCACCCAGGCTTTCAGCACCGCGACGTCGTGCTGCCACTCCTGCTTCATCTCTTCAACCCATTCACCCACGTTATCTTCCCAGGCAGGAAGATCCGGCGACTGAATTTGCTGACCCAGTTGCTGTAGATGACGCAACCCGACGGAGCCCGCCGCGCCTTTAATTTTGTGGCCTTCTTCAACAACGCCTTTGGTATCTCGCGCCGTCAGGTTAGACTCCAGAATGCTTAAGTAACCCGGCATCATTTTCTCGAACACCGCCAGTCCATCCGTAATTAATTTCGGGCCGACCAGTTCGATATACTGCTCTAACATCGGGATATCTAACAACGCTTGCGATTTGCTGCTCTCTTCAGATGTCACAGTGCTCTCCTCTTCGTTACGGGTATCCCAGTATTTTTTAATCATGGCGGTTAACGCCGGAACCGACAGCGGCTTGCTCAACACATCGTCCATTCCCGCGTCCAGATACTCTTTCTTGTCTTTCAGGACGTTAGCAGTGAGTGCGACCAGCGGCGGTAATTCTTCCCGCGCATAGCGGCGGGTAAGTTCTCTGGAGATATCCAGACCCGTCATATCCGGCAGTTGAATATCCAGCAGCAGCAGATCGTATTCACCCGGGGTGAACATTTCCAGCGCGGCTTTCCCGGTCATCGCCACGTCAACGCTGTTGCCCAGTTTTTCCAGCACTGAACGCGCCACAATGACGTTCAGCTCAATGTCCTCGACCAGCAGCACATGCAGCGCAGGCAGCGGCATGTCATTCTCTTCCAGCGTGTCCTCGACCTCTTCCGCCACGGCTGGCGCATGTACGGTTAACGTAAAGACGGAACCTTTACCCGGCTGGCTGGAAACGGTGATGTCGCCGCCCATATTTTTTGCCAGACGGCGCGATACCGCCAGGCCAATCCCGGTCCCCGTTGCGGGTTTACCGCCATGACTGTCTTTCACCTGATAATACATGGCGAAGATTTTATCCTGCTCATCCTGCGGAATACCGATGCCGGAATCTTCCACGTCAAAATGCAGCACATCGCCTTCATCATAGCGTACACGCACCGTCACCTGCCCTTGCTGGGTAAACTTCACGGCGTTGCTGATCAGGTTCCACAGAATTTGGCGCAAACGCGTGCCGTCGGTGATCACCTTATGCGGCAGCGGCAACGTCGGATCGAGCACAAAGCGTAGCCCTTTTTGCTGCGCTTGCAGGCCGGAGAGATTCTCCAGATCCGCCATGAAACTGGTGAAATCTACCGGCTGGTTATCCAGCTGGACTTTACGCCGTTCCATCTTATCCATATCAATGATATCGTTGAAAATATTCCCCAACGTGACCGCAGAGACATGGATGGTTTTCAGGTATTTTTCCTGCTCGCTGGTAAGGTCGGTGTCCAGCAGAATGCGGCTTAAGCCGACAATGCCATTCAGCGGCGTACGCAGCTCGTGGCTGATCGTAGAGATAAACGTGGTCTTGTCGCGGCTGGCGCGTTCAAGCGCGTCCTGATAACGCTTACGTTCCGTAATATCGCGCCCAAAGCCCATCAGGCCATGACGTTTACCAACGCGGTCGTAATAGGGCACCTTGCGAATTTCAAAGCACGCTTTGCGCCCGTCCGGGTAATCGAGCCACTGTTCATAGGTCAGCGAGACGTTATGGCGGAAGACTTTTTCGTCGGTCTCAATCACTTTTTCCGCCGCTTCGGGAGAATAGACGTCAGCCGGTTTTAAATGGACGAGCTGTTTTTCACTCTTGCCGGTCAGCAGTTCCATCGCGCGGTTACAGCCGGAAAACTCTTTATCCTCATTGCGATAAAAAACCAAATCCGGCGACGCATCGAGGAAAGAGCGTAAGAAAGAGGATTGCTGTTCAAGCTGAATCTGCGTCTCTTCACGCTCCTTGATTTCCACTTTTAGCTGTTCGAAGGTCGACTGGCGCTCAGCCTCCGCTTTTTCGCGATCGGCAATTTCCTGATTAAGCTGAGCAATATTGTCTTTCAGTTGTACCGTGAGTTTGAGATCGCGCTCGCGCATCTCTTCCAACTTTTGTACCAGCCGTGACAGGCGCTGCCTGGACTCCTCCAGTTGCTCCACCACCACCGACAAGAAATAGACGGCCCAGGGCGTGATTAACAAGCCAAAAAAGATGGAGCGGATGACATCAATACTTTCGACCTGACCATGCAACACCATGGTGACCGCCATCTGCACCACTATCGCCAGCACCACCAGCGCTAACGCCAACAGCATCGAAAAGCGCACCAGACCCAGCTTCATCATCAGGTCGACATAGTATTGCGCCAGCATACGAATTTGCTTCATAGGGGATTCCTTCACGACAACTTCGCACAATAATACTCAATTCTGAGCAGTACGTTGAAAATTGTGCAATAAATGCGGAGGTTATCGGTGAAATGACCGGGTAGGCGGTAGGCCGGATAAGGCATAGCCGCCATCCGGCAATGTGCGCCAGGCTGCCTGATGGCGCTTCGCTTATCAGGCCTACACGCCTACGGATGGTTAGCTCTCCGGCTGCACCCACGGCGTACCAAGCGCGGAGCCTTGCGCGCCATGTTCGTTAAGATAGCGGTCCAGCTCCACCATGCCCGTCCAGCGATTCTCACACCATAGCGGGGCGAGCAACGTCGGACGACGGGCGCTGGCGGAAATGCGATGATAAATAACCTCCGGCGGCGTATGGCGGATCATCTCCCCCGCCGTCAGCGTATACGCCTCCAGCGCAATACCGTTCAGGCGCCCCGCTTCCCAGGCTTTCGCCATAATGCTGCCTTTTACAATATGCAGCGGGTGCAGCTTAATGCCATCCACGCCCGTTTCCACCACGCGATCCAGCGTTTGCAGGCATTCCGTCTGCCCTTCGCCGGGTAAACCCACAATCAGATGCGAGCACACTTTCAGCCCACGCTCGCGCGCCAGTTGGGTGGTTCGCTGATAACAGGCAAAATCATGGCCGCGATTAATACGGCGCAGCGTTTTGTCATGCGCGGTTTGCAATCCCAGTTCCAGCCACACTTCATAGCCCTGGTCTTTATATTCGCAGAGCAGATCGAGCACCGCATCCGGTACACAGTCGGGGCGCGTCCCGACACACAGCCCGACAATGCTGGTCTGGCTTACCGCCTGCTGATACATAGAACGCAGCACCTGCACTTCGGCAAAGGTACTGGTGTACGCCTGGAAATAGGCCAGATAACGTTTGGCGCGATTGACCAGATGCGCCTGATGCGCCAGTTGTTCGGCAATAGAGCGATACTGCTGCGCCTCATCGGCGAAAGAGGCGACATTACAGAAAGTACACCCGCCACGTCCGATGGTGCCATCGCGGTTTGGACAGCTAAATCCGCCGTGCAACGTCAGTTTATGAACTTTTTGCCCATAACGACGAGAAAGATCCCCACCAAACATATTGACTAATTTCTGTAACTGCATAATCTGATAGACCGCGCCTTGAAAAGAGGCCAAAGCCTGCCATTTTTAGCCTTTGTCGGCGATGACCTGGATCAATCGCTCCGGCAGGCTTTTATTTATTGCATAATCAAGCAAAATTACCGAAATTTCATTCACTCCATAGCTAATTACTTTTCCTTATAACTGCACACTTTTTTTATCTTCTGATGACACTGGCTAAAAAACAGTATCATGAAATGCCTGCGCCGCTTAAACCAGCATAAAATGCTAAGCATTACGGATAATCAAGGTGAGATAAGGGTTAACAGGCCGTTATGATAGTGAGACAGATCACACTCTCCCCTGCGCTTATGCCGCATCAAATCAATGTAAAAAAGTCATTATTTTCAATACATTCATAAAGTTAATAGACCTATAGCACATTTTTGCATAAATAAGATTGCCATTTGACCTGTGTGTGGATTCCCGATAAGTTGGAAATCCGCTGGAAGCTTTCTGGATGAGCAGCCTGCTCATCATATTTATGCAGTAATTGAGATTCCCTCTTAAACGTATTTACCGATGCGAAAAGGATAAAAGAGGGCGAATGCGAGGTAAGCGTATGATACGCAACCCCCGTCGCCACGCTCTTTCTGTGCCCGTGCGCAATCGGTATCGGATGGGAGTCCCGCAGAGCCTGGGGAGGTTCACTGATATGTTGTACGATAAATCCCTTGAGAGGGATAACTGTGGTTTCGGCCTGATCGCCCACATAGAAGGCGAACCTAGCCACAAGGTAGTGCGTACCGCCATACACGCACTGGCCCGTATGCAGCACCGTGGCGCGATCCTCGCTGACGGTAAAACCGGCGACGGTTGCGGTTTGCTGCTGCAAAAACCCGATCGCTTTTTTCGCATCGTTGCAGAAGAGCGCGGCTGGCGTTTAGCCAAAAACTACGCTGTCGGTATGCTCTTCCTGAATAAGGACCCTGAGCTGGCGGCGGCATCACGTCGTATCGTCGAAGAAGAATTACAGCGGGAAACCCTGTCGATTGTGGGCTGGCGCGATGTGCCGACCAACGAAGGTGTCCTCGGTGAAATCGCCCTCTCCTCCCTGCCACGTATTGAGCAAATTTTTGTTAACGCCCCTGCGGGCTGGCGTCCCCGGGATATGGAACGCCGCCTGTTTATCGCCCGCCGCCGCATTGAGAAACGCCTTCAGGACGATAAAGACTTCTACGTTTGTAGCCTGTCGAACCTGGTGAACATCTATAAAGGTCTGTGTATGCCGGCGGATCTGCCGCGCTTCTACCTGGACCTGGCGGATTTGCGTCTGGAATCGGCCATTTGCCTGTTCCACCAGCGCTTCTCCACCAATACCGTGCCGCGCTGGCCGCTGGCGCAGCCGTTCCGCTACCTGGCGCACAACGGCGAAATCAACACCATTACCGGCAACCGTCAGTGGACGCGCGCCCGTACTTATAAATTCCAGACGCCGCTGATCCCGGATTTACAATCTGCCGCGCCGTTCGTCAACGAGACCGGTTCCGACTCCAGCTCGCTGGATAACATGCTGGAACTGCTGCTGGCAGGCGGGATGGACATCGTGCGCGCCATGCGCCTGCTGGTGCCGCCCGCATGGCAGAACAACCCGGATATGGACCCGGACCTGCGCGCCTTCTTTGACTTTAACTCCATGCACATGGAGCCGTGGGATGGCCCGGCGGGCATCGTGATGTCCGACGGTCGCTTCGCTGCCTGTAACCTCGACCGTAACGGTCTGCGTCCGGCGCGCTACGTCATCACCAAAGATAAACTGATCACCTGCGCCTCTGAGGTGGGGATCTGGGACTACCAGCCTGACGAAGTCGTGGAAAAGGGCCGCGTCGGCCCCGGTGAACTGATGGTGATCGACACCCGTGGCGGGCGCATCCTGCACTCTGCGGAAACCGATGACGATCTGAAAAGCCGCCATCCGTATAAAGAGTGGATGGAGAAGAACGTCCGCCGCCTGGTGCCGTTTGAAGATCTGGCCGACGATCAGGTCGGAAACCGCGAGCTGGACGACGACATGCTCGCCAGCTATCAGAAACAGTTTAACTACAGCGCCGAAGAGCTGGATTCCGTCATCCGCGTACTGGGCGAAAACGGCCAGGAAGCGGTCGGTTCAATGGGTGATGACACCCCCTTCGCCGTGCTTTCCAGCCAGCCGCGCATTATTTACGACTACTTCCGCCAGCAGTTTGCGCAGGTGACCAACCCGCCAATCGACCCGCTGCGTGAAGCGCACGTCATGTCGCTGGCCACCAGCATTGGCCGCGAGATGAACGTCTTTTGCGAAGCGGAAGGACAGGCGCACCGTCTGAGCTTTAAATCGCCAATTCTGCTGTACTCCGATTTCAAACAGCTCACCACCATGAAAGAGGAGCACTACCGCGCCGATACGCTGGATATCACCTTCGATGTGACGGAAACCTCGCTCGAAGAAACGGTGAAAGCGCTGTGCGATAAGGCTGAACAGATGGTGCGTAACGGCACCGTCTTGCTGGTGCTCTCTGACCGTAACATCGGGAAAAACCGTTTACCGGTTCCGGCGCCGATGGCTGTCGGGGCGGTACAGACTCGTCTGGTGGATAAGAGCCTGCGCTGCGATGCCAACATCATCGTAGAAACCGCAAGCGCGCGTGACCCGCACCACTTTGCCGTGCTGCTGGGCTTTGGCGCCACGGCGATCTATCCGTATCTCGCCTATGAAACGCTGGGCCGTCTGATCGACACCCAGGCCATCGCCAAAGACTACCGTACCGTGATGCTGAACTACCGTAACGGCATCAATAAAGGTCTGTACAAGATCATGTCCAAAATGGGCATTTCGACCATCGCCTCATACCGCTGCTCCAAGCTGTTTGAAGCGGTCGGTCTGCATGACGACGTGGTGAGCCACTGCTTCCAGGGCGTGGTCAGCCGCATTGGCGGCGCCGGTTTTGCCGACTTCCAGCAGGATCTGCTGAACCTCTCGAAACGTGCCTGGCTGGCGCGTAAACCGCTGGATCAGGGCGGTCTGCTGAAATACGTGCACGGCGGCGAATACCACGCCTATAACCCGGATGTGGTGCGCACCCTGCAACAGGCGGTGCAGAGCGGCGAGTACCGCGATTACCAGGCATATGCCGCGCTTGTTAACGAACGTCCGGCGGCAACGCTGCGCGATCTGCTGGCGCTCAATCCTGGCGATAACGCCATCAGCATCAACGATGTTGAACCGGCAAACGAGCTGTTTAAACGCTTCGATACCGCCGCGATGTCCATCGGCGCGCTGAGCCCGGAAGCGCACGAAGCGCTGGCGGAAGCGATGAACAGCATCGGCGGTAACTCCAACTCCGGCGAAGGCGGCGAAGACCCGGCGCGCTACGGCACCAACAAAGTGTCGCGCATCAAACAGGTCGCTTCCGGCCGCTTCGGCGTAACGCCAGCGTATCTGGTCAATGCTGACGTCATTCAGATTAAAGTCGCTCAGGGCGCGAAGCCGGGCGAAGGCGGCCAGTTGCCGGGTGACAAAGTGACCCCGTACATCGCCAAACTGCGCTATTCCGTACCGGGCGTGACGCTGATTTCTCCGCCGCCGCACCACGATATCTACTCTATCGAGGATCTGGCGCAGCTGATTTTCGACCTGAAACAGGTCAACCCAAAAGCGATGATCTCCGTGAAGCTGGTTTCTGAACCGGGCGTCGGCACCATCGCTACCGGCGTGGCGAAAGCCTATGCAGACCTGATCACTATCGCCGGATATGACGGCGGCACCGGTGCCAGCCCGCTCTCCTCCGTGAAATATGCGGGCTGTCCGTGGGAGCTGGGCCTGGTGGAAACCCAGCAGGCGCTGGTGGCTAACGGTCTGCGTCACAAGATCCGTTTGCAGGTGGACGGCGGCCTGAAAACTGGCCTCGACATCATCAAAGCGGCGATTCTCGGCGCGGAAAGCTTTGGCTTCGGCACCGGCCCGATGGTGGCGCTGGGCTGTAAATACCTGCGTATTTGCCACCTGAACAACTGCGCGACGGGCGTGGCGACTCAGGATGACAAACTGCGTAAGAACCACTACCACGGCCTGCCGTTCAAAGTGACCAACTACTTTGAGTTTATCGCCCGCGAAACCCGCGAGCTGATGGCGCAGCTTGGCGTGAAGCGTCTGGTGGATCTGATTGGCCGTACCGACCTGCTGAAAGAGCTGGAAGGGTTTACCGCTAAGCAGCAGAAGCTGGAACTGTCCCGACTGCTGGAAACCGCTGAGCCTCATCCGGGTAAAGCGCTGTACTGCACCGAACATAACCCGCCGTTTGATAACGGCGTGCTGAACGCGCAACTGCTGCAACAGGCGAAGCCGTTTGTCGATGAACGCCAGAGCAAAACCTTCTGGTTCGACATTCGCAACACCGACCGCTCCGTGGGCGCGTCGCTCTCTGGCTATATCGCTCAGACGCATGGCGATCAGGGGCTGGCCTCTGACCCGATCAAGGCACACTTCAGCGGCACCGCAGGTCAGAGCTTCGGCGTCTGGAACGCGGGCGGCGTGGAGCTGTATTTGACGGGCGATGCCAACGACTACGTCGGTAAAGGCATGGCAGGCGGTCTGCTGGCGGTGCGTCCTCCGGTGGGTTCAGCGTTTCGCAGTCATGAGGCCAGCATCATCGGCAATACCTGTCTGTACGGCGCGACCGGCGGTCGTCTGTATGCGGCGGGCCGCGCGGGCGAACGTTTCGCAGTACGTAACTCCGGGGCCATCACCGTGGTAGAAGGCATTGGCGACAACGGTTGTGAATACATGACGGGCGGTATTGTCTGCGTACTGGGCAAAACGGGCGTTAACTTCGGTGCTGGCATGACAGGCGGCTTCGCCTACGTGCTGGATGAAGACGGCGAGTTCCGCAAACGCGTGAACCCGGAGCTGGTGGAAGTGCTGAACGTCGATGACCTGGCCATCCACGAAGAACATCTGCGCGGTCTGATTACCGAGCATGTGCAGCATACCGGTTCCCAGCGCGGTGAAGAGATCCTGGCTAACTGGTCAGTATTCTCAACCAAATTCGCGCTGGTTAAGCCGAAGTCCAGTGATGTGAAAGCACTGTTGGGTCACCGTAGTCGTAGCGCAGCTGAGCTGCGTGTGCAGGCGCAGTAAGGGGTAGAGCAATGAGTCAGAACGTATACCAATTTATCGACCTGCAACGTGTTGATCCGCCGAAGAAGGCGCTGAAGATCCGCAAAATCGAGTTTGTTGAAATTTACGAACCGTTTTCCGAAGGCCAGGCCAAAGCGCAGGCGGATCGCTGCCTCTCCTGCGGCAACCCGTACTGCGAGTGGAAGTGTCCGGTACATAACTACATCCCGAACTGGCTGAAGCTGGCGAACGAAGGACGTATTTTCGAAGCGGCGGAGTTGTCTCACCAGACCAACACGCTGCCGGAAGTGTGCGGCCGCGTCTGCCCGCAGGATCGTTTGTGCGAGGGCTCCTGTACGCTCAACGACGAGTTCGGCGCAGTGACTATCGGCAACATCGAGCGTTATATCAACGATAAAGCGTTCGAAATGGGCTGGCGCCCGGACATGACTGGCGTGCGTCAGACCGACAAACGCGTGGCGATTATCGGCGCGGGCCCGGCAGGGCTGGCCTGTGCCGACGTACTCACTCGTAACGGCGTGAAGGCGGTGGTCTTTGACCGTCACCCGGAAATCGGCGGTCTGCTGACGTTCGGTATCCCGGCTTTCAAGCTGGAAAAAGAGGTGATGACCCGCCGTCGTGAGATCTTCACCGGCATGGGCATTGAGTTCAAACTGAATACCGAAGTGGGTCGCGACGTGCAGCTGGACGACTTGCTGGCAGAGTACGATGCGGTGTTCCTCGGCGTTGGCACCTATCAATCAATGCGCGGCGGGCTGGAAAACGAAGATGCCGACGGCGTGTTCGATGCCCTGCCGTTCCTGATTGCCAACACCAAACAGATCATGGGCTTTGGCGAAACCACTGACGAACCGTTCGTCAGTATGGAAGGCAAACGCGTCGTGGTACTGGGCGGCGGCGACACCGCGATGGACTGCGTGCGTACCTCGGTTCGCCAGGGCGCGACGCACGTCACCTGCGCCTATCGTCGTGACGAAGAGAACATGCCAGGCTCCAGACGCGAAGTGAAAAACGCGCGCGAAGAAGGGGTCGAATTCCAGTTCAACGTGCAGCCGCTGGGCGTAGAAGTGAATGCCAACGGTAAAGTAAGCGGCGTGAAGATGGTGCGTACCGAAATGGGCGCGCCGGACGCGAAAGGTCGTCGTCGTGCGGAAATCGTCGCCGGTTCCGAGCATGTGATCCCGGCAGATGCGGTGGTAATGGCGTTTGGTTTCCGCCCGCACAGCATGGCGTGGCTGGCGAAACACAGCGTGGAGCTGGACTCCCAGGGGCGGATTATCGCGCCGGAAGGTAATGAAAACGCCTTCCAGACCAGCAACCCGAAAATCTTCGCCGGTGGCGACATCGTGCGAGGCTCGGATCTGGTGGTCACGGCAATTGCCGAAGGCCGTAAAGCGGCAGACGGTATCCTGAACTACCTGGAAGTGTAATACTTCTGGCTCCCCTGCCACAGCCTGACGCTGATGGATGGGGAGCCAATATTTCTCTGCTAAATATATGCGAATTCATTCTTCGAAAGCCGCTCGCAAATACGGCTGTAACTCAATGTAATACACCTCTCCTGGATTGACCGGAATATGCCTGAAGCGTATTGGTAGCGATATATTTTTCATTTCACAACTATCGCGCCAGGGATGACATGACTGTACCAACACCACTTCAACACGCTGACGATTATCAGCAAATCCATGACGGTATTATTCGATTAGTGGACAATGCCCATACCGAGGCCGTCCGCAGTATTAATGCTTTGATGACAGCAACCTACTGGGAAATCGGCAGGAGAATTGTCGAGTTTGAACAAGGCGGCGAAGCACGAGCGGCTTATGGTATTCAACTCATCGAGCGGTTATCCGCAGATTTAAGCCAGCGCTATAAGCGTGGGTTCTCCACCGCAAACCTACGACAAATGCGCATGTTTTATCTTTATTTTCAAGATATTGAAATTCAGCAGACACTGTCTGGTGAATCTTCAAATCTCATTTACCTCGCTAAAGTTTTTCCGCTTCCCTGGTCAGCTTACGTGCGTTTACTATCGGTAAAAAATCCCGATGCCCGCACTTTTTACGAGAAAGAGACGCTACGTAACGGCTGGTCTGTGCGGCAACTCGATCGGCAAATCTCCACCCAGTTCTACGAACGGACGCTACTGTCCCATGACAAATCCGCCATGTTGCAGCAGCCTGCGCCCGCCGAGCCAACAGTCTTGCCGGAGCGAGCCATACGCGACCCGTTCATTCTGGAATTTCTTAACCTGAAGGACGAGTATTCCGAGTCGGATCTCGAAGAAGCGCTGCTCAGTCACCTGATGGACTTTATGCTGGAGCTTGGTGACGATTTTGCTTTTGTCGGCCGCCAGCGCCGATTACGCATAGACGATAGTTGGTTCCGCGTCGATCTGTTGTTCTTCCATCGCCGCTTACGCTGCCTGTTGCTCGTTGACCTGAAGGTCGGCAAATTCAGTTATGCGGATGCCGGGCAGATGAATATGTACCTGAACTATGCCAAAGAGCACTGGACAATGCCGGGAGAAAACCCGCCCGTCGGGTTGGTTTTGTGCGCAGGAAAAGGCGCGGGGGAAGCGCATTACGCGCTGAACGGCCTGCCGAATACCATCATGGCGAGCGAGTACAAAGTGCAGTTGCCTGACGAAAAACTACTGGCAGATGAGCTCATTCGTTCACAAATAGCACTGACTGCACAGCAAGTTGAATCAACTGAATAACCAATTTACTTTGCACATCAGGAAAAGCACTGCGTCACGAGCTGAATTTTCAACAACTCGACTGACGGGATTATGCACTATCGGAAGATATAAAACGTTACACCGGATGGCTATAAACCATCCGGTATTTTCATACCTCTAATAAGCTGGCGCGCACCTTCACTACAGCTTTCTTAATCTCCCCTGACTCGCCAGCCATACACCCGGGCTTATGGGGTTCCCCCGGCATAAACACGGAGAACATCCCCGGTGTCAGCGTAATGGACTGCTGTTCATGGATGCGGCGGCAAAGCTGGTAATCCTCTTCACCATGCAGCTCCTCGCATTCGCGCGCTGACCCGACTACGCCGAACAAAATGCGCTCCTCACCCGTCAATAACAGCTGAATGTCGATGTACTGCACATGCAGCTCCGCTTTTTTCTCCTGCGGCGACTGCGTGGCAAACTGCATCACATTCATAAACACATCGTCGCCCTGCAATTCGTAGCGCCCGGGCGTTTTCTCCTGCGGCCTTGCCGCCAGCGCCAGGGTTAACGCATCCAGCAATACCGGATGCAGCCCGGCAGACGGTAACGACTGAATTTCTCCCATCAACATCATTTATCTCCCTGAGCTAACAACGCGGCGCCCAGTAGCCCCGCGTCATGTCGGTGATGCGCTGCGCTCAACGCCACCTGATAAACCGCTGGTTCCTGCGCCAGAAAGTGGCGTACCTGCGCCAGATATCCCTCAGCTAACCCTACGCTGCCGCCAATAACCACCTGCTGGCAATCCGTTGTCGCTTTAACATCGGCAATTAACCGCGCGACAACCTGCGCGGAGTGCTGAACCAGACGCACGGCCTGTTCGTTCCCGGCAGCCGCATGTGCAAAGACAGTTCTGGCGTCGCACCCGGCCAGGGAACCCTGCGCCGCTGCCGCAATGCCGCGTCCTGAGGCGATAGCCTCCACACAGCCGCGTCGTCCGCACCCGCAAACCGGCCCCTGCGGATCGGCCAGCGTATGCCCCAGATGCCCGGCCAGACCGCTCATCCCGGTGAGCAATCTGCCGTCGCTCACCACGCCGCCGCCAACGCCGGTCGACACGGTAATAAACACCATATCGCGGACATCAGACGTAAGGGCATGGTATTCCGCCCATGCCGCCGCCTGCGCATCATTCACCGCCAGCGTCGGCAGACCGGTAAGATCTTCTAACGTCGGCACCAACGGAAAATGCAGCAGACCGCCCAGGTTATGCGGATTTATCGCCAGTAGCGCGCCTTCTCTGATAATGCCGGTAGAGGCTATCGCCACCCGCAGCGCGGTCGTTTGCAGCGGTTCAACCAGCACTTTTAGCGCCTCTCGCAGCGCATCCGGCGTTTTGCTGGCGGGGGTCGGCAATTCACGTCGTTCGCGGATGCGTAAATCATCATCCACCCGCGCGGCAGCCAGCTTGGTGCCGCCAATATCGATCGCCAGCGTGCTCATGACACCGCCTTTTTCAATGCCGTGTTGTACCACTGACAAATATGTTCCAGCCGCGTAATGGCAGATCCCACCGTCACCGCCCACGCGCCGTGACGCATGGCTTCAGCGGCCTGTGCCGGCGTGTTGTAACGCCCCTCGGCAATCACCCGGCATCCTGCATCATGCAGGACGTTGACCAGCGCGAGGTCAGGTTCATCCGGCGTGTCCGGCGTGGTGTATCCCGACAGCGTGGTGCCGATAATTTCCGCGCCACGCCGCTGACAGGCTAAGCCATCCTCCAGTGACGAGCAGTCGGTCATCGTCAGCAACTGGTGCTGATGAATACGCGCCAGCAGCGCATCGACGGTCGCCGGACGTACACGGTCAGTACCGTCAACCGCAATAATATCCGCCCCGGCCTGTGCCAGCGCATCCACATCCTCAAGGAATGGCGTGATGCGTACCGGGGAGTCGTCAAGGTCACGCTTGAGAATACCGATAATCGGTACGGAGACCAGCGCACGGGTCGCCCGCAAATTGTCCACGCCTTCAATGCGTAGCGCGACGGCGCCAGCCTGCTCCGCCGCCAGCGCCATCGCAGCCACGATGTCCGGTTTATCGAGCGGGCTGCCTGGAACCGGCTGGCAGGAGACAATCAACCCGCCATTGGCGGCAATGTTTTTATCCAGTTGTTCAAGTAACGACATATCCACTTCCTTACGCAGGTCGCCCGGCAAACTGGCCGGGCAAACCTCATCAGCTTTTGGTTTTTACAAAGGCGCTTTTGTCGCCGCCAAACGGCACGGCCCCGCTGAACGGTTTTCCGTCGATAGCATCATGCATACGTAATGCTTCAGGACGCAGCCAGCGCTGTACGCGAGACGGCATATCCAACCCAATCAACAGGATCACCACAAAGGTCAGGCTGAAGGAGAGCGATCCCAGCGCGGTGCCCAGATCCAGACGCTGTGCGATCAGCGCCCCGAGGATAGGGGCCAGCGCGCCGCCCAGTGCGCCGACGTTATAGGTAAAGCCCAGACCTGCCGCTCGCTGGTCGGTATCAAAATAACCGCCAATGAGTTTCGGTAAGATCCCGGAGATCCCCTGCCCCAGCATCTGCTGGAAAAACAGTAGCAGACCCAGTACCCAGACGTTTGCGCCGCCAATCGCAAATACCGGAATGATCAGCACCTGGGAAGCCAGCAAACTGCAAACGTAGGCTTTGCGCGTACCCAGCCAGTCGCCGAGGAAACCGCCCACGCAGCAGCCGACTGCCGCCCCAAAGCCGCTAAAGAAAAGCACCTGCGCAACGGTGTGAGGATCGTAAGCCAGTTCAGTTTTCAGATACGTTGGCAGCAGCGCCTGAATCGGCCATGAATAGAGGAAAGCAAAGAGCACCACGATCATCAGCATCACGCCCGTTGGCCAGCGTTTGCCGCTGCTTTGCACCATAAAACTGATGAAGATAACGGCGCACAGTAACCCTAACACCGCCACAATCGCCGCGTTTTGCAGGTCGCCCGCAAAGCAGAACCACAGCGCGGTTGCGGCGGCGATCGTCATCAGCACATTGACGACGCGATGTTCGCCCCGGTAGAGGATGTCCACCATCGTGCGCACCGGCGCTTTACCTTCGTGTTTCTCTTTCCAGTCTTCCGCTTCAGGGATGTTTTTACGCAGCCAGAGCGCGAAAATGATCGGCAGAATGCCAATGAAGAACAGCGCGCGCCAGCCCCAGACCGGAACCACCAGGCTGTAAACCTGCGCCGCCACGACCGCCCCGACGGAGAAACCGGAAATCAGGAATCCACTGGCTTTATTACGTAAGTGCTTCGGCCAGCTTTCAATGACATAGGTGGCGCTGGAGCCATATTCGCCCGCCATTCCCATACCGATCACCAGACGGGCGATAAACATGGTGGTATAGCCGGGCGCAAAACCGCAGGCCAGCGTCCCCATAGAGAAAAGAATGATACTGGTGACCATCGCCAGACGTCGGCCATAGCGGTCACCCATTGCGCCCAACATCAGCCCGCCAAACCAGCGGGAAATAAACGCCGCCGAGATCAGGCTGGCCGCCTGAACCGTCGTTAACCCAAACTCGCCCTGTACTTCCGTCAGAACAAGGGCAATCAACACAAAATCAAAACCATCAAGCAAATATCCCAGCCAGGCGGCGGAAAATGCCCGCCACTGCGCCCGGTTGAGATGGCGATACCACGGGATATTCTGGGTAGAAGTACTCATTTTTCATTCTCCCGACGATTTTTATTGTCGCTTTGCCGGATGGCGGCTTCGACTCGCCTTACCCGGCCTACGTTTCATATTTTGTAGGCCGAATAAGCGTTAGCGCTATCCGGCAACCGGTCAACCGCGTTCCTGCATTAACTGCTGCGCCAGCGCTTTCAGTTCAGGCAGATACTTCTCATCAACCGGCGCAAACGGCTTACGGCACAGCGGTACGGAGACCACGTCCATGTAGTGCAGCACCGTTTTCAGCCCACGGAACACGCCGGTTTTAATGAGCAGATCGATGACCTTATTGCACTCGGTTTGCAGATGCTGCGCTTTCGCTACATCGCCTTCCTGCAAGGCCTTAACAATCCCCTGATAACGCCAGCCCATAATGTTGTAAGTGCTGCCGATTCCCCCGTCTGCGCCTGCCAGCAGACCGGAAGCGAAGATTTCGTCATAACCGTTGTAGAGCACCAGATCAGGATGCGCACGGCGGATCTGCTCCATCTGATAGAGATCGCCGGAGGTTTGTTTCAGCGCGCCAACGCCGGGCAGCGTAACCAGCGTGTTGATTTGCTCCAGCGTCAGCTTCACGCCGCTCAGCGCAGGAATGTTGTACACCACCATCGGTAATCCTTCAGCGGAATCGATAATGGCGCGGTAGTGATCGCAATGCTCTTCAAAGCTAAACGGATAATAAAACGGCGTCACGGCGGAAACGGCATCAAAACCGTAACGATGCGCCGCGCTGGCCAGTTGCTGGCTCTCTTCGGTACTGACCGTACCGACATGGGCAATCAGCGTCACCTTGCCCTTCGCCTCTTCCGCCACAATTTCCAGGACCTGCTCTCTTTCTGCGCGGCTCTGAACGAACGCTTCCCCGGTCGAGCCGCCGACGTACAGCCCATCAATGCCCTGTGCAATGTTGAAACGCACCAGACGGCGCAGGCTCTCAATATCCAGTTTCTGCTGGTTATCAAAAGGAGTTAACAACGCTGGCATTACGCCTCGTAAATCTTTTGCCATAACGACCTCTGTCGATGATTAGTGTTATCTGACTACATACCTTTATACCTGTTATACCAGATCAAATAAGCAGCACCCCAGTACAGAACGCACAGAGTGCGATCTACTTCACTAAACGATCGTCAGGATCGCGATCGCTAACGCAATTTTTTCTTTTGATCGAAGGCGTGCCAGGTGGCGGATACGCTATTGAGGTGGGTTTGCAGCGCGCGGTCAGCTTCATCTGGATCGCGCCGACGAATGGCATCGACAATAGCGATATGTTCTTGATAGCTCACGCTATTATGCTCATGTAACTCCTGCCCGGAGACCGCAGGACGCGCAGCGATCAGCCAGTCCAGCAGCGCGACATGAATCGCCATGAAGATCGGATTGCCGGGGATTTCCGCCAGCACGCGGTGAAACTCGACGTCGGAACGAATGAAGAGCGCGTTATCGTCCAGCGACTGGCTGTTGATCTCCAGGGCTTTCGCCAGCAGATCAATTTGCTCATCCGTCGCGTGTTCCGCCGCATAGCGCACAAGGCTTGATTCAAAGAACAGGCGCAGTTGCTCAAAGTGGGCGATACCGCCGGGATGCGAGAGGAAATCTTTCGCCATGCCGGAAAGTTCGCTGATGATGGTATCAGCAGAAGGCCGCGACACGCGGGCGCGTTCGCCGTTATTGATTTGCACCAGACCTTTACGCTTGAGCGCGGCAAGCGCTTCACGCACCGACGGGCGGCCCACGTTGAAGAAGGTCATCAACTCCCGCTCAGACGGCAGTTGCTCCCCTTCGCCGAATTCACCGCGACGAATCATCTGCTCCAGCTCTTCTTCTACCATTTCCGACAGTTTTTTACGCGCCAGCGGACGGCTGCGCAAACTACGGCCGATGGTTGGCGGAGAATTTTCTGCTTGCGAATCAAATGCGTTCATAGCGTCCATTATGTAAATCGTCGAGGAAAACAGCAACTAGGGCCATCCTATCACAGGATCGAAAGTGGGGTGAAATCGTGGCAGGCGTGAAAAAAAACAGGCCCTCAGGGCCTGTCTGTCTTGGTTACTTCACTACGCGTAATGCGGGTCGACCACCACGCGGCGGCGGCGGATCGTCATCAGGATTGTTGTCATCGTCATGATCGGGCTTATCACCATCAATCACGGACATGACCGTTTCGCTCTCCGCGCCCGGCGTTACATCGTCATCATTTAAGCTGGCGACGTCTTCATCGTAAGCAGCTTCAGGTTCAAACATTGTGCCTGCGCCGTTTTCACGCGCATAGATCGCCAGTACCGCAGCCAGCGGTACGGAGACCTGGCGTGGGACGCCGCCAAAGCGCGCGTTGAAACGCACTTCGTCGTTGGCCAACTCCAGATTGCCAACCGCACGGGGAGCAATGTTCAGAACAATTTGCCCGTCGCGCGCATATTCCATAGGGACATGCACGCCAGGCAGCGTCACATCCACCACCAGGTGCGGCGTGAGCTGGTTATCCAGCAACCATTCATAGAATGCACGCAGCAAATATGGACGGCGTGGGGATAGCTGTGACAAATCCATACTGATTAACCCCGACCGAGGCGCATTTCACGTTCAGCTTCAGTTAAAGAAGCGAGGAACGAGTCACGTTCAAAGACGCGGGTCATATAGCCTTTCAGCTCTTTAGCGCCCGCACCGCTGAACTCAATACCCAGTTGCGGCAAACGCCACAGCAGCGGCGCCAGATAGCAATCAACCAGGCTGAACTCATCGCTCAGGAAATACGGTTTTTGACCAAACACAGGCGCAATCGCCTGCAACTCTTCACGCAGTTGTTTACGCGCAACGTCAGCTTCAGAAGCGGACCCGTTCACGATGACGTTCATCAGCGTGTACCAGTCTTTTTCGATACGGTGCATGTACAGGCGGCTTTCGCCACGCGCAACCGGGTAAACCGGCATCAGCGGCGGATGAGGGAAACGCTCATCCAGGTATTCCATAATGATGCGAGATTCCCACAGGGTCAGCTCACGATCCACCAGGGTCGGTACGCTCTGACTCGGGTTGAGGTCAATCAGATCCTGAGGTGGGTTATCCTTCTCCACATGCTCGATCTCGAAACTAACACCTTTCTCCGCCAGCACAATGCGGACCTGATGGCTATAGATGTCAGTAGGACCAGAAAACAGCGTCATTACCGAACGTTTGTTGGCAGCGACAGCCATGAAAACCTCCAGGTATATTCAGAATTTTTACTGCTACCAGCCACCGCGTGGCCAGCCAGAAGTTATGTCACCCGCCTGCGGAAAAGTCATCATTGTTCAAAAAGCAAACAAAAAATGAACAATACCCGTTATTTGGGCAGAAAATTGGATGATAGTTTACCAGATTTTGTGACCTTTGTGGTGAGTCGATTCTGGAAATGGGGAAAAAGAGGTGGCAATCAGAGGATTACTTTGGACACACGCGCATTTTTTCCATAAAAAAACCCGCCGAAGCGGGTTTTTTCGCCAATGGTAATCTGCCGGAGCAGAAACCCATTAACGTTTGGAGAACTGCGGACGACGACGTGCTTTACGCAGACCGACTTTCTTACGTTCAACCTGACGAGCGTCACGAGTAACGAAGCCAGCTTTACGCAGTTCAGAACGCAGAGACTCGTCGTACTCCATCAGAGCGCGGGTGATACCGTGACGGATCGCACCAGCCTGACCAGAGATACCACCACCTTTAACAGTGATGTACAGATCCAGTTTCTCAACCATGTCGACCAGTTCCAGCGGCTGACGAACTACCATGCGGGCAGTTTCACGACCGAAGTACTGTTCCAGAGAACGTTGGTTGATAACGATTTTGCCGTTGCCCGGTTTGATGAACACGCGAGCTGCGGAACTTTTGCGGCGACCAGTGCCGTAGTATTGATTTTCAGCCATTGCCTATAATCCCGATTAGATGTCAAGAACTTGCGGTTGCTGTGCCGCGTGGTTGTGCTCGTTGCCAGCGTAAACTTTCAGTTTACGGAACATAGCACGACCCAGCGGGCCTTTTGGCAGCATGCCTTTAACCGCGATTTCAATCACACGCTCAGGACGGCGAGCAATCATCTCTTCAAAGGTCGCTTGTTTGATACCACCGATGTGACCGGTGTGGTGATAGTACACTTTGTCAGTACGCTTGTTGCCGGTTACAGCAACTTTGTCAGCGTTCAGAACGATGATGTAATCACCGGTATCGACGTGCGGAGTGTATTCCGCTTTGTGCTTACCGCGCAGGCGAAGAGCCAGTTCAGTAGCCAGACGGCCCAGAGTTTTACCGGTCGCGTCAACAACGTACCAGTCGCGTTTTACGGTTTCTGGTTTAGCTGTAAAAGTTTTCATTAAAAGCTTACCCAATAGATAGTTACACGTTGGTGAACACCCAAACGTTTTCAATTGTTGAGGTTCACACGACAAAGTCCGGCAAACCTACCCCTTCGAATAGCCAATGCCAGCACACAAAAAGTTTTGGGAAAAAAACTTTCTTGTAACGTGGGGTCGCAGGATTATAGAGAAGTCAGGGGCAAAGATCGACCCCTTTTTGTGATTTGCAATGGGTTTTGTGCAGGGCATTTCTGCCGGTCTGATAAGCGAAGCGCCACCAGGCAACCTGCGCCGGATGGCGGCGAAACGCCTTATCCGGCCTACGGCATATGCGAGCGTTTCAGATACTCCTCGCTCTGCATCTCCTGCAAACGCGACAAACAGCGCTGGAACTCAAACTTCAGGCGTTCGCCCTGATAGATCTCATATAAAGGCGCGTCGGCGCTCACCACCAGCTTCACATGGCGCTCGTAGAATTCATCCACCAGCGCGATAAAACGGCGCGCTTCGCTTTCCATCAGCGGCGTCATGACCGGCACATCAAACAGCAGAACCGTGTGGAACAGGCGCGACAGCGCAATATAGTCATGCTGGCTGCGAGCGTCCACGCATAAGGTGATGAAGGAGACCGCCAGCGTCTGGTTTTCCACCCCCATCGTCGGTAACGGACGATGATTCACCTCCAGCGTTGGCGCATTCTCACGTTTCGCACCGGCCAGCGCCAGCCAGAGTTTATCCATCTGTTGCTGCGTTTCGTTATTACGCGGCGAAAGCCACAGATGCGCCTGCGTCAGCGTGCGCAGACGATAATCCACCCCGGCATCCACATTCATAATGTCGCAATGCGCTTTGATAGCGTCGATAGCCGGAAGGAAGCGGGTACGTTGCAGACCATTGCGGTACAGCTCATCCGGCGGGATGTTCGAGGTCGCCACCAGGGTAATGCCGCGGGCAAACAGCGCTTTCATTAAGCCGCCAAGCAGCATCGCGTCGGTGATGTCGGAAACAAAAAACTCATCAAAGCAGAGCACATCCGTTTCGGCTTTGAAACGATCGGCAATAATCTCCAGCGGGTCGGTCTGCCCCTGTAGCGCCGTCAGCTCCTCATGCACGCGCAGCATAAAGCGGTGGAAATGCAGACGCTGTTTCCGCTCGCCCGGCAGACTATGATAGAAGAGATCCATCAGCCAGGTTTTCCCTCGCCCGACCCCGCCCCACATATACAGACCACGCACCGGCGCATTCGCTGACGGTTCACGTTTGCCAAGCAGTTTACCGAAACGGGCCATCAGTCCGCCGGTTTGCGGCGCCGGGGGCGTTTTGGCGCTCAGCGCCTGGTAAATCGACTCCAGCCGGTTGACCGCATCTTTTTGCACGTCGTCGGGTTGATGGCTGCCATCATTGAGGGCCTGAAGGTAACGCGATGTGGGGGAAATGTTTTGCATGATGTTATTGTTATTCCTTGAAAATCGATGTGCCGACGTTCACGGCTGACGAAAAAAAGGCCGTTCTACATTACGTGATATAAACACGGGATTCCACTTCTACGGGATTAGCGGTTATAGTGGCATAATCAGGCGCAGGCATGGAGCCTAAAGCCAACACCCTACGGAAACAAAAGACAACGGGAGATGTTCATGACCTGGGAATATGCGCTAATTGGGTTAGTCGTCGGTATCATCATTGGTGCCGTAGCCATGCGTTTTGGTAATCGTAAATTACGCCAACAGCAGGCATTGCAGTACGAACTGGAAAAGAATAAAGCTGAGCTGGAAGAGTATCGTGAAGAGCTGGTCAGCCACTTTGCCCGCAGCGCCGAGCTGCTGGATACCATGGCGCATGATTATCGTCAGCTGTATCAGCACATGGCGAAAAGCTCCAGCAGCCTGCTGCCGGAACTGTCTGCGGAATCGAACCCGTTCCGTAACCGTCTGGCGGAGTCTGAAGCCAGTAACGATCAGGCGCCGGTCCAGATGCCGCGTGACTATTCCGAAGGCGCTTCCGGCCTGCTGCGTAGTGGCGCAAAACGCGACTAATCGCACATCGTTAAGAAATTTTTCGGGCGCAGCGATTGCGCCCGTCTCTTCTCTCCTGTCCCAGCTATTATTTAGTCATTAACCTCATTGTTACCAGGCCGAAAATTCAATAACATCAAACTGTTTTGAATCGTCTTTCCGTTCACTCAAGGTACGAGAGCAGGCTCCATGAAAAAACAAATCCCGTTGTTAAGTGCATTAGCGTTAAGTGTCGGGTTAACGCTCTCGGCACCGTTTCAGGCCGTCGCATCGATACCCGCGCAGATTCCCGGTCAGGCGGCGCTCCCCAGTCTCGCGCCAATGCTGGAAAAAGTGCTGCCGGCCGTGATTAGCGTGAAGGTTGAGGGAACCGCGACCCAAAGTCAGAAGGTTCCAGAAGAGTTTAAAAAGTTTTTTGGCGACGAGTTGCCTGATCAACCCTCTCAGCCGTTCGAAGGGCTGGGATCGGGCGTCATCATTGACGCCGCCAAAGGCTACGTTCTGACCAATAACCATGTCATTAATCAGGCACAGAAGATCAGCGTTCAGTTAAATGACGGACGCGAGTTTGACGCTAAACTGATCGGCAGCGACGACCAGAGCGACATCGCGCTGCTGCAAATCCAGAACGCCAGCAACCTGACGCAAATCGCCATCGCCGACTCCGACAAACTGCGCGTCGGCGACTTTGCCGTCGCGGTAGGCAACCCGTTTGGTCTGGGGCAAACCGCCACCTCCGGCATTGTCTCCGCGCTTGGCCGGAGCGGGCTGAATCTGGAAGGACTGGAAAACTTTATTCAAACCGACGCCTCGATTAACCGCGGCAACTCCGGCGGCGCGCTGCTGAATCTCAACGGCGAGCTGATCGGCATCAACACCGCTATTCTGGCACCTGGCGGCGGTAGCATCGGCATTGGGTTTGCGATTCCGAGTAATATGGCGCGCACGCTGGCGCAACAGCTGATTCAGTTTGGTGAAATTAAACGCGGCCTGCTGGGAATTAAAGGCATGGAATTGACCGCCGATATCGCCAAAGCCTTCAAGCTGGATGTACAGCGCGGGGCGTTCATCAGCGAAGTGCTCCCGGGTTCAGGTTCCGCGAAAGCGGGTGTGAAATCCGGCGACGTGATCACCAGTCTCAACGGCAAGCCGCTGAGCAGCTTTGCCGAACTGCGCTCACGCATCGCAACGACGGAACCCGGCACGAAAGTGAAGCTCGGTCTGTTACGCGACGGCAAACCGCTAGAAGTCGAAGTCATCCTCGACACCAGCACGTCATCCTCCGCCAGCGCGGAGATGATCGCCCCGGCATTGCAGGGCGCAACGCTGAGCGATGGTCAGTTAAAAGACGGCAATAAAGGCATCAAAATTGATAACGTTGAAAAAAGCAGTCCCGCCGCCCAGGCCGGTTTGCACAAAGATGATGTGATCATTAGCGTTAACCGCGATCGCGTGCACTCGATTGCGGAAATGCGCAAAGTGCTGGAAGCGAAACCGTCGATTATTGCGCTACAGGTCGTACGCGGTAACGAGAACATTTACCTGCTCCTGCGTTAAGTCATCGTTAACCGGACATCAGCCCCACGTGCGATGTCCGGTTAACTCGTGGTATGCTGCTGCCGTTCCCTTTTTTAATGACGCCTCCATCATGTTTGTGAAGATCTTACGTTCGGTCGCAATTGGTCTTATTGTGGGTGCCATTCTGTTGGCGGCCATGCCCTCGCTGCGCAAAATAAATACCCTGACCACACCGCAATTCGACAGCGCGGATGAGACGCCAGCCAGCTATAATTCGGCGGTTCGCCGCGCCGCGCCTGCCGTCGTCAACGTTTATAACCGCAGTATGAACAGCACCACGCATAATCAGCTTGAGATCCGTACGCTGGGATCGGGCGTGATCATGGATCAGCGCGGTTACATCATCACCAATAAGCATGTGATCAACGATGCGGATCAGATCATCGTCGCCCTACAGGATGGACGCGTGTTTGAAGCGCTGCTGGTTGGTTCGGATACGCTGACGGATCTGGCGGTGTTAAAGATTAATGCCACGGGCGGTCTGCCGACAATCCCGATCAACACGAAACGCTCACCGCATATTGGTGATGTGGTTCTGGCCATCGGCAACCCGTATAACCTGGGGCAGACCATTACTCAGGGGATCATCAGCGCCACCGGGCGTATCGGTCTGAACCCAACCGGACGACAAAACTTCCTGCAAACGGACGCCTCCATCAACCACGGTAACTCCGGCGGAGCGCTGGTTAACTCGCTGGGCGAACTGATGGGCATTAACACCCTGTCATTTGATAAGAGTAACGACGGCGAGACGCCGGAAGGGATCGGTTTTGCAATCCCGTTCCAGTTAGCGACCAAAATTATGGATAAGCTGATCCGCGATGGTCGCGTGATTCGCGGTTATATCGGCATCGGTGGGCGAGAAATCGCGCCGCTGCATGCGCAGGGCGCCGGGATGGATCAAATCCAGGGGATTGTGGTCAATGAAGTGTCGCCGGATGGCCCGGCTGCACAGGCGGGTATTCAGGTCAATGATGTGATCATTTCAGTCAACAACAAACCTGCCGTTTCCGCTCTGGAAACCATGGATCAGGTTGCTGAAATACGTCCAGGTTCGGTGATCCCGGTGATTGTGATGCGTGACGATAAAAAGCTGACGCTCCAGGTCACCATTCAGGAATACCCGGCGACAAATTAACGTAATAAAAAAACCGGAGTCATCTCCGGTTTTTTACTGTGTCTCGGTTAACTTGTAGGCCGGATAAGGTGTTTACACCGCCATCCGGCCTGCACAAAAGCGCTTACTTGTTAACGAACTCTTCGCCCAGGGCGATATCTTTTTTCAGCGTATCCAGCATACCTTCCAGCGCATTCTGTTCAAACGCGCTCAGTTTGCCGATAGACTTGCGCTCTTCCACGCCGTTTTTACCCAGCAGCAGCGGCTGAGAGAAGAAGCGCGCATACTGGCCGTCACCTTCAACGTAGGCACATTCCACCACGTCCTTCTCGCCTTGCAGCGCGCGCACCAGAGAAAGACCAAAGCGCGCAGCAGCCTGACCCATAGACAGGGTTGCCGATCCGCCGCCAGCCTTCGCTTCAACCACTTCCGTACCCGCATTCTGGATACGTTTGGTCAGGTCAGCCACTTCCTGCTCGGTGAAGCTGACGCCCGGGATCTGCGACAGCAGCGGCAGAATGGTCACGCCAGAGTGACCGCCGATAACCGGAACTTCAACGTCGGTCGGCAGTTTGCCTTTCAGTTCCGCGACAAAGGTGTTGGAGCGGATGATGTCCAGCGTGGTCACGCCAAACAGTTTGTTCTTGTCGTAAACGCCTGCTTTTTTCAGAACTTCAGCAGCGATAGCGACGGTAGTGTTCACCGGGTTGGTGATGATGCCCACACAGGCTTTCGGACAGGTCGTTGCGATCTGTTGTACCAGGTTCTTCACGATACCTGCGTTGACGTTAAACAGGTCGGAACGATCCATACCCGGTTTACGCGCCACGCCAGCCGAGATCAGTACGACGTCTGCGCCTTCAAGCGCCGGGGTCGCGTCTTCGCCGGAGAAACCTTTGATTTTTACTGCTGTAGGGATATGGCTCAAGTCAACGGCCACACCTGGGGTCACTGGAGCGATGTCGTACAGGGAGAGTTCTGAACCTGAAGGCAGTTGGGTTTTTAACAGTAGTGCAAGCGCCTGGCCGATACCGCCGGCAGCGCCGAGGACTGCGACTTTCATCCTAAACTCCTTATTATATTGATAAGCTAAGTGTTTGTTGCTCCGCGGCGGCGACCATAATTCACAAATCCAATGAATACAACCACCACGCGTCAAGAATGCGTAGTCACGCAAATTTGGCTTTTATGCATTTAACTTACGTAATAGAAAAGCTAATTTACGTAATTCAAAAGCGCCTGAACCACAGAACAACTTTCCAACAGGTGCTGACAATATACTCTACTGCCTCTCCAAAACAACATCAATTTGATAACATTTAATTTACTTTTAAGCTTATTTGCGCGCCGTGACGCAGGCATGTTTCTTGATAACGGAATTTGATAGAATTCCGCTCTTTCATAACATTATTTCAGCCTCCGGTGAGGCAGACTGTTTGCATAAAAATTCATCTGTATGCATAATAATGTTGTTTCCATCCTCATATTACGGGTGACTTATGCGAAGCTCGGCTAAACAAGAAGAATTAGTCAAGGCGTTCAAAGCGCTACTCAAAGAAGAAAAATTCAGTTCACAGGGCGAAATCGTCCTCGCGTTACAGGATCAGGGCTTTGATAACATCAACCAGTCCAAGGTCTCGCGCATGCTGACCAAGTTCGGCGCGGTGCGTACCCGCAACGCAAAAATGGAGATGGTCTACTGTCTCCCGGCTGAGCTAGGCGTGCCAACCACCTCCAGCCCTTTAAAGAATCTGGTGTTAGATATCGACTACAACGATGCTGTTGTGGTGATCCATACCAGTCCTGGCGCCGCACAGCTGATCGCGCGTCTGCTGGACTCGCTGGGGAAAGCGGAAGGCATCCTCGGGACCATTGCCGGTGACGACACCATTTTCACCACCCCCGCGAATGGCTTTACGGTGAAAGATCTGTACGAAGCCATTCTGGAACTGTTCGAACAAGAGCTGTAATCCCTTCTCCCCGTCGTTAAGCGCGACGGGGAAAAAACCTGCCGCCACCTCTTCCGCCGTCATTTTTCACTGCCTGTCACTTAACAAATAGTGCGTTTAACCGTCAAAAATCATTTACATGGTGAATGTGCAATGGAAAAAACGCACAAATTGCAAAATTTCATATCCTTATGATTTTATTGCATTTAATCTTAACAACATGCTTTTTAACACGTTTTTAATTCCATACGGTTATAAAAAAACAAATCATTAACACACAATAACCCATGAAACCATTAGCGTGGTATTAATTAATCGCGTGATTAGTGTATACTTGATTTTGTGATGAGGGTCACGAAACACAGACCCTAATAAAAGAATTCGACGAGGTAAAAATCATGAAAATCAAAACTACTGTTGCAGCATTAAGCGTTCTGTCCGTTCTCTCTTTTGGCGCATTCGCAGCCGAATCCATCAACGCAGAACAAGCGCAAGGCCGTCAGGCTATCGGCTCTGTTTCCGTAAGCGCTATCGGTTCTTCCCCGATGGATATGCATGAAATGCTGAACAAAAAAGCAGAAGCAAACGGCGCATCCGCCTATCAGATTACTGAAGCACGTAGCGGTGACAACTGGCACGCTACGGCAGAACTTTACAAATAAACCCTCGTCGTCTAGTCCGACGACTTGCCCCCGACTGCCGGGGGCTTTTTTATGTTTGTCGTCACGAATGGCGAACATTAAACCGCAGCTGTCCTTCCAGTTCCTCTTCTGCTTCATCAAACAGCAAAATCAGCGCGCCGTAGCGCCTGCGCAGTTTTTCCGGCAGATGAACAAACTCAATCTCCAGCGGCAATGGCAGCACCTCGCTCATGAGAGTATCCCATAGAGAATCAAGATCGCCGACTTTCTCTCTGGCAAGGCCAAACATCCGCGTAAACTCGCGGTAAAAATCGTTCTGGTCTTCTATTTCATCAAAATCAAAGGTATAGATGTTCATAGCCAGCCACCATCCCCGACGCAGTCACATTACAGGCCGCCGATGTGCAGGGTCTTCACTTCCAGAAACTCTTCAAGCCCCAGCACCGATCCTTCACGCCCCAGACCCGACTCTTTCACCCCGCCAAATGGCCCCAGCTCGGTTGATACGGCGCATTCATTAATCCCAATCATGCCGCTTTCAATCGCCTGGGAAACGCGGAATACGCGTTGTAAATTTTGCGTGTAGAAGTAAGCCGCCAGGCCAAACGGCGTATTGTTGGCGCGCTGAATGACCTCGTCTTCACTGGTAAAACGAAAGCAGGCCGCGACCGGCCCGAAGGTCTCTTCACTGGCCAGTTTCATCCCATCGCTACAGTCGCCCAGTACGGTGGGCTGCCAGAAATTCCCGCCTAACGAATGCGCTTTAGCACCTACCAGCACCTTCGCCCCTTTTGCGATAGCGTCCTCAACGTGCTCACGCACTTTATCGACGGCCGCCGGCTCAATCAGCGGGCCGACGATCACGCCCTCCTCCAGACCGTTTCCGACCTTCAGTTTTTGTACGGCATCCGCCAGCTTGCGGGTAAATTCGTCATAGACCGACTCATGGATATAGAAACGGTTAACGCTGACGCACACCTGCCCCGCGTTGCGGAATTTATTGGCGATCGCCCCCTGTACCGCAGCGTCAATATCCGCATCGTCAAACACGATATACGGCGCATTGCCCCCCAGTTCCATCGAGACTTTCTTCATCGTGTCAGCCGCGTTACGCACCAGCGTTTTCCCAACGGCGGTCGATCCGGTAAAGGAGATTTTGCGCACCTCGTGGCTGGCCATAATGGCGTCGCTGATCTCCGGGGTATTGCCCGCGACGGCGTTCAGCACGCCGTCAGGTACGCCAGCTTTCTTCGCCAGCGTCAGCAAGGCGAATGCGCTAAGCGGCGTGTTATTCGCCGGTTTAATGACCCCCGTACAGCCTGCCGCCAGCGCGGGGCCTAATTTACGGGTCAACATTGCCATCGGGAAATTCCACGGCGTAATCGCCGCCACGACGCCAATCGGTTCACGGGTGGCAAAGATCCGCGATCCGGGTTTGATCGGCGGGATTATTTCACCATTCGCCCGCTTCGCCTGTTCAGCAAACCACTGGATGAAACTGGCGACGTACTCCACTTCGCCTTCCGCCTCTTTCAACGGCTTCCCCTGCTCAGTGGTCATCAGACGGCCCAGCCAGGATTTATGCTCAATGATCAGTTCATACCAGCGATACAGAATGGCCGAGCGCTCTTTTGCCGTTTTGACCCGCCAGGCAGGGAAGGCTTTTGCCGCCGCCGCAATCGCCTCTTCGGTCTCTTTTTTACCAGCTTTGGCAACGGCGGCTATCGTTTCACCGGTTGCCGGATTAAGAACATCGAAGGTGTTATCCAGCGTTTTCCAAAGTCCATCAACCAGATATCCCGTCTGAAAAAGTTCGTTGTCCTGGAGCGTTTGCATGGTTCTTTCTCCTCCTGATGTCATGTTTTTCGCACGTCAGATAAGTATAGCCACAAAAAAACCGACGCTTTTGGCGTCGGCTCCTGAGTGTTAGTTATCCGTCAAGGCGTGCTGATATTTGTGCAACATGCCGGATAGCCGTTTTACCGGCTCCGTCACCCGTGGCGGCGCTTCCCAGACTCGCAATTTTTCCTGATAGACATCAAGCTCATCCAGCAGTTGTCCAAAGTAGCGCCGACGCTTATCGTCATTTCCGGCTGAAATCACATGATCGGCCGTACGCCGGAGCTGGCGGTGAAAAGCAGATAAATCATGATTGACCGGGATGGGCGCATCACGCAGACGTTGGTGCGCAATGATCATCGTCAGCGCCAGACGAAACTTCGGCAGGTCGCCCGGGAATTTGTTCATTAACAAGAACAACTGCTGATACAGCGCCGGAAGGTGGTTCTCTTTACGGCGCACAACGTTGGTGGTCATTGCAGACACCGCTGCGGAAACGAACTGGTTAAGCAGTACACGTCCGGTTCTGTCGCGTGAATTATCACGAACCAACAGAATGACGATAAACGCCATCATGCACCCCACAATCTGCCCGAGCGCGCTGTCAAGGAACTGGCTGAAGTGGAAGGTCATCGGGTTGTCCAGCACGATGATGTTAATGGTACTGGCCAGCGCCCCCATCGAACCCAGCCGCCGTTTCTGGACTTCGATCCCGAGAAAGAATCCCAGCACCGCCAGGCTCAGACACAGCAGCAACATGCTTTGCTGCGTATTCGGGATGATCACTAAAAAATAGAGCAGACCCAACGGCAGCGCCGCCAGCGTCCCGTAAATAAAGTCGATTGCGACCATGCGCGGGTTGGGTAAGCGCATCGCCAGCGACGTGACGACCGCAATCATCACCATCGCGCCGCTTCCCGACGTCCAGCCCGTCCACAGCCAGAATAAGGTGCCCAGCACACAGGACAGCGTGGTGCGCCAGAAGTTAACCATCGCATGATGGCGCTCGGCAGATTCCACCTTCACGACGGGCTCGCCCTGCAACACTTCCTCTTCCGTCACGCTGATTTTGGCGTTGCCAATCACGCCGCGCTTTAGCAGCAGATAGCGCGTCGCCGCACCGGCCCAAGTGTAAAGGGTTACGGGCGTTTCACGTTCGCCGGTCCAGGCAATGATGCGACGCATCCGCTTAAGCTGTTTATGTACGTCCTGCGCGGTTTCGACGGGCGTTTCGAACAGCTCGCGGAAGGTGTCGGTGATCAACTCCGGGTGAGTGTTCTGAATCAGGTATGTTTCACAGGACTGGGTGATCAGCGTCAACGAGAGCGTATTCAGCGCTTTCAGGCGGCGGTTGGCGCGCCCCCAGCGCGATGACTCCATATTGAGATTGCTGCGCATGCCTTCCAGCGCCGCCGTCCGCCGCACCAGATCGCCCCAGGCTTTGTCCACTTCCTCACTGTCGCCGTGCTTAATACACAGCTGCATCAGCTGGTATTGCGCCACCAGCAGGCCGTCGACTTCACGATCCACTTCCTGTTTCACTGAACGCGGCGAAAAGAGCAGATCCGCCATAATGGCGCAGACGATACCAATCACGATCTCGCTGCAACGTTCAACCGCGAACTGCGGCGTCAGTAGTGGCTCCGCCTGAATGGTAATGACGATGATCAGCGCCGTATACCCGGACAGCCCCCATGCATAGGAGTTTTCAACCCGCACCAGCGAGGAGATCCAGGTACAAAATCCCGCCCAGATACAGCACACCAGAATCATTAATAACGGCGCGCGAATCATGGTGATGATAATGGTCAGCGCGGCGATACAGCCAATAAATGTCCCGATGATACGCAGCATCCCGCGATAGCGAATCGCGCCGGAATAGGGTTCCCCACCGGCGGCGAATGCCGGGCCTGCGGCGACAATCGCGGCGGTCAGCACCGCCCAGCGCGGCGTCTCAAGCTGAAAGTGAAAGCCAACGAACAGCGCCAGGACGATGGCGCATGCCAGTTTTACCGCAAAGCGGATATGCTGGTTGGCAATGGAGAAGATACCCATGGTGATTAACCAAACTCGCGCAGACGGTGCGCCATTTTACGGAAGAAGGAGTCCTGCGTTTCATCTCGATCCTGCTTGCCGGTAATCACAACGGTTGCGGTTGTCCCGGCAGGCCACAGGTTGTCCTGCTGATCGTCCAGACGGATACGTACCGGAACACGCTGCGCCAGACGTACCCACTCCAGATTGGAGTCGATGGTCGCCATCCCTTTGGCGTCACGCGTGCTGCTGGCGTTAGTGACCCCAGCCGCCACGCTGTCAACGGTGCCTTTCAACACTTTGTTACTGCCAAGCGGCGTTATCTCTGCGCGATAGCCTGGACGGACGCCTTCCAGTTTGGTCTCTTCCATATAGGCCAGCACGTAGAAAGAGTGCTGTTTCACCAACGCAACCGCCGTTGAGCCGCGGGTAATAAACTCGCCGGTGTAGACGTTCAGGTTGGTGACCCAACCGTCAGCAGGGGCGCGAATCACGGTACGTTCGAGGTCTAATTTTGCCAGATCGCGCGTCGCCTGCGCTTTGGCAAGCTGATGTAATACGGTTTGCAGAACGTTATTGGCCTGATCGATCTCTTCACGCGACATCGCCTGGACGCCAAGGCGGTTACGGCGGCCAGCCTCCTGACGTTTTTCCTGTGCCAGCACCTGGTAGTAGGCAACGTCAGCTTCCGCTTCTTCGAGGGCTTTTTTATAGCGCGGCTGATCGATGGTGAACAGTATCTGGTCTTTCTTCACCAGCTGGTTATCATGCACACTCACGTTGGTGATAAGGCCTGCGACGTCTGGCGCAATGGCAACCACGTCGGCGCTGAAGCGCGCGTCACGCGTCCACGGCGACTCGGTGTAATAGACCCAGGCACGGAAAATTGCGATGAAGGCCAGAATGACCAGTACGAGCGTGATGGCCGTACGAGAGAGTTTTCTTGTTAGTGTTTTCACTTCTACCTCAAACGAACAAGCGCGATATTAAATAGAACAGGCAGCAATACAGCGCGGTATTAAACAGAGCCGGATGCCAGACGAAGTCATAAATGCCGGTTGGAACCAGCATCCGGCGCACCAGCCAGAAAATCGCCAGTGACAAAAGCAATTCGAAAAATATCGGTGGGAAGGAGAGACCAAACACCACGATAACGGGAAACAGACTCATGTTGACCTTGATTTATAAAGAGAGTGCAGGCGATACAGTTTTCAGCCAATGCCACCGCAGGGAAGGGCGTGGAAAGCCAGGCGAGAGCGGCATAGCGGTTATTTGAATAATAATATATTAACGTAACTGTTATGCTGTTATCTATAATATGTGATCTAAATCACTTTTAAGCCAGAGTGAATAATGGAAAGATTAAAACGCATGTCGGTGTTCGCCAAAGTCGTTGAATTTGGCTCCTTTACCGCCGCTGCCAGACAGCTACAAATGAGCGTTTCCTCTATCAGCCAGACCGTGGCAAAACTGGAAGATGAGCTACAGGTTAAGCTGCTAAACCGCAGTACGCGCAGCATTGGGCTGACCGAGGCCGGTAAAATTTATTATCAGGGTTGCCGTCGGATGCTGCACGAAGTGCAGGATGTCCATGAGCAGCTTTATGCCTTCAACAACACGCCTATCGGCACCCTGCGAATTGGTTGTTCTTCAACCATGGCACAAAATGTCCTCGCCGGGTTAACAGCCAAAATGCTGAAAGAGTACCCTGGCCTGACGGTTAACCTGGTGACCGGCATCCCGGCGCCGGACCTGATCGCCGATGGTCTGGACGTGGTGATTCGCGTCGGTGCGTTGCAGGACTCCAGCCTGTTTTCACGCCGTCTGGGGGCAATGCCGATGGTGGTGTGCGCCGCCAAAAGTTATCTCGCGCAATTTGGCGTGCCGGAAAAACCCGCTGACCTCAGCAATCACTCATGGCTGGAATACAGCGTGCGCCCGGATAACGAGTTTGAGTTGATTGCGCCGGAAGGGATCTCCACCCGGCTGATCCCACAAGGGCGCTTCGTCACCAACGATCCGATGACGCTCAGCCGCTGGCTGACCGCAGGCGCCGGGATCGCCTACGTTCCGTTGATGTGGGTGATCAATGAGATCAACAGCGGAGATCTGGAGATCCTGCTGCCCCGCTACCAGTCCGATCCACGCCCGGTTTACGCGCTGTATACCGAAAAAGATAAGTTGCCGCTGAAGGTGCAGGTGGTGATTAACTATCTGACAGACTATTTTGTCGATGTCGCGCAGTTATTTCAGGGAATGTACGGTCGGGGAAAAGAGAAGTGATCAGCAGCCCGCCTGTAGAACAGGCAGGCCGGATAAGGCGTTCACGCCGCATCCGGCAAAATGCCCGATAACGCAATGGCGTATCGGGCCTACAAAACGACTTTACGCGGTGCCGCCCACGGTCAGGTTATCCACTTTTAACGTCGGCTGGCCCACGCCTACCGGCAGACTCTGCCCTTCTTTACCGCAGACGCCAACGCCGTTATCCAGTTTCAGATCGTTCCCGACCATAGAGATCTGCTGCATCGCTTCGATACCAGAACCAATCAGCGTCGCCCCTTTCACGGGTTTCGTCACCTTACCGTTTTCGATCAGGTACGCTTCTGAAGTCGAGAACACAAATTTCCCGGAAGTGATATCCACCTGCCCGCCGCCAAAGTTAGGCGCATAGATACCGTATTCCACAGACTCGATAATCTCCTGCGGCGTGGATTTCCCGGCCAGCATATAGGTGTTGGTCATACGCGGCATCGGCAGATGCGCATATGATTCACGACGTCCGTTACCGGTCGGCGCAACGCCCATCAGACGCGCGTTGAGTTTATCCTGCATGTACCCTTTCAGGATGCCGTTTTCAATCAACACGTTGTACTGGCCCGGCGTACCTTCATCATCAATGGCGACCGAACCACGGCGATCGGCGATCGTGCCGTCATCAACCACGGTACACAGTTCAGACGCGACCAGTTCACCGATATGGCCGCTGAACACCGACGTACCGCGACGGTTGAAATCCCCTTCCAGTCCGTGGCCTACCGCTTCGTGCAGCAGCACGCCAGGCCAGCCCGCGCCCAGCACAACGGGTAATGTTCCCGCCGGAGCGGCAACCGCCGACAGATTCACCAGCGCCATGCGCACTGCCTCTTTCGCCCAGGCATCGGCGCGTACTTCACCGTCCAAATCGCCTAAGAAAAAGTCATAGCCAAAACGACCGCCGCCGCCGCTGGAGCCGCGCTCGCGTTTACCGTCTTCCTCTACCTGCACGCTGACAGACAGACGCACCAGCGGGCGCACATCCGCCGCCAGCGTACCATCGGTCGCTGCCACCAGAATCAGCTCATACACGCCGGTCAGGCTGGCCGTCACTTCCTGTACGCGCTTGTCGGCTTCACGCGCCGCCTTGTCCACGCGACGCAGAATGTCGAGTTTCTCTTCGCGGCTCATGCTCTGTAGCGGATCAATGGCGGTATAGAGCATCGGGTGCTCCACCGCGCCCAGTGTTTTTACTTTGCCGTCGCCGCTGTCGCGCACAATGGTACGCGCGGCCTGCGCGCTCTGCTCCAGCGCTTGCAGGCTGATCTGATCGGCATAGGCAAACCCTGTTTTTTCACCGTTGATAGCGCGCACGCCAACGCCCTGATCGATGTTGTAAGAACCATCTTTGATGATGCGATCTTCTAAAACCCAGGATTCGTGATAGCTCGACTGAAAATAGAGATCGCCGTAATCGAGACGGCGTTCGGCCAGTTGGCCCAGAATGGCAAACAAATCCTGATGGTTCAGGCCGTTAGCCGCTAGCAATTGTTCACTTACCAGGTTCAGACTCATCGTTTTGCTACTCGTTAGTTACTGTTGTAGGCCTGATAAGACGCGCCTGCGTCGCCATCAGGCGCTTCAATACCGGACTGCGGTAGAAGTTATGTAGGCCGGATAAGCGCAGCGCCATCCGGCTTTTGCAGTTCGTCATTCATTTCTATTTACTGAGATTGGGGCAATTACTCGCCCCCGTCAAATCATTGCTGGCTTTCTTTACGCGGCTGGCGCAGGACTTCGTTAATCTGCGGTTTGTCTACCGGGCCCGTGATGCGATAGCGCAGAATGGAGACTTTGCTCCACAACGGCCCCAACACTTTACTCGCGGCAAATACCGCCGCCCCGACAATCGGGTTCACCGCAAACGCGGCGGCAACCCCTACCGTGGCGGAGATTTCCGGTGCGACGACGGCTTCAATATCGAGTTCCCGACGCACCAGATTGACAGAACCTTTCATGGCGATGTCGGCCTCCAGCCCATCCACCAGCGTATCGTCAGTGTGCATCACGCCGTCTTTGATCCACGCCGTACTGCGAATAGAGTCAAAGTAGAAACCGTCGCTGAACGTATCGCTAAAATCAAAACGCAGCTTACGCAGCAGTGCGTCAAAGCTCAGCAGACGCAGAAGCTGCCCCGCATGACCGGTGCTCAGCTCGGTAATTTCACCTTTCCCCAGGCGGGTACGTAAAATACCATTAAGGGAAGCCTCATCCGGCTGCCAGGGCAGGTTACGCCAGTGTAAGTCATAGTCCACGTTAAACGAGGCGTTGCGGATGGGGGTCGAAACGCCAAAGAATCCCGCTGCGGCATCAATTTTATGGCCGCGCAGTTTCCCCTTCAGCGACGTGCGCTCGCTACCCGGCGTGTTCACCCAGACACCCTCAGCCGTCAGCCGGGAGAAGCCCGTATCCAGCAGCCCGTTACTCAGGGTCAGCGTATTTCCCTGAATCGCGACGTCGCCGTCAATACGCCCATATTTTTGCCCCCACAGCCAGCATTCGACGCAGCGTAACTGCACATCAGGCCAGCCGCGGAAACTGACTCGCTCAAGGGAGGAGAACGGCGAGGTCGCCTGCGCGCCGTCTGTACGCTTCGCCGCGCTCGGGTTGTAATACAGGTATTTGATGTTCGCCTGCCACGGGGCATTATTGCGTATCGCCAGCGTGGCGTTAACCTCGCGCCCCTGCGCTTCGACCTTCTGACCACTCAGCGACGGCTCAGAGACAATGCTCAGGTTATTCCACTGTTGCCCGCCCAGCGACAGCGAAGGCGTTCGTAGCGTCACGCGCTGCGGCAAACTGGTCTTTGCGCCAACGTTATCCGCCGCGCCTTTCTGGAACAGCGCCAGCCACTCTGCGCCATCCATTGCCGGAAGATTAAGCTCAACGCCTTGTCGGTCAGGCAATGTCGGCGTGGTGCGGCTATCCGTCGTCCAGATCGCCCGATCCAGCGTCAGTTTCTGATTCAGCAGCCAGCGGCTGTTAAAGTGATTATTTTTCCCGGCGCTGCCGGTCAGCGCGAAGCCACGCAAGTTACCGTCGGCCTTAATGCTCACCGGCAAGGATTCCCCGGCCTGCTTGTCGAGCGGTGACGGTAAGTGACTGCTCACATTCTTCAGGTCGCCTTTCAGCTCTACGTTGTATGTCGCACCAGAGTGATAAGGAAGCGCGATGCCCACTTTACCGTTCCACGCCATACCGCCGCTTATAGCATCGTTCACCTGCGCAGGTAGCACGCCCATACGGCCCGGCTGCCAGTTGCCGTTAAGGTTGACGTTGACCTGATAGGCCTTTTCCCCTTCATTGGTGGAGAAATCCACGTTCAACGGCTGATTAAACCAGTTTGCCGTTAACGGTTCGCTCTTAAGATTGCCGTTGTTGAAGCTGAACTTACCGCTCAGGTTCTTCAGCGTACTGTCGAGCGGCTTAATGAACAAACTATTATTACGCAGCAAGACGTCCCCTTTGGCGGTGACCAGCTCGCCATCCAGCGGAATATCAAGATGTAAGCGAGCATTCACATCGCCGTCAATCTGGAGTTGCTCCAGCGTGGCGCCGAGAGAATCCTTCAGCGGCGTGTCGTCAAAATACGGGCCGACCGCTTTACCCGGCCCATTGATATCGGCATCAATCAGCAGCTTTTCTTTGGCATAGTCCGGGATGATCGCGGTCAGATTGCTGGCCTTAACACCGCCCAGATTGACGCTATCCGCCTTCATCCACAGGCCATCGTTCAGGAAGTCCAGCTCAATGTTGAGGTCGGTCAGAGCGGGCCAGTCAGGCTGGAAAGCAAACTTCGCGTTACGCAGCGGCACCAGCACTTCAAACTGACCTTCATTATGTTTGTAGGGGAAAAGATGTGGATTGCCGCCATACACCAGCGTGGCGTTATCCGCTTCGCCGCCCTGAATCGCGCCGCTAAGGTAATCAACCAGCTCTTTGCCCATCAGGTTTTCCGGGAAATAACGCCAGGCCTGTGAACCGTCATCGGTGCTGATCCCCGCCAGAATCCCCAGCCAGGGCTCCTCTCCGGCGGGTTGCAGATAACGAAAACCGCCGCGCGCATGTACGGCTTTCGCTTTCACGTCGATGTTGCGCCCGTCCAGCTGAAACCCTTTGTCATTCTTCAGCCAGGTGAGCGTCGCCACGCCGCTTTCAATTTCCAGCGGTGCGCGAAAGACGGTTTCATACGGCATTTCGGCCTGCTGCATCGAGGCGGTCAGCGCGCCGTTTTCCACGCTGCCGGACAAGGTGCCGGAGAAGTGTTCCGCGCCCGGTAAGAGCTTCCACTGCTTCCAGGCGAGGTTATCCCACGACGCCTGGAAACGCGTTTTCTCCGTCGCCTGTAGCGGGATATCCAGCGCGAGAGTGTCTATTTTTCCGCGTGGCTGTGTGGCCTGCCAGATGTCGCCCAGCGCAGGCGAGAGTTTCGCCGCCACCGGACGCAGCCCGTCCATATCGGCCAGTTCAAGGTTGCTGGCGCGAATACGCAATTCATCGCTGCGTATGTTGTTCTGACCGCCAACCTCTTGTTCCGGCACCCAGGCCAGCGTTAACGCGCCGCGCGGCCAGGGTTTGCTATCCAGCGTGATACGCGTGTCAGGAATATAAAACTGCCAGCCCGGCTGTTCGCGCGTAATGTGCGCGGTCAGGTTATCAACGGAAAGCGTGTGCGAATGATTATCGCCCTGCCAGCTCGCGCCGCCCTGTTTAAGCCAGATATCGCCGCTGGAGACTTCGCCTTTCGTGAGCGTCATCCAGCCTTCCAGGCTAAAGCGCGCGGTTTGCAGCGCCACGTTATCCTGCATCCATTTGCCCAGCCACGGCTTCACGTCAATATCGTCGGCCTGTAGCCAGACCCGACCGTTGTTCAGCAGCCCGTCGTCGTCACGCAGATCCATACGAACCTGCATCACGCCATGCTGCCCGGTCAGGCTGGAGAGACTGACCTGACCTTCCGCGCGGTGCCTGTCTTTGCCGTTCAACCAGGTAAGCTGCGGGATCGCCAGTTCGGCTCGCTGGCCTGATAAGGTCAGAAAGCTAATTTGGCTGTCCCGGAGATCGAAGTGATCAAACTGACGCAGGAAAAGATCGCTAATACGGTTGGTTTCAATGCCTTCGTCGCTGTCGCTGCGTTGGATCGGCGTATTGGTGCGGATGTGCAGTTGCCAGAAGGTGAGATCGCGAAACTGCCAGCGCATATGCAACAGGCTTTGCCAGACATCCAGCGCCAGCGTGACGCGCTTTACTGAAAGCTCGCCGCCATCTTTCAAACTGGCATGGATGTCCCGGGCTTCAAGCGTGGGGCCAAAGGTTTGCCAGTTCGCATGCAACTGGCTGGCGGCAACAGGAATACCCGTGGCAGATTCAATTTTGCTGAGGATCGCCGGACGCCAGCTATCCAGATGGGGGAGCGCAAGGCGCAATCCACTGATCAGCAGCGCAACGACGACGACGAGCGCGGCTCCAGTGAGCAGTAATATCCCCGGCAATCGCCTCACGCGTCTCTCCTTGTCTGCCAAAAATGTGACTCACAAACCCGTTATCCGGCCTGGAAACGGCGGTCTTTTACATCATTACGACGTCAAATTGCTCCTGGTTATAGAGCGGTTCAATCTGGACTTTAACTTGCTTGCCGACAAAAATTTCCACCTCTGCCAGCGCGTGCGACTCTTCGCCTTTTAACGTTTCCGCCACCGCCGGAGAGGCATAAACGAGGAAACGATCGGAGTCGTAGGCATGATGCACACGCACGATTTCACGCATAATTTCATAGCAGACGGTTTCCACCGTTTTCACCGTACCGCGTCCATGACACGTTGGACATTCATTGCATAGCACATGTTCCACGCTTTCGCGGGTACGCTTGCGGGTCATCTCTACCAGACCCAGTTGCGAAAAGCCGTTGATGCTGGTTTTCACGCGATCTTTGCTCAGCGCCTGCTCCAGAGAATGCAGTACCCGACGGCGATGATCTTCATTATTCATGTCGATAAAATCGATGATGATGATACCGCCCAGATTGCGCAGACGCAGCTGCCGCGCAATCGCCTGCGTCGCCTCAATATTGGTATTGAAGATCGTGTCATCGAGATTACGGTGCCCAACAAACGCCCCGGTATTGATATCAACGGTGGTCATGGCTTCGGTTTGATCGATAATCAGATAACCGCCGGATTTCAGCTCCACCTTGCGTTCCAGCGCGCGCTGAATCTCATTTTCAACATCAAAGAGATCGAAAATCGGCTGATGGCCGCTGTAGTGTTCGAGCTTGCTGGTCATCTCAGGGATATATTCCGCGGTAAATTCCAGCAATGCCTCGTACGTCAGACGCGAATCCACGCGGATTCTGTCCAGCTCGGCATCGGCAAAATCACGCAGTACGCGCTGCGCCAGCGCCAGTTCGCCGTACATCTGATAGCGCGTTTGCGGCCGCTTTTTACGCTCTATGACTTTCGTCCAGACGCGTTTGAGGTAAGCGGCGTCCGACGCCAGATCCTCTTCGCACACCCCTTCCGCCGCCGTACGGATGATAAATCCGCCCTGCTCGTCGCAATACTCCGCCACCACCTTCTTCAGGCGTTCACGTTCGGTTTCGCTTTCAATACGCTGAGAAACGCCAACGTGCGACGCGCCGGGCATAAAGACGAGGTAGCGGGAAGGCAGCGTGATGTCCGTCGTCAGGCGCGCGCCTTTGGTGCCAAGCGGATCTTTTACCACCTGCACCATCAGATCCTGCCCCTGACGCACCAGCTCAGAGATGTCGCGTACGGTGAAGTTCTTTTGTTCTTCACCCGCCACGCATTCGGTATGCGGCATAATGTCTGAAGCATGAAGAAACGCGGCTTTCTCCAGTCCAATATCTACAAAAGCCGCCTGCATACCCGGAAGTACACGGCTTACACGGCCTTTGTAGATATTGCCTACGATGCCTCGTCGCGCTTCACGCTCAATATGAATTTCCTGAAGAATACCGCCATCAATGTACGCCACGCGTGTTTCCGATGGCGTTACGTTTACCAACAATTCAGCCGTCATGTTTATCCCTTTTCTCACGCAGTGCGTTAAAATTGCTCAGCAACTCATACGTTTCAACCAGCGGTAAGCCGACCACGGCGTGATAGCTGCCGTTTATCTTCCTGACAAAACAGCCACCCTGCCCCTGAATACCGTATGCTCCAGCTTTATCCATAGGCTCACCGCTGGCGACATAGCCCGCGATGTCCTCATCACTCAGTGTTCTGAACGTCACCTCCGTCACCACCAGACAATCCAGCACGTACTGGCTGTCCGCCAGCGCGACGGCCGTCATCACCTGATGCGTCTGCCCCGACAGTTTGCGCAGCATATGCGCCGCGTGTTCTGCATCGCGCGGTTTCTCCAGCACTTCACCGTTAAGAATCACGATAGTATCGGCGCCCAGCACCGGCAAGTCGCGCGCCGTTTGCGCCACGCCTGCCAGCGCCTTTTCCCGCGCCAGACGGAAGACATACTGTTGCGCGCTTTCGCCTTCGCCACGCGTTTCTTCAATTCCCGTAACGATACGTGCAAAAGAGACGCCCAGCTGCGCAAGCAGCTCCTGGCGGCGAGGTGAACCGGAAGCAAGATAAACGTCAGTCATAGAAACCTTTACTGCACAGCAAACTGCTGGCGCACTTTGCGCATCAGCAGGAAAAGCCAGGGCCAGAGCACACCGTTTACTACACTACTCCAGAATACTTCCGGTCTGAAAGAGACGTTGATCACTAAAAACTCGGCCCAGAAAACAATAATGTCCACGACCAGTGAGAGCAATATCACCACCAGCGCCTGTTGCCAGAGCGCCAGGTTACGGAATAGCTGGAATTTCAGTGCAACCAGATAAGCAATGATACTCATCGACAAGGCCCGCACGCCAAGCGTGGAGCCGCTGATCAGATCCAGTATGGCACCCATCACAAAACCTGTACCCACATTTACGCGGTGCGGCAGTGCGAGTATCCAGTACAGCAAGATAAGGAGCACCCAGTTTGGCCGGAAAACGATGATGTCATCCGGCCAGGGCATGATTTGCAGCAATAGCGCAATAAGAAACGAGAGCCAGATAACCCAGCGACCCTGGCTACGATAACTTGCCACTATTGCCCCCCCGTTGCGCGCGTAGCCGACGGTTGTTGAGGCGCGGCAGGCGCCGGGCTAATCCCCGTGGCAGGGTCCGGCATTGGCGCTGGCGGCCCCATCGCATCTGGCGAAGGCAGAACCTGCGGCATCATCTGCATCAGTCGTTCGTTAGCGACGCGATGCACATCTTCCGGCGTCATCGGATTAGCGCCGTTGCGATCGGCTCCCCACAGCAGCAGCAGATAACGCAAACGCTGTAAACCCGCAGTCGGACGCGCCTGAATCACGGTGTAAGCACGTTGGGTGTCCAGCTTGACGGACGAAACCACGCCCACCGGATACCCTTCCGGGAAACGGCCGCCCAGACCCGACGTTACCAGCACATCGCCAACGCGAATGTCGGTGTTTGCCGGTAAATGCTCAAGCTGTAAATCGTCCGTGCAGCCGTTACCGGCGGCAATGACGCGGATATCGTTACGCAGCACCTGAATCGGCAACGCATGTGTCGCATCGCAAATAAGCAGAACGCGGCTGGTCAGTTTCGCCACCGCAACGACCTGGCCCACTACGCCTTTGTCGCTGATGACCGGTTGCCCCTCATAGACACCGTTCACGCTTCCTTTGTCGATCACCACCTGATCGCTGTAAGGATCGTTAACCGTGGAGATGACCTGAGTCACCATTTTTTGTTCGTCCTGACGCAGCGGCGAACCCAGCAGCTCGCGCAAACGCGCGTTCTCCTGTTTGTATTGCCCCAGCATCAGCAATTCGCTGTTTTTCAGCAACAGTTCCTGGCGCAGCGCCCGGTTTTCAAGTTCGAGTTGGTCACGCGAAGCCAGCGTTTGCGACACGCCGTCGAGTAATTCACGGGGACCATTGGAAATAAAGTAGAAAGGGCTGACGGCGGTATCCATGTACGTGCGGATTTGGCTGAACGTCCCCAGACGGCTGTCGGCTATAATCACGCCGAGCGCCACCAGCACCGCCAGAATAAGGCGAATCTGTAGCGACGGGCCACGGCTAAAAATTGGCTTCATAAGTTTGCGTATTCTCGTATCAGAGTCGGCAGGGTAATCAAACCATCACCCTGCCGGTATCCGATTACTCTTCGCTGAACAGGTCGCCGCCGTGCATATCGATCATTTCCAGCGCCTTGCCGCCGCCGCGCGCCACGCAGGTCAGCGGATCTTCAGCAACAACGACAGGAATGCCGGTTTCTTCCATTAACAGACGATCAAGGTTACGCAGCAGCGCGCCGCCGCCCGTGAGCACCATACCGCGCTCGGAGATATCAGACGCCAGTTCCGGCGGGCACTGTTCCAGCGCAACCATCACCGCGCTCACAATACCGGTCAGCGGCTCCTGCAACGCTTCCAGAATCTCGTTGGAGTTCAGGGTAAAGCCGCGTGGAACGCCTTCCGCCAGGTTACGCCCGCGAACTTCGATTTCACGCACTTCGTCGCCCGGATACGCAGAACCGATTTCGTGTTTGATACGTTCTGCGGTCGCTTCGCCGATCAGAGAACCGTAGTTACGGCGCACATAATTGATGATCGCTTCGTCGAAGCGGTCGCCGCCAATACGCACAGAAGAAGAGTAAACCACGCCATTCAGAGAGATAACGGCCACTTCCGTCGTACCGCCACCGATATCGACAACCATTGAACCGGTTGCTTCAGACACCGGCAGACCGGCGCCGATTGCCGCAGCCATCGGTTCTTCGATCAGGAACACTTCACGAGCGCCAGCGCCCTGTGCGGATTCACGAATCGCACGACGCTCTACCTGGGTCGCTCCTACCGGTACACACACCAGCACACGAGGGCTTGGACGCATAAAGCTGTTGCTGTGCACTTGTTTGATGAAGTGCTGGAGCATTTTTTCAGTCACGAAGAAGTCAGCGATAACGCCGTCTTTCATCGGGCGAATAGCAGCGATATTGCCCGGCGTACGACCCAGCATCTGCTTCGCATCATGACCTACTGCGGCCACGCTTTTCGGTGAACCGGCACGATCCTGACGAATGGCCACAACGGAAGGCTCATTCAATACGATGCCTTGTCCTTTTACGTAAATGAGGGTATTCGCAGTACCCAGGTCAATGGACAGGTCATTGGAAAACATGCCACGAAATTTTTTCAACATACTAAGGGATAATCCTGAAAGCTGGGGCGGAAAACAAAATCCGCTTACTTTACCAACCACACGCAGCAGCGACAAGGCGCAAAAATCATCTGCTACGGTGAAAATTAGCGCAGTACGTTTCCTTTGTTACAAATCTCTGTCTGGGTCCATCAGAACTGAATACATCAGCAGCAATCCTGGCCTTCATTTGCAACCTGTAAAAGGTCGTTTACCTGCATATTTGCTGCAACAATCTGGCGAGCAGACAAGCACACCCCCATGAGGCACAGCGCGCGTTATTCTACGTGAAAACAAATTAAACGGCAGGTTAAACCGAGTATCTTTGCGAATATTTTTTCACGTTGGTGTCAAGTGGTTGGGAGGAGGCAAAAAAATCCCCCTGTCCGCCCGCCACTCCGCGCCCCGTCAGCGTATGCCACTCGCTACGCGAACGGACGCCTGTCGCGTAAACCTGCGTATGCGTTCCCGTGCAGGCTTCCACCAGGCTCTGTACCAGCAACTGGTTTTCCGTTCGTTTCTCAATGTTTCTTACCAGACTCGGATGAAGTTTCAGTAATTCCACATTAAGTTCTTTAATCCAGCTGGTACTCACCAGCGTCAAACCCGCCTGTGTCACCGCGATCCGAACGCCAAGCGCATTCATTAAACGAATAACAGGCTGTAACCGACTGATGTGTTGACAAACATCTGCCTCGGCAAGTTCAAAAATAATACGTTTTCGCTGCGATTTTTCGCACTGCATCAACGTATCACGCAGCCAGCGCTGAAACCGTGGGCGGATCAACGATTCTACCGTTACCTGCATCGCCAGATTTTCCTCCGGCCAGTATTTCAGCAGCGGGATCAAACGGCTAATTTGTAAGCGGTCATACTCTTCCGATAAACCGAACTGCAATACCATCGGCATGTATTCCGCCGAAATCACCTCTTCGGCGCCGTCAAAGATACGGCACATCAGCTCCCGGTGGTGTACGCGTCCTTCACGCATTACCGCCGGTTTCTGATAAATCCGCGGCCCGCCCCGGCTGAGCATCTGCTCAATAAGGGTGCGCCAGCGTACGTTGCCTCGGCCTTTTTCCGGCAGCGAATCGTCATACACCGCCCAGCTGTTCCCTCCCTGCAACACGGCATTTCGGGTCGCGGCTTCGGCATGTTCCATCACCTGCTCCGTTGACTGACCGCTACGCCATGCGCAAATGCCGATATGTACCATATCGTCACGATCGAGCTTTTTATTAACCGGTAATGCATCTACCGCTTTTAATAACTGCCCGGCGATGCTCTCCGCTTCTTTCAATGTGCGGTGCGGCAACAGGACGGCAAAGTCGCTGCGGTGGTAGCGCGCCAGCAGCGAACCCGGGTAGCGCATAATAAATGTCGACAGCAGATTAATCAGCGCAAACAGCTGTTCTTCCGCGAGATCGCGCCCCCAGCTGTCGTGAAGCAGGTTAAAGTCTGGCAGGCGGATCATCATCACCACGCCATGCGATCCCACTTTTTCCTGATCTTCCAGCAGCGTCGCCAGTTGGTTATCAAAAAACAGGCGATTGCCCAGCCCGGTTTTGACATCCTGCGCCGCATAAGAACGGATAAGCGTATCCAAACGGCTGCGCTGTTCGCTGGCAAACTGAATTTCAGACAGCAGCATATCCAACGCGCTGCTGGTGCGCGCGGGCCATTCATAGACCGACCCTCGCGCATTCGGCCCGCGCTCGCCGTTCAGAATACGCGTTGCACGAATTTCCAGCAGCTCCTGCCCGGACAGTTGGCGCTGTAGCCAGCGTACCGATAAGAACAGGATGAGAACGATAAAGCCGATCGCCAGCGTGAGCGGCGCGGTGGTCACGAGCGAGTGAAAATAGTTGCCCATCGGGTCCTGAAACACCACATGCAGCGAGGTGCCGGGATGTTTTACCAGCGGAATCGTCAGCTCACGATACAGGTTGTTGCTTCCCGCTGGCCGATAGCTGCTGTTGCGCGAATGGCTATACACCTGGCGGCCATCCTGCAACAAATCGACGCGCACGATATCGACCGATACCATCAGTTCATTAATCTGCGGCGTTAGCGTGACAAAATCAGAGGAGACAAGATGCGTGTCAATAGCGGTGGCGACCGCCTGAATGCGGCTGGTGAATTTATTCTCGATGGCATTGTAAAAACTCAGCGAGCAGCCGATGAGCGTAACGAAAATCGTTAACCCGGTAAGCAGCGTGACAAAGGCTGAGAATTTCGTCGTTAATCGCATCCGTGTGTTAACTCCGACAGTTATAAACGACATGAAAGAGCAACTCTGAACGCGAAGTCCGTTAAATTGCACAGCTAAGCGGGCATACTACCAAATCAGGTCTATCTGGCAATTTATTGCGTTGAATCGGCATCACGTTTTGATTAGCGAGTATAGTCTTCATAAATATTTTTCCAATCCACTATGCAAATTGAGGACAGGTTATGCAGGCTTTGATCTTAGAACAGCAGGACGGTAAAACCCTTGCTTCCGTTCAGACCCTTGAAGAAAGTCGGCTACCGGAAGGGGATGTAACGGTAGATGTCCACTGGTCCAGCCTGAACTATAAAGATGCTCTGGCCATCACCGGGAAAGGGAAAATCATCCGTAACTTTCCGATGATTCCTGGCATCGATTTCGCCGGAACCGTACGCGCCAGTGAAGATCCCCGCTTCCATGCCGGTCAGGAAGTTTTACTGACCGGCTGGGGCGTAGGCGAAAACCACTGGGGCGGTCTGGCTGAGCGCGCCCGCGTAAAAGGCGACTGGCTGGTTGCTCTCCCGAAAGGTCTTGATAGCCGAAATGCGATGATTATCGGCACCGCCGGTTTTACCGCCATGCTGTGCGTGATGGCGCTGGAAGACGCGGGCATTCGCCCTGAAGATGGCGAGATTGTCGTGACCGGCGCCAGCGGCGGCGTGGGCAGCACTGCCGTTGCGTTGCTGCATAAGCTGGGCTACCAGGTTGTGGCCGTGTCAGGACGCGAAAGCACCCACGACTACCTGCGTAGCCTGGGTGCCAACCGCATTCTGGGGCGCGATGAGTTTGCCGAATCCCGCCCGCTGGAGAAACAACTCTGGGCCGGGGCCATCGACACCGTTGGCGATAAAGTGCTGGCGAAAGTGCTGGCGCAGATGAACTACGGCGGCTGCGTTGCGGCCTGTGGTCTGGCGGGCGGCTTCGCGCTCCCCACCACGGTCATGCCGTTTATTCTGCGTAATGTCCGCTTGCAGGGCGTGGATTCCGTGATGACTCCGCCTGCCCGCCGCGCAGAAGCCTGGAAACGCCTGGTCAACGACCTGCCAGCCTCTTTCTATGCGCAGGCTGCAACAGAAATCACGCTGGCAGACGCGCCAAAATTCGCCGATGCCATCATCAATAACCAGGCACAGGGCCGTACGCTGGTGAAGATTGCCTAATCTTCAAATTTTCGTGACATATTCGCGTTAACGTTTCGCCTCCGTCATGCTTAAAAAAACGCATGACGGAGGATGCTATGAAAATGAAAAAACTGACGGAAGCCGACGTAACTGCGGAGTCCGTTTTTATGTTGCAGCGCCGCCAGGTACTGAAAGCTTTAGGTATCAGCGCGGCCGCCCTTTCTCTGCCCGCCACCGCCCAGGCCGACCTGCTGAGCTGGTTTAAAGGCAACGATCGTCCCCCTGCGCCTGCCGGTAAGCCGCTTGATTTCAGCAAACCCGCCGCCTGGCAAAACGACCTCCCGTTAACGCCGGAAAACAAAGTCACCGGTTATAATAATTTCTATGAATTCGGCCTCGATAAAGCAGACCCGGCCGCCAACGCGGGTAGCCTGAAAACCGATCCCTGGACGTTGAAAATTAGCGGCGAAGTGGCAAAACCCCTAACGCTCGATCACGATGCGCTCACGACGCGTTTCCCGCTGGAAGAGCGAATCTATCGTATGCGCTGCGTTGAGGCATGGTCGATGGTGGTTCCCTGGATTGGCTTCCCCTTACATAAACTGCTCGCACTGGTCGAACCCACCAGCAATGCTAACTATGTGGCGTTCGAAACGATCTACGCGCCCGATGATATGCCGGGACAAAAAGACCGCTTTATCGGCGGCGGGCTAAAATACCCTTACGTCGAAGGATTGCGTCTGGACGAGGCAATGCACCCGCTCACGCTGCTGACTGTCGGCGTCTATGGTAAAGCGCTGCCGCCGCAAAACGGCGCCCCCATCCGTCTGACGGTGCCGTGGAAATACGGGTTCAAGGGGATTAAGTCGATCGTCAGTATTAAACTGACCCGCGAACGCCCGCCGACCACCTGGAATCTGGCCGCGCCAAACGAATACGGATTTTACGCCAACGTGAATCCGCACGTTGATCATCCGCGCTGGTCACAGGCGACCGAGCGTTTTATTGGCGCGGGCGGCATTCTGGATGTACAAAGACAGCCGACGCTGCTGTTTAACGGCTATGCCAGTGAAGTGGCGTCTTTATATCGCGGTCTGGATCTGCGGGAGAATTTCTAAGTGCGTCTGACACAAAAACAGATCGTCTGGTTAAAAGTACTGCTGCATCTTGCCGGATTATTACCGTTTCTCTGGCTCGTCTGGGCGGTGAATCAGGGAGGGCTCAGCGCCGATCCGGTCAAAGATATTCAACACTTTACCGGTAGGACAGCGCTGAAATTTTTGCTCGCCACCTTGCTGGTTTCACCGCTGGCGCGCTACGCTAAACAGCCATTATTGATCCGCACCCGCCGCTTGTTAGGGTTATGGTGCTTCGCCTGGGCCACGCTGCATTTAACCAGCTATGCGCTACTTGAACTGGGCATAAATAATCTGGCGCTGCTGGGCCAGGAGTTAATCACTCGTCCTTATTTAACGTTGGGCATTATCAGTTGGTTCATTTTATTCGCCCTTACGTTGACCTCCACGCAGGCGGCGCAACGAAAACTGGGGAAACGCTGGCAACGTTTGCATAACTTCGTTTATCTTGTCGCGATTCTGGCTCCCATTCATTATCTGTGGTCGGTAAAAATTTTATCGCCGCAGCCGGTCATTTATGTCCTGCTGGCGCTGGTGCTTTTAGCCTGGCGCTACAAGACATTTCGCCAGTGGTGGCGGTCGTTTGCGGGCAAAATGCTGTAACGCCTCCGTTATGTGCGGTTTGTTGCAAAACCAGGACTCGCCTTGGGTCTTTGCGTGTTAGCAGTTGATAATCTTCCCTGATAAGACCAGTATTTAGCTGCCAAATGCTACGAAATCGTTATAATGTGCGACCTTGGTTTCCCGGACAGGGTTTTTAAGCCGCTGAAAGGGTGACAATCGCGCATCAAAGGTATATTTTGTTTTTTACCGGAGAATCGCAGGAGATAGCTGCACGATGGCCGACAAATTACACATTTTGCTTTTAAACGGTCCGAACCTTAATATGCTCGGCACCCGTGAACCTGATAAGTACGGCACCCTGACATTAACGGAAATTGTTAACCGTTTGAATGCAGAGGCCGACGCGCTGAATGTGACGCTGGATCATTTGCAGTCTAACGCGGAGTACGCACTCATCGACCGTATTCATCAGGCTAAAGACACTGTGGACTATATCCTGATTAATCCGGCCGCGTTTACGCACACCAGTGTTGCGATTCGCGATGCGCTGCTCGCGGTGAGCATCCCGTTTATCGAGATTCACCTGAGCAACGTACATGCGCGGGAACCGTTTCGCCAGCATTCGTATCTTTCCGATATTGCGGCTGGTGTCATTTGCGGATTCGGCGCTGACGGTTACTCATACGCTTTACAGACGGCGGTAAAACGCCTGTCACAATCACACTAAACAAAGAGTACGGAACCCACTCATGGATATTCGTAAGATTAAAAAACTGATCGAGCTGGTTGAAGAATCAGGCATCTCCGAACTGGAAATTTCTGAAGGCGAAGAGTCTGTGCGCATCAGCCGCACCGCGCCAAACGCAGGTTTTCCAGTGATGCAACAAGCTTATGCTGCGCCAATGCAGCAGCCAGCTCTGTCTAACGCTGTCGCTCCGGCGGCTGTTCCAGCAATGGAAGCGCCTGCTGCATCAGCGGAAATCAGTGGTCACATCGTACGTTCCCCAATGGTTGGTACTTTCTACCGCACCCCGAGCCCGGATGCGAAAGCATTCGTCGAAGTCGGTCAGAAAGTTAACGCGGGCGATACCCTGTGCATCGTTGAAGCCATGAAAATGATGAACCAGATCGAAGCCGATAAATCCGGCGTGGTGAAAGCAATTCTGGTCGAAAGTGGTCAGCCGGTAGAATTTGACGAGCCGCTGGTCGTCATCGAATAACGAGGCGAACATGCTGGATAAAATTGTCATCGCCAACCGTGGCGAGATTGCACTGCGTATTCTTCGTGCCTGTAAAGAACTGGGTATCAAGACCGTGGCTGTGCACTCAAGCGCGGATCGCGATTTAAAACACGTATTGCTGGCGGATGAGACGGTCTGTATTGGCCCGGCTCCGTCCGTAAAAAGCTATCTGAACATCCCGGCTATCATCAGCGCCGCTGAAATCACCGGCGCGGTGGCAATCCATCCGGGTTACGGCTTCTTGTCTGAGAACGCCAACTTCGCTGAGCAGGTTGAACGCTCCGGCTTTATCTTCATTGGCCCGAAGGCCGACACCATCCGCCTGATGGGCGATAAAGTGTCCGCAATCAGCGCAATGAAACAGGCTGGCGTTCCATGCGTACCGGGTTCTGACGGCCCGTTGGGCGACGATATGGATAAAAACCGCGCCATTGCAAAACGCATTGGCTACCCGGTTATTATCAAAGCGTCCGGCGGCGGCGGCGGTCGCGGTATGCGCGTTGTGCGCGGCGATGCCGAACTGGCGCAATCCATTTCCATGACCAAAGCGGAAGCGAAAGCAGCCTTCAGCAATGACATGGTGTACATGGAAAAATACCTGGAAAACCCACGCCACATCGAAATTCAGGTGTTGGCTGACGGTCAGGGTAACGCTATCTATCTGGCAGAACGTGACTGCTCCATGCAGCGTCGTCACCAGAAAGTGGTCGAAGAAGCGCCAGCGCCGGGCATTACCCCGGAACTGCGTCGTTACATCGGCGAGCGTTGCTCCAAAGCGTGTGTCGATATCGGCTATCGCGGAGCAGGTACGTTTGAGTTCCTGTTCGAAAACGGCGAGTTCTATTTCATCGAAATGAACACCCGTATTCAGGTAGAACACCCGGTTACTGAAATGATCACCGGCGTTGACCTGATCAAAGAACAGTTGCGTATCGCTGCGGGCCAGCCGCTGTCCATCAAGCAGGAAGAAGTTGTGGTGAAAGGCCATGCGGTAGAATGCCGTATCAACGCCGAAGACCCGAACACCTTCCTGCCAAGCCCGGGTAAAATCACGCGCTTCCACGCGCCGGGCGGCTTTGGCGTACGCTGGGAGTCCCATATCTACGCGGGTTACACCGTACCGCCGTACTATGACTCCATGATCGGCAAGCTGATCTGCTACGGTGAAAACCGTGACGTGGCGATTGCCCGTATGAAAAACGCATTGCAGGAACTGATCATTGATGGCATCAAAACCAACATTGACCTGCAAACCCGCATCATGAACGACGAGCACTTCCAGCACGGTGGCACCAACATCCACTATCTGGAGAAGAAACTCGGTCTTCAGGAAAAATAAGCGTGCGTTAACTGAAAAAGGCCGGTTTTCCGGCCTTTTGTTTTTTTCCCTCCGGTACATCCCATAAGGTACAATCCCCGCTTTCTTCATCCACAAGGGACAAAAAATGGACACGCGTTTTGTTCAGGCCAACAAAGAGGCGCGTTGGGCGCTGTGGCTGACCCTTCTGTATCTGGCTGCGTGGTTGGTGACTGCTTACTTACCAGGCGCGGCACCCGGCATAACGGGCCTTCCGCACTGGTTTGAAATGGCCTGCCTGCTGACGCCGCTTGTTTTCATTTTACTGTGCTGGGCTATGGTGAAATTTATCTATCGCGACATTCCTCTGGAGGACGATGATGCAGCTTGAAGTCATTCTGCCGCTTATCGCCTATCTGCTGGTGGTGTTTGGTCTGTCGGTCTATGCCATGCGAAAAAGGACGACGGGCACCTTCCTGAATGAGTATTTCCTCGGTAGTCGTTCGATGGGCGGAATTGTATTGGCGATGACGCTGACCGCCACCTACATCAGCGCCAGCTCATTTATCGGCGGCCCGGGCGCGGCCTATAAATACGGCCTGGGCTGGGTATTGCTGGCGATGATCCAGTTACCCGCCGTCTGGCTCTCGCTGGGTATTCTGGGTAAGAAGTTCGCTATTCTGGCGCGGCGCTACAACGCCGTCACCCTTAACGATATGCTGTTTGCCCGCTATCAAAGCCGTCTGCTGGTCTGGCTGGCAAGCCTCAGCCTGCTGGTGGCTTTCGTCGGGGCGATGACCGTACAGTTTATTGGCGGCGCGCGCCTGCTTGAGACCGCAGCGGGCATCCCCTACGAAACAGGGCTGTTAATCTTTGGCGTCAGCATCGCGTTGTATACCGCATTTGGCGGTTTTCGCGCCAGCGTGCTCAACGATACGATGCAGGGCATGGTCATGCTGATTGGCACCATCGTCCTGTTGGTCGGCGTGGTTCATGCGGCAGGCGGCCTCGGACACGCGGTCGAAACCCTGCAAACGATCGACCCGAAACTGGTGACGCCGCAGGGCGCGGATGACATTCTGTCACCGACCTTTATGACCTCATTCTGGGTGCTGGTGTGCTTTGGCGTGATCGGCCTGCCGCATACTGCCGTGCGTTGCATCTCCTATAAAGACAGTAAAGCGGTGCATCGCGGCATTATCATCGGCACGATTGTGGTGGCGATCCTGATGTTCGGTATGCACCTGGCGGGCGCGCTGGGACGGGCGGTGATTCCTGACCTGACCGTACCGGACCTGGTCATTCCAACGCTGATGGTTAAGGTTCTGCCGCCGATTGCCGCCGGCATCTTTCTCGCCGCGCCGATGGCGGCCATTATGTCGACAATCAATGCCCAGTTGCTGCAAAGTTCCGCTACGATCATTAAAGATCTCTATCTGAATATTCGCCCGGAGCAAATGCATAACGAAACTCGCCTGAAGCGGATGTCAGCCATCATCACGCTGCTGTTAGGTGCGTTGCTACTGCTCGCAGCCTGGAAACCGCCGGAAATGATTATCTGGCTTAACCTGCTGGCTTTCGGCGGCCTGGAAGCGGTGTTCTTATGGCCGCTGGTGCTGGGCCTGTACTGGGAGCGTGCAAACGCGACAGGCGCGCTAAGCGCCATGATCATTGGCGGCGTGTTGTATGCCGTGCTCGCCACCTTTAACGTTCAGTACCTGGGCTTTCACCCCATCGTGCCCTCGCTACTGCTCAGTTTATTGGCTTTTCTGGCCGGAAACCGTTTTGGTTCATCTGCCCAGCAAGCCACCTTATTGACTACTGATAAATAAAGAGTTTTGCCATGCCGTGGATCCAACTGAAACTGAATACGACCGGTACGAACGCCGAAGAACTTAGCGATGCGCTGGTGGAAACCGGCGCGGTCTCTGTGACCTTCCAGGACACGCACGACACGCCGGTATTTGAGCCGCTGCCAGGTGAAACGCGTCTGTGGGGCGATACCGACGTTATCGGCCTGTTCGATGCCGAAACCGACATGAAAGAGGTGGTGGCAATCCTTGAGCATCATCCGCTGCTGGGCGCGGGTTTCGCGCATAAGATTGAGCAACTGGAAGATAAAGACTGGGAACGCGAATGGATGGACAACTTTCACCCGATGCGCTTTGGCGAGCGTCTGTGGATTTGCCCGAGCTGGCGCGATGTACCGGATGAGAACGCCGTCAACGTCATGCTGGACCCGGGTCTGGCCTTCGGTACTGGCACGCATCCCACCACATCCCTCTGCCTGCAATGGCTCGACGGGCTTGATCTGAACGGTAAGACGGTGATCGACTTTGGCTGCGGTTCCGGCATCCTGGCGATTGCCGCATTAAAACTGGGCGCAGCGAAAGCTATCGGGATCGATATCGATCCGCAGGCGATCCAGGCCAGCCGTGATAACGCAGAGCGCAACGGCGTATCTGAGCGTCTGGAGCTCTATCTCCCCAAAGACCAGCCAGAAGCCATGAAAGCCGATGTGGTGGTCGCTAACATCCTGGCTGGCCCATTACGTGAACTGGCCCCGTTAATCAGCGTACTGCCCGTTGAGGGCGGTTTACTGGGGCTTTCCGGTATCCTGGCCAGCCAGGCGGAAAGCGTATGCGAAGCCTATACCGAACTCTTTACGCTCGACCCGGTGGTAGAGAAAGAAGAGTGGTGCCGCATTACCGGTCGTAAAAAATAATCAGTCCTTTCCGGCGTGGTCATCTGGCCACGCCTTTTTCACACGATTCGCTTTCCTCTCCTGCTCGTCACCGATACAATATTCTTTATAATTGATTGATTTATATAATGTTATGTTGTTTTCAATTCATCGGGTAAATGCATGAAGTTAATTTCTTTGGCCACTGCCTTTCTGGCAATCTGTATGATGCCCGTTTCCGTTTCGGCAACTGACTGGAGCTATGAAGGCGACACCTCTCCCGCGCACTGGGGTGAAATCAATAAAGCATACAAACTGTGCCAGACCGGGATGAGCCAGTCCCCTGTTGATATTCTCACCACGAATGAAATCCAGCTCCCACCACTTAACGTACAGTACATCGATCGCGCCGACATGCTCCTGAACGTTAACCACACTCTTCAGGCAACAATGAACCCCTATTCTTCTGCTTCCACTCAGATTGACGATCGGCCTTATGCTTTAGCAGAATTTCATTTTCATGCCCCAAGTGAAAATACCATCAATGGTAAACACTATGCGATGGAGCTGCACCTGACGCACAAAAACCAGGAAGGTGAGATTGCCGTTGTTGCCGTCATGTTTGATATCGGTGAGCCAAATGAGGCAATTGAACGTTTATGGCAATCCATCCCGGCAACCCCGGGCGACAGCATACCGTTGCTTTCCCCCGTCGATATCAATCTGCTGTTGCCGGAAGACAGAACCTACTGGCGCTTTAGCGGTTCGTTAACGACGCCTCCCTGTAGCGAAGGCGTAACCTGGATTGTCCTGAAACAGCCTATGACGCTTTCTGCCGGTCAACTGGAAAAATTTCGCCATACGATACACCCTGCCAACAATCGCCCTGTCCAGCCTTTGAATGGCCGCGTCATTAACGAATGGTCGATACCGACGCTTCGCGATCCTGTCCTGAAATGAGGCGGCGATCACACTATGAAACGATAATCTGCTGGTTAAATCAGCAGATTATGTTGTCCAGCCGTCAGCCATAGAAGAAAAAATGATAAGTTACGCAAAATTGTAAGCGTATAAAAATTCGGCCTCATTTTATAACGCAATGATTTATAAAGTTAATTAATTCTCATCGTTCATCTTAACTGCGATTCTTTGATCCACCTCAGAGGATTGGTCAAAGTTTGGCCTTTCATCTCGTGCAAAAAATGCGTAATATACGCCGCCTTGCAGTCACAGTATGGTCATTTCTTAACTCATGCGCATCGGACAATACCAGCTTAGAAATCGCCTGATCGCAGCGCCCATGGCTGGCATTACTGACAGACCTTTTCGGACGCTGTGCTATGAGATGGGAGCAGGATTGACGGTATCCGAGATGATGTCTTCTAACCCGCAGGTTTGGGAAAGCGACAAATCTCGTTTACGGATGGTGCACGTTGATGAGCCAGGCGTTCGCACGGTGCAAATCGCCGGTAGCGACCCTGTTGAGATGGCCGATGCCGCACGTATTAACGTGGAAAGCGGCGCCCAGATTATTGATATCAATATGGGGTGTCCGGCTAAAAAAGTGAATCGCAAGCTCGCAGGTTCAGCCCTCTTGCAGTACCCGGATTTAGTGAAGTCGATACTAACCGAGGTCGTGAGTGCAGTGGACGTTCCTGTCACCCTGAAGATTCGCACCGGCTGGGCCCCGGAACACCGTAACTGCGTAGAGATTGCCCAACTGGCTGAAGACTGTGGCATTCAGGCTCTGACCATTCATGGACGCACCCGCGCCTGTTTGTTCAATGGAGATGCTGAATACGACAGTATTCGGGCAGTTAAGCAGAAAGTTTCCATTCCGATTATCGCGAATGGCGACATTACTGACCCGCATAAAGCCAGAGCTGTGCTCAACTATACGGGGGCGGATGCCCTGATGATAGGCCGCGCAGCTCAGGGAAGACCCTGGATCTTTCGGGAAATCCAGCATTATCTGGACACTGGGGAGTTGCTACCCCCCCTGCCTTTGGCAGAGGTTAAGCGCTTGCTTTGCGCGCATGTTCGGGAACTGCATGACTTTTATGGCCAGGCAAAAGGGTACCGAATTGCACGTAAACACGTCTCCTGGTATCTCCAGGAGCACGCTCCAAATGACCAGTTTCGGCGCACATTCAACGCCATTGAGGATGCCAGCGAACAGCTGGAGGCGTTGGAGGCATACTTCGAAAATTTTGCGTAATGAAATAAAGAGCTGACAGAACTATGTTCGAACAACGCGTAAATTCTGACGTACTGACCGTTTCTACCGTTAACTCTCAGGATCAGGTGACTCAAAAGCCCCTGCGTGACTCGGTTAAACAGGCACTGAAGAACTATTTTGCTCAACTGAACGGTCAGGATGTTAATGACCTCTATGAGCTGGTACTGGCTGAAGTAGAACAGCCCCTGTTGGACATGGTGATGCAATACACCCGTGGTAACCAGACCCGTGCTGCCCTGATGATGGGCATCAACCGTGGTACGCTGCGTAAAAAATTGAAAAAATACGGCATGAACTAATTTCGATTAGCTAATTGCTTGTTTAAAAAGGCGCTACTCGGCATGGGGAAGCGCCTTTTTTATTCGCGTCAGACAGGAGTTTGTTCATGAATGTCGGATTTGAGCCGCAATATTTTGGCGATGAATCGAAGAAGATCATTCACGGTGATGCGCTTTCAGAATTGAAAAAACTGCCCCCGGAAAGTGCCGATTTAATTTTTGCCGACCCGCCCTACAACATCGGAAAAAATTTTGACGGTCTGGTGGAGTCCTGGGACGAAGAGACCTTTTTGGCCTGGCTGTTTGAATGCATTGATGAGTGCCATCGGGTGCTGAAAAAACACGGCACGATGTACATCATGAACAGCACGGAGAACATGCCCTATCTCGACCTCAAATGCAGGAAACTGTTCGATATCAAAAGCCGCATCATATGGTCGTACGACAGCTCAGGCGTGCAGGCCAAAAAGTATTTTGGCTCAATGTATGAACCCATCCTGATGATGGTAAAAGATGCGAAGAACTATACGTTTAATCGTGATGACATCCTGGTTGAAACCAAAACCGGCGCAAAAAGAGCGTTGATCGATTACCGCAAAAATCCACCCCAGCCCTACAACACGCAAAAAGTCCCCGGAAACGTCTGGGATTTTCCCCGCGTCCGCTACTTAATGGATGAGTATGAGAACCATCCCACGCAAAAACCCAGAGCGCTGTTGAGCCGGATCATCCTGGCCTCCTCAAACCCGGGCGACACGGTGTTAGATCCCTTCGCCGGAAGCTTCACGACGGGCGCCGTAGCCGTGGAAACCGGGCGCAAATTTGTCGGCATCGAAATCAACAATGAATACGTAAAAATGGGCATCAGAAGGCTGAACGTCACCTCTCACTATGCGGAAAACGAGCTGGCAAAGGTGAAAAAGCGCAAGACAACAAACCTGTCCAAAAAGAGCCGAATGACCGAAATGACGGATACGTCTCAGGTGAAGTAAAAGCATTGTAAGTCTGCTTTTCTGCCGCGTTGTTTCGTGTATATTCCTTGCACGCTTGGGCATGAATACACAGGATTTGGCAATGATTCGTAAGTATTGGTGGCTGGTTGTTTTCGCAGTCTCCGTTTTCCTTTTTGACGCATTACTCATGCAGTGGATCGAACTGATGACAACGGAATACGATAAATGCCGCAACATGAATTCGGTTAACCCGCTCAAACTCGTCAACTGCGCCGACCTTGAGTAGTACGCCAGCCAGTTCTATGCAAATTATGCCGACGCACAGTTGGGGATAACCGTTACGCTTCCACGACCGGCTTGTTATTCTGCGTTAATACCATCACATTGCCATTCGGAACTAACATTTTTAATACATTATCCACTAATTGCGGCGCCTGCTTATAGAGATCATAACTGGAAGGATTCATTAACCAGTTCTTTACGATTCCGCTAAAACTGCCATGAAGCACAATTAAATTGACCTCGACATCAAGACCGGTCGCAATCAGTCCTTTATTCATACATTGCTGTAATGCTTCACGCATTATCTGATAACTGAAGCCTATTTTTTCCCGAATATCCTGCTCTGATATCATATCATTATGAAATTCACATTTATGATATAAAATCTGCATTAATGCCTGTTGTCGGGGCACCTCAGCAATATATTGCAAAGCGGCAATCAGTTTTTCACGCAAATTCTGTAGCGGATTATCGCCCCCACACGTTGTTAACCTGTCCTGAATGAGATCGCGTAGCGGCGGTTGCTGACCCCATACCTCATTAAACAACTGCGTCTTGTTCTCAAAATGCCAATAGATAGCGCCCCGCGTAACATTCGCAGCGTCTGCAATGTCGTTTAGCGTGGTGCTGCCGACCCCGTGCAAGGCGAACTGTACGATCGCTGTTTCAATCAAGTGTTGTCGGGTTCTGAGGGCGTCCGCTTTTGTTTTCCTGGCCATAATGAAGTGTGTCTGAAACCGAAGGATGACAGTAAATACTGTTCAGGGATAACGCGCAAATGTATCACTTCATTTTTATTTAAACGAGATCCCTCGTGTATTATTACGCACAATACATCCAAATAAATAATAAATACAAATGAATCAAATAAAACTATTCACCAAAAGAATGTATATTTCTATTTGTGTTAATGAAAGACAGGGTTTTACTTTTCCACCGCATTATGAAACGACAGGATATTAATCTTTTTTTGCTTTTACGTGCCGTGCATGACGACCGGAAATAAGTATTGCTTACATCACGAGCTGATAATTTGTAGGATAGCCAACTGCTATTTTATTTGTGCGCGTTAACGCCTTACCGTTATCCGGTAAATAACGAGCTTCGGTTTTCTAAGGAACAGTAATGACGAAACATGCCAGGTTTGCACTCCTGCCCTCATTCATCATAATCTCCGCTGCGTTACTCGCCGGTTGTAACGATCAGGGAGATACGCAAGCTCACCCTGCTGAGCCGCAAGTCACCGTCCACGTAGTCGAATCTGCTCCCTTAGCGGTGACGACTGAGCTGCCGGGGCGCACGACGCCATTTCGTATTGCGGAAGTCCGGCCTCAGGTCAGCGGCATTGTACTGAAAAGGAATTTCACCGAAGGTAGCGATATCGAAGCAGGCCAGTCGCTTTATCAGATTGACCCGGCGACTTATCAGGCTGATTACGACAGCGCCAAAGGCGAGCTGGCAAAAAGCGAAGCTGCCGCCGCCATTGCGCACTTAACGGTTAAACGCTACGTTCCGCTGGTTGGCACAAAATACATTAGCCAACAAGAGTACGACCAGGCCATCGCCGATGCTCGTCAGGCTGATGCCGCCGTTATCGCCGCAAAAGCCGCAGTAGAAAGCGCGCGCATCAACCTCGCCTACACCAAAGTGACTTCGCCGATCAGCGGCCGCATTGGTAAATCCAGTGTCACCGAAGGCGCGCTGGTGACCAATGGTCAGGCAACCGAACTGGCGACCGTGCAACAGCTTGACCCTATTTACGTTGATGTGACGCAGTCCAGCAGCGATTTTATGCGTCTCAGGCAGTCCGTCGAGCAGGGTAGCCTGCACAAAGACAACACCCGCAGCAACGTCGAGTTGGTAATGGAAAATGGTCAGGCGTACCCGCTGAAAGGCACGCTGCAATTTTCCGACGTCACGGTAGATGAAAGTACCGGTTCTATCACCCTTCGGGCTGTTTTCCCCAATCCTCAGCACACCCTGCTTCCCGGTATGTTTGTCCGCGCGCGAATTGATGAAGGCATTCAGCCCAATGCCATTCTCGTTCCACAGCAGGGCGTAACGCGCACGCCGCGTGGCGATGCGATGGTGATGATCGTCAATGATAAAGATCAGGTTGAAGCGCGCGACGTTATCGCTACTCAGGCGATCGGCGATAAATGGTTAATCAGCAAAGGGTTGCAACCGGGCGACAAAGTTATCGTCAGCGGCTTGCAGAAAGCCCGCCCGGGCGAACAGGTTAAAGCCACCACCGATGCCCCTGCGGCGAATGCAGCGCAATAAGGTAACCGGACATGGCAAACTTTTTTATTAATCGCCCGATTTTTGCCTGGGTTCTGGCCATCATTCTCATGATGGCTGGCGCCCTGGCGATCATGCAGCTGCCCGTTGCGCAGTACCCGACCATCGCGCCGCCCGCCGTTGCGATTTCCGCAACCTACCCGGGAGCGGACGCGCAAACGGTGCAGGATACCGTAACGCAGGTTATCGAACAGAATATGAACGGTATCGATAACCTGATGTATATGTCGTCCACCAGCGACTCGTCCGGTAGCGTAACTATTACGTTGACGTTCCAGTCCGGCACCGACCCGGATATCGCACAGGTTCAGGTACAAAATAAACTGCAACTGGCCATGCCTTTGTTGCCGCAGGAAGTACAGCAGCAAGGTATCAGCGTCGAGAAATCAAGCAGTAGCTTCCTTCTGGTGGCCGGTTTTGTTTCCGACAATAAGAACCTGACGCAGGATGACATTTCCGATTATGTAGCGTCTAACGTTAAAGATACCATCAGCCGGACATCCGGCGTCGGCGACGTCCAACTGTTTGGCGCGCAGTACGCGATGCGTATCTGGCTCGACAGCAATGCGTTAAACAAATACCAACTGACGCCGTTAGATGTTATTAACCAGCTGAAAACGCAGAACAACCAGATTGCCGCAGGCCAACTGGGCGGGACGCCTTCCATCCCGGGACAGCAGCTTAACGCCTCTATCATCGCGCAAACACGACTGAAAACGCCTGAAGAGTTTGGCCGCATCACGCTGAAAGTGAATCAGGATGGTTCGATGGTCCATCTTAAAGATGTGGCCCGCATCGAACTTGGCGGCGAAAACTACAACATGGTGACGAAGATTAATGGCCAGGCGGCGACAGGCCTGGGTATTAAGCTGGCAACCGGCGCGAACGCGCTGGATACGGCAGCGGCCATTAAAGCGAAGCTTGCGGAACTACAGCCGTTCTTCCCGCAAGGGTTGAAAGTGGTCTACCCGTATGACACTACGCCGTTTGTGAAAATATCGATTCATGAAGTGGTGAAAACGCTGTTTGAAGCGATCATCCTCGTTTTCCTGGTCATGTATCTTTTCCTGCAAAACATACGTGCGACGTTGATACCGACCATTGCGGTACCGGTTGTACTGCTGGGTACATTCGCCATCCTGGCGGCGTTCGGTTTCTCTATTAATACGTTAACAATGTTCGGGATGGTGCTCGCCATCGGCTTGCTGGTCGATGACGCTATCGTCGTCGTGGAAAACGTCGAACGCGTGATGGTGGAAGAAAAGCTACCGCCCAAAGAAGCGACCCAGAAATCAATGTCGCAGATTCAGGGCGCGCTGGTGGGGATCGCGATGGTGCTTTCCGCCGTATTTGTGCCGATGGCCTTCTTTGGCGGCTCAACCGGCGCGATTTACCGCCAGTTCTCGCTGACTATCGTTTCTGCAATGGCGCTTTCTGTACTGGTTGCGCTCATCCTGACGCCTGCGCTTTGCGCCACGCTGCTTAAGCCTGCGTCTGCCGATCACCATGAAAAGAAAGGTGGCTTCTTCGGGTGGTTTAACACGCTGTTTGAGAAAAGCGTCGGGCATTACAGTAACAGCGTCAGCGGTATTTTGCGCAAGACCGGGCGTTATTTGCTGCTGTATGTCCTTATCGTCGGCGGCATGGCCATTTTGTTCCTGCGCTTACCCACCTCCTTCCTGCCAGAAGAAGATCAGGGCGTATTCATGACGATGGTGCAGTTACCGGCTGGCGCGACGCAGACGCGTACGCAGCAGGTGCTGGATCAGATTCAGAACTACTATCTGAACCAGGAAAAAGCCAACGTTGAATCCGTCTTTACCGTGAATGGTTTTAGCTTTAGCGGACAGGGGCAGAACTCCGGTATTGTCTTTATTAGCCTGAAGCCCTGGGAAGAACGCCCCGGCGAAGAAAATGGCGTAGAAGCGATCGTTGCCCGCGCAACCAGGGCATTCAGCCAGATAAAGGATGGTCTTGTCTTCCCGTTCAACCTGCCCGCGATTATTGAGCTGGGTACGGCAACGGGGTTTGACTTTGAACTGATCGATCAGGCGAACCTGGGTCACACGGAACTCACCAAAGCCCGGAACCAGTTGCTGGGTATGATAAAAGAGCATCCCGACCTGCTGGTTCGTGTACGCCCTAACGGACTGGAAGATACGCCACAGTTCAAGCTGGATGTCGATCAGGAAAAAGCACAGGCCCTGGGAGTCAGCCTGTCAGACATCAACCAGACGATTTCCACCGCGCTTGGCGGTACGTACGTGAATGATTTCATCGATCATGGACGAGTGAAGAAAGTCTATGTCCAGGCGGATGCGCCGTTCCGCATGTTGCCCGGTGACATCAACAATCTGTATGTCCGTAGCGCAAACGGTGAAATGGTTCCGTTCTCCACCTTCAGTTCGGCACGGTGGATTTACGGCTCACCACGTCTGGAACGCTACAACGGTATGCCTTCAATGGAGCTGTTGGGTGAAGCGGCGCCCGGCAGAAGTACCGGGGAAGCGATGGCATTAATGGAAAGCCTGGCGGCAAAATTACCGAACGGTATTGGTCATGACTGGACTGGCATGTCGTATCAGGAGCGCCTCTCCGGCAACCAGGCTCCAGCGTTGTATGCAATCTCACTGATTGTGGTCTTCCTTTGCCTGGCTGCATTGTATGAAAGCTGGTCCATTCCGTTCTCCGTTATGCTCGTCGTACCGCTCGGCGTGGTCGGCGCATTGCTGGCCGCCTCGCTTCGCGGACTGAATAACGACGTTTACTTCCAGGTTGGCCTGCTCACAACCATTGGTCTTTCTGCTAAAAACGCCATCCTGATTGTAGAGTTTGCCAAAGATCTGATGGAGAAAGAGGGACGAGGGTTGATTGAGGCAACGCTTGAAGCGTCGCGTATGCGTTTACGCCCAATCCTGATGACATCTCTGGCGTTCATCCTCGGCGTTATGCCGCTGGTTATCAGTCATGGCGCAGGCAGTGGCGCGCAAAATGCGGTGGGAACGGGGGTTATGGGAGGAATGCTGACGGCGACATTGCTGGCAATCTTCTTCGTTCCGGTCTTCTTTGTGGTCGTGAGACGTCGTTTTAACCGGCATCATGATTAACCACTAAAATTACGGCGCCCTCGGGCGCCTTTTTCCAAAATAATTATCCATTTATGTATTAAAAAGATAGTCATTTATTTTCCCTGCTATTTACCAGACATGCACCGCTTAGCCATCCTTTTCTCCATTATTTTTACAATCCACATGAATTGAAATTATTCCATATGCGGGTGCCTTTTTAAGGCGTGATAAAATAGCGCCGGGTTCGCAGCTAGCGGAGCATTCGACTTTGCTGGATGTAGCGAAACGTTTATTTTTGAGGTAACACCATGAAAAGATTAATTCCTGTTGCATTGCTCACAACCTTGCTGGCGGGGTGTGCGCATGACTCTCCTTGCGTTCCGGTTTATGACGACCAGGGTCGTCTGGTTCATACCAATACCTGTATGAAGGGCACCACGCAAGATAACTGGGAAACAGCGGGGGCGATTGCCGGTGGCGCAGCCGCTGTCGCAGGCCTGACGCTGGGGATTGTTGCCCTGACGAAATAGGTTTTATTAAAAGCGCGGCAACCCGCGCTTTTAATATAAGACAAAGCTCTGGACAATCGATTTATTATTAATCATCAATTATAGATTTCTCTCACATATCTACTCTATAAGATTGGCGCTTTTCATTATTCTGTCTTAGTGAAACTGCATTTATCATACTTATCCTGCCGATATTAACGGGCGAAATCGTTATTCCGCACAGCGCCCGTAAATTTAAATATTTTGCTCCAAAATGTGGCTTACGTTTCATTTTCGCACCATTTCAGGGCGCTGCATTTATTTTTTCCTGTCTACACTCTGCATATTGCGTCGAGCATTCGTTCGCAAAACCTGGCACTACCTTTGCTTAAAAGAGTATGGCCAAAGCCACAGACAGGTAAAGACGTTCCAGAACGTCTCTCTATAACGATAATTTCTCCACACAGGATGCATTATGAAAAAGATGATGATAGCCAGCCTGGCTGCGGTCGGCGTGCTGCTTGCTGTTGCAAATCAGGCGCATGCTGGCGCAACACTGGATGCCGTAAAGAAAAAAGGATTCGTACAATGTGGGATCAGTGACGGCCTGCCTGGTTTTTCTTATGCAGATGCAAGCGGTAAATTCACGGGTATTGACGTCGATGTTTGTCGTGGCGTTGCCGCAGCCGTCTTTGGCGATGATACAAAAGTAAAATATACCCCACTCACTGCAAAGGAACGCTTCACCGCCTTGCAATCCGGCGAAGTCGATCTGTTATCCCGTAATACAACCTGGACCTCTTCACGCGACGCAGGTATGGGCATGTCATTCACTGGCGTGACGTATTACGACGGGATTGGTTTCCTGACGCATAACAAAGCGGGGTTAAAAAGCGCTAAAGAGCTGGACGGCGCCACCGTCTGTATACAGGCAGGCACGGATACCGAACTGAACGTGGCCGATTACTTTAAAGCCAACAAAATGAAATACACCCCGGTCACTTTTGATCGCTCTGATGAGTCAGCCAAAGCGCTGGAATCGGGCCGCTGTGACACGCTGGCTTCTGACCAGTCTCAGTTATATGCCCTGCGAATCAAGCTGAGCGACCCTGCCGAATGGATCGTCTTGCCTGAAGTCATCTCAAAAGAGCCTCTGGGGCCCGTTGTGCGCCGTGGTGATGATGAGTGGTTCTCTGTCGTCCGCTGGACGCTGTTCGCTATGCTGAATGCTGAAGAAATGGGGATTAACTCGCAGAACGTAGATGAGAAAGCGGCGAATCCGGCAACACCGGACATGGCGCATTTGTTGGGCAAAGAAGGGGATTACGGTAAGGATCTGAAACTGGATAACAAATGGGCCTACAACATCATTAAACAGGTTGGTAACTACGCGGAGATCTTTGAACGTAACGTGGGATCGGAAAGCCCGCTGAAGATCAAACGAGGCCAGAACAATCTCTGGAATAATGGCGGCATTCAGTACGCACCACCCGTACGCTAAGCCGTTGTGATGTAACGGGCGCCGCACCTGCGGCGCTCAGCCCAGAGTTATGGTTACCGAGGTTTTCTTATGTCCCATCGCCGCTCAACCGTGAAAGGAATACTCTCCTTTTCTAACCCTGCGGTCCGCGCCTGGTTATTTCAAATACTCGCCGTTATTGCGGTTGTCAGTGTTGCGGTCTATTTAATTCATAATACGATTAACAATCTGAGCAGCCGGGGGATTACCTCAGGATTCGCGTTTCTCGATCGCAGCGCCGGGTTCGGTATTGTTCAGCACCTGATCGACTACGAGCAAGGGGATACATACGGTCGCGTCTTTCTGGTCGGCTTGCTCAATACCCTGTTGGTCTCAGCACTGTGTATTGTTTTTGCGTCATTTTTAGGTTTTTTCCTCGGCCTTGCACGCCTGTCGGATAACTGGTTATTGCGTAAGTTATCGACCATTTACATCGAAACCTTTCGCAATATTCCGCCATTGCTGCAAATCTTCTTCTGGTACTTTGCCGTCCTGCGTAATTTACCCGGGCCACGGCAGGCGGTCAGCGCGCTGGATTTGGTTTTTCTGAGTAATCGGGGACTCTATATTCCGGCACCACAGCTGGGTGAAGGCGTTATCGCTTTTTGCATGGCAATCCTTCTGGCGATCGTCATCTCCACCGGGCTCTTTCGCTTCAATAAAACGCACCAGATTAAGACGGGGCAATTGCGCCGAACATGGCCTACGGCGTTGGCGCTCATCGTGCTATTGCCGGCTGTCGCTCAGTGGCTATTTGGCGCGGCGCTGCACTGGGATGTGCCCGAGTTACGCGGGTTTAACTTCCGGGGAGGAATGGCATTAATTCCAGAACTGGCTGCGTTGACGCTGGCGCTTTCGGTATACACCTCGGCATTTATTGCTGAGATCATCCGTTCCGGTATCCAGGCGGTTCCCCACGGCCAGCATGAAGCCGCGCGTTCACTGGGTCTCCCTAATCCGGTAACGCTACGCCAGGTCATCATTCCCCAGGCACTGCGCGTGATCATTCCTCCATTGACCAGCCAGTACCTGAATATCGTGAAGAACTCATCGCTTGCCGCCGCTATCGGCTACCCGGATATGGTTTCCCTGTTTGCCGGAACGGTACTGAACCAGACGGGTCAGGCCATTGAAACCATCGCCATCACCATGTCGGTATATCTGATCATCAGCCTCAGTATTTCCCTGCTGATGAATATTTATAACCGCCGTATCGCCCTGATTGAGCGCTAAGGAACCATGATGACAAAAGCTCTTCTGTCTCATCCCATGCGCCCGGCCAATAACGGCGCAGGTCGCATAATTTTGTGGGTACGTAAAAATCTCTTTTCCAGTTGGTCCAATAGCCTGCTAACCCTTTTTTGTCTGTGGCTCATGTGGATACTCATTCCCCCCTTGCTGAACTGGGCGTTTCTACAGGCTAACTGGGTGGGTTCGACGCGTGCTGATTGTACGAAGGCGGGTGCCTGCTGGGTATTTATTCACGAACGTTTTGGTCAGTTTATGTATGGGCTTTATCCACATGACCAACGCTGGCGCATCAACCTGGCATTACTCGTTGGTCTGGCCTCCATTGTGCCGATGTTCTGGAAAGCAATGCCCCGTCGCGGGCGCTACATCGCCGCATGGGCGGTTATCTATCCCATTGTTGTCTGGTGGCTGATGTATGGCGGTTTCTTCGGGCTGGAGCGGGTAGAAACGCGGCAATGGGGAGGATTAACGCTCACGTTGATCATCGCTTCCGTCGGTATTGCAGGTGCCCTTCCTCTGGGAATTTTGCTGGCGCTGGGCCGTCGCTCTCATATGCCGATCGTTCGGATGCTCTCCGTTATCTTTATCGAGTTCTGGCGAGGCGTACCGTTAATCACCGTGCTGTTTATGTCTTCGGTCATGCTGCCGCTGTTTATGTCGGAAGGAACCAGTATCGACAAACTTATCCGGGCGCTGGTCGGGGTGATCCTTTTTCAGTCTGCCTACGTCGCAGAGGTCGTACGCGGAGGGTTACAGGCATTACCAAAAGGGCAGTATGAGGCCGCGGAATCTCTGGCGCTCGGGTACTGGAAAACCCAGGGACTGGTCATTCTCCCCCAGGCGTTGAAGCTGGTAATCCCGGGTCTGGTGAACACCATTATCGCCCTGTTTAAAGATACCAGCCTGGTGATCATTATCGGTTTATTTGACCTTTTCAGTAGCGTTCAGCAAGCAACTGTTGACCCTGCATGGCTGGGGATGTCGACCGAAGGGTATGTTTTTGCCGCACTGATTTACTGGATTTTCTGCTTCAGCATGTCGCGTTACAGCCAGCATCTGGAGAAACGTTTTAACACCGGGCGTACGCCGCACTGAGGATTTTATGAGCCAATTATTAATTCAACCTGCCGACGCGATGATCACGCTGGAAAACGTCAATAAATGGTACGGTCAGTTTCATGTTCTGAAAGACATTAATCTGAACGTGAAACAGGGGGAGCGTATCGTGCTGTGTGGCCCTTCCGGCTCGGGTAAATCCACGACCATTCGCTGTATTAATCATCTGGAGGAACATCAACAAGGGCGTATTGTGGTAGACGGTATTGAACTCAATGAAGACATTCGCAATATCGAGCGGGTAAGACAGGAAGTCGGTATGGTGTTCCAGCACTTCAACCTCTTCCCACATCTGACGGTACTGCAAAACTGTACTCTGGCACCGATTTGGGTGCGGAAGATGCCAAAGAAAGAAGCTGAAGCACTGGCGATGCATTACCTGGAACGTGTGCGCATCGCTGAGCACGCCCATAAGTTTCCAGGGCAGATTTCCGGCGGGCAACAGCAGCGCGTGGCTATTGCACGTTCGCTATGCATGAAGCCCAAAATTATGCTGTTTGATGAGCCGACTTCCGCGCTGGATCCTGAGATGGTGAAAGAGGTGCTGGATACCATGATTGGTCTGGCACAGTCCGGGATGACAATGCTTTGCGTCACCCACGAAATGGGCTTTGCCCGAACGGTAGCAGACAGGGTGATCTTTATGGATCGCGGTGAAATTGTTGAGCAGGCGCCACCGGAAGAGTTCTTTGCCCATCCTAAATCAGAGCGCACCCGGGCATTTTTATCGCAAGTCATTCACTAACTGCCTGGTGGCGCTGCGCTTATCAGGTGGAACGCGAGCCGGATAAGGCACCGCCGCCATCCGGCAGTTCTCAGGGCGCGTAAACGCAAAAAGGCCCGATCTTTCGACCGGGCCCTTCGCTTGATTTGATGTCTGGCAGTTCCCTACTCTCGCATGGGGAGACCCCACACTACCATCGGCGCTACGGCGTTTCACTTCTGAGTTCGGCATGG